>JAZNRT010000036.1:0-31526 GCA_045590875.1 Acutalibacteraceae bacterium
TAGAGGCATATCTTGCAAAACAATAAATTTTAAAAATTACACTTGACAAACTCTTTTGTTTGTTGTATAATCACTAAGCAAAACAAAGTGGAACCTACCCGTTCTCACCTTAAGGCTCAGCCAAAAAGGTCAATAAATTGCCTTTTTCAGTCGCAGTATTGCGCTGTAATTAGTTTTTTTACGCGCGCAGTTTCAAATTGTCCGCGTTTTGTATTATTATGTCGGAGGTGCTTAACCATCAGCAGCAAAGAATTATCCATCAACGAAGAAATCAGAGCCAAAGAGGTTCGAGTAGTAACCTCAACCGGAGAACAGCTTGGAATCCTTTCGGTTAAGGAAGCGTTAAAGGCTGCCGAAGAGCGTGATCTGGATTTAGTAGAAATCGCTCCCAATGCAGTACCACCCGTATGTAAAATTATGGACTACGGTAAGTACAAGTTTGAGCAAGCCAAAAGAGAAAAGGATGCTCGAAAAAATCAAAAAGTCGTTGATATCAAGGAAATTCGCATAGTCGGGCTCAGTATCGATACTCACGATCTTGAAATCAAGGCGAACAATGCCAAAAGATTTATTAAAAATGGTGATAAGGTAAAGGTCACCATCCGTTTCAGAGGCAGAGAGTTGGGTCATCCCGAAATCGGTTTAGATCTTATGCAGAGATTTGCAGAGTTCTGTTCCGAAACTGCGGTTGTTGAAAAGCCTGCAAAAATGGAAGGACGCAATATGTTAATGTTCCTTGCGCCCAAGCCGACTAAATAGTAATTATTTTCAAGGAGGAATTATAAATGCCTAAAATCAAGACACACAGCGGTGCGAAAAAACGTTTTAAGCTTACTGCTACAGGCAAGGTAAAGCGTGCACATGCTTACAAATCACACATTCTTAACAAGAAGACCACCAAACGCAAGAGGAATCTCCGTAAAACATCTGTTGCCGACAAAACAAATGTTGCAGCAATCAAGATGATGGTTCCTTACAAATAAACAACAATAAAAATAACGGAGGTTGACTTAAAATGGCACGTATTAAAGGTGCGATGGCTACTCGCAAAAGAAGGAAAAAGGTTTTAAAACTTGCCAAGGGTTACTTTGGCGCTAAACATAGGCTTTTCAAAACAGCTAAAGAGGCTGTTATGAAGTCAGGCAACTATGCCTATATTGGCCGCAAGCAGAAGAAACGTGATTTCCGCCGTCTGTGGATTACCCGTATTTCTGCAGCTGCTAAGCTTAACGGTATGAACTATTCTACCCTTATGAATGGTCTTAAAAAGGCCGGTGTTGAGATTAACAGAAAAATGCTTTCTGAAATCGCAATTAACGATGCAGCAGCTTTCACCGCTCTTTGCGAGCAGGCAAAAGCAGCTCTTAAATAAGAAAATTAAAGATAACGCCCGCGTATGTACGGGCGTTGTTTTTGTATTTTCAGGGCTAAAAAATACTACAATTCAAGCATCAAAAAACATAAAAGCTTAGTAAGCTTTTTGTTTTTTTACTCGCTGTAAAAACTCAAATAAAATAAATTTACAATTTTCCTATTTACATATATATTATATGTATGTATAATATATATTTGGATAAATGGGGCAGATTTTTGAAAAAGGGGGCATTACCGTTGGAAGAACAAAGCATTACCAGTAAAGATAATCCGCGAATTAAGGCGGCTGTAAAGCTTAAAAATTCTCCGCGTGCCCGCCGCGAGGCAGGTGTTTTTGTGGCGGAGGGCTTGCGACTGGTTTCCGATGCTACTGCTAATGACTACTGCATTCCCGAAGTATTTTACACAGCAAGCATTATGGAAAAACACCCGCAAGGGGTGAAAGAGGTTTTATCTCGATGCGAGCGATCATATCTTGTAACAAACGATATAATGCTAAAGCTATCCGATACAGTTTCCCCTCAGGGTATAGTAGCGCTTTTGAACATTCCCCAATATAGCTTAGCCAACTGTGAAGATGGGCTGTATATCGCCCTTGAAAACACTGCTGACCCTTCAAATCTAGGTGCAATAGCCCGTTCTGCAGAGGCATTTGGCGCAAAGGGCATTATTGTTTCGGCATCCTGTTGCGACCCCTTCGCACCTAAGTCATTAAGAGCCGGTATGGGAGCGCTGTTACGATTACCCATATACATAGTTTCAGATTTAAAAAAAGAGCTGTCGCGTTTGCATAGCTCAGGTGCAAGGCTGTATGCTTCGGTGGTTTCCGGCACTGCCACAAACATCTGTTATGCAGATAAAACTTCTAAAAAGATATTGCTTATAGGCAACGAGGCAAACGGACTGACCGACGATATCATCAGTCTTTGTGACTATAAGGTTACTATACCAATGGTAGGTAGGGCAGAGTCCCTTAATGCCGCCACAGCTGCAACCGTGTTGATTTGGGAAATGCAGAAGGGTGGCTGTTAAGAAATGGAATATTGGATTTATTTGCAGCTTTTATTGGGTTACGGCTGCATAAACACAAGGCAAGTTATAGAGAATATAAAGGATATAAATTCCTTACCTACTTTAACAAATGAGGAATTGTACAAACTAGGTGTAACCGAAGCACAGCTTAAGAAGCGCGGCTCACATTCTTTAGAAGAAGCTACTAAAATTTTAAAGCAGTGCCGCGAAAACTATATAACCGTAATTCCTTATTGCGATAGGCGGTATCCCGAAAGGCTAAAGACAATAGAGAATCCTCCTGTGGTTTTATACACGGTGGGTGATTTGCCCGATTTTGATAACCGCCTTACGGTAGCCGTTGTGGGTCCGCGTGATATTACCGAATACGGAAAGCAAGCGGCATTTTCGCTATCGGCAAGGTTGGCACTTGGCGGGGCATTGATTGTTTCAGGCGGAGCCGTAGGGGGCGACGCTTTTGCACATCACGGTGCGTTAACAGTCGGCGAGCCAACCGTTAATGTAACCGGCGGAGGTTTGCTTAGCGGTTATTTGAAAAAGAACAAATCCCTTCGCTGTGATATCATAAAGGGAGGCGGCTTGTTAATAAGCGAGTTTGTTCCCCTTTACGTTCCAAGAGCAAAAGCTTCCTTTCATTTGAGAAACCGAATTATAGCTGCACTTTCACATGCAGTAGTGGTTGTGGAGGCTGGAGAGAAAAGTGGAACCCTTATTACCGCCCATAAAGCGTTGGAATATGGCAGAGAGGTTTTTGCATTGGTAGGCGATGCCTATTCGATGCAATATAAAGGCTGTAACGAACTTATATCAGATGGTGCGTTACCCCTTTCATCACCCAAAGAGTTGCTTTCACATTTTGGTGAGTTCACAGTGGATTTTGGAAGAATCAACAGTGTTTCAAATAACGAACTTAAGGCTGAATATATTTCACTTATCAATAGGCTTGAAAGGTCGGCGCAAAAGTCTAAAGAAAAACCGAAAAAAGCAAATGGAAAGTCAACAGTCATAAAAAAGCCTGAAAACACTCCTAATCCACAAACTTTAAGTGGAGATTGTGCCACAGTGTTTGAGGCATTAGGACCTCAGGAAATGTTGACCGATGAAATAGTATTAAAAACAAATCTCGCTACCTCAAATGTACTTTCGGCATTAACAATGCTAGAAATCAAAGGCTTTGTTGAAGCCCTGCCGGGGTCGAGGTACAGGTTAAAATAGATAGGCTCCTTAGAGCCCAAATATAAAAGGAGAAAAGAGTAATGTCAAAACTTGTAATTGTTGAGTCGCCTGCAAAGGCAAAGACAATAGGTAAGTATTTAGGAGCCGATTATGAGGTAAAGGCATCAATGGGTCATGTTCGTGATCTGCCTAAATCTAAAATCGGTATAGATATTGATAACGGCTTTAAGCCCGAATATATCATTATGAGTGACAAACGGGAGTTGCTTAAGGAACTTAAATCCGCCGCCGAAAAAAGCGAATTTGTATATCTCGCAACCGACCCCGACCGTGAGGGCGAAGCTATTTCTTGGCATTTGGTAACTCTTTTAGGTTTAAAGGAGGATGAATACAACCGTGTAGCCTTTAATGAAATCACCAAATCAGGTGTAAAGGCAGGAATGGAAAATCCCCATAAAATAAATTCGAATTTAGTTGATGCTCAGCAGGCTCGCAGAGTGTTGGATAGAATAGTGGGCTATAAATTGAGTCCTTTCCTTTGGAAAAAGGTTAAAGGCGGGCTTTCAGCGGGCAGAGTTCAATCTGTTGCTTTAAAGCTTATTGTAGACCGTGAAAAGGAAATAGAGGCATTTAACCCACAGGAATTTTGGTCTATAGATGCAAAATTCCACTATGCGCGCAAGTTGTTTCAGGCAAAGCTTCAAACTACATTAAGCGGTGAAAAGGTAGAAATAACCAACGAGCAGGAAGCAAATGCTGTTTTAGAGGCATTAGATGGTGCCGAATATAAGGTAAAAAACGTTAAAAACGGCAAACGCAACCGTCAGCCGGCACCCCCATTTATTACTTCTACCTTACAGCAGGAGGCAGCAAGAAAGCTTGGCTTTACTGGTCAGCGCACTATGCGTGTTGCACAGCAGCTTTATGAGGGAATAGATATTCCGGGTATGGGCACAACAGGTCTTATAACCTATATGAGAACCGACTCTCTGCGCATTTCCGAAGAGGCACGTGGTGCCGCCAATTCATATATAAGAGGGCGTTGGGGTGATAAATATCTACCTTCAAGCCCACGATATTTTAAATCTAAATCGGGCGCACAGGATGCCCATGAGGCAATCCGTCCCTCTATTGTAGATTTATCTCCCGAAAAAGTAGCAGACGCTTTAACTTCGGACCAACTTAAGCTTTACCGCCTTATTTGGTCACGCTTTATAGCAAGCCTTATGGCAGCAAGTATTCAGGATACCACCGTTATGGATATCGAAGCAAATGGCTACGTATTTAAAGCAAATGGATACACCGTGCGTTTCGATGGCTTTACAGTGCTTTACGAGGAAGGCAAGGACGAGGAAAGTAGCGAAAAGGAATGTAATATACCGCCCATCGAGGTAGGTGAGGTATTAAAGCTTAAGGCTTTGGATTCCAATCAGCATTTCACTCAGCCTCCCGCACGTTATAATGAGGCTAGCCTTACCAAGGCACTTGAGGATAACGGTATAGGCAGACCTGCAACCTATGCTTCAATCATTTCAAATATCCTGCAGCGCAGCTATGTTGAAAGGGAAAAGAAAATGCTGGTGCCTACGAATCTTGGAATCACAGTTTCCGACCTGATGAGTGAGCATTTCAAATCTATAGTGAATGTAAAATTCACCGCAGGTATGGAAACAAGTCTTGACGAAATCGGTGCAGGAAACCGCGAATGGATAGAAACCATAGAGGAATTCTATGAAGGCTTTGCAAAAAACATAAAGAAGGCTGAGCAAACCCTTGAGGGTGTGCGTGTAAAGGTTCCTGATGAAGTAACAGACGTTGTTTGTGATAAGTGCGGCAGAAATATGGTTATTAAAAGCAGCCGTTTTGGTAAGTTCTTGGCATGTCCGGGTTATCCCGAATGTAAAAACACAAAGCCCGTTCCCGAAGATGAGGTTAAACAGCCTTGTCCCAAATGCGGCTCCAAGCTTGTAAAACGTCTTTCTAAGAAAACAGGCAAAAAATTCTATGGCTGTACAAATTATCCCGACTGCGATTTTGCAGCACCGGGTGTTCCAACGGGTGATAAATGTCCCGAATGTGGCGGGTTTATCATCAGCGGTTTTAAGGGCAGAAAATTCTGTATGAACAATGAATGTCCTACCCGTGAGAAAACCACAAAAAAATCCACTAAGAAAAGCACTAAAAAATAATGGAAAAAGTAAAAGTATTAGGCGCGGGATTAGCGGGCTGCGAGGCGGCTTGGACTCTTGCCAACGCAAGGGTTGCTGTGGAGTTGTATGAAATGAAGCCCCAGAGAAAATCTCCCGCACACCACATCGATAAGCTGGCAGAGCTTGTGTGCTCTAATTCTTTGAAGGCCGCTCGAATAGATTCTGCCGCAGGACTTCTTAAGGAAGAAATGCGCAGATTAGGCTCTCTTTGTATGGAAGCTGCCGCCACCTGTATGGTTCCTGCAGGCGGCGCACTGGCTGTGGATCGTGATAAATTTTCGGGATATATAACCGAGAAGATTAAAGCTCATAAGAATATTGAGTTAATCAATGCCGAGGTAACTGAAATTCCCAAAGAGGGCTACTGTATCGTTGCCACAGGGCCCCTGACCGACGGCGCATTGGCAGAGGACATTAAAAAAATTTGCGGGGAAGAATACCTAAATTTTTTCGATGCCGCTGCTCCTATTGTTACTGCTGAAAGCATTGATTATAGCAGAGCTTTTAAAGCCTCGCGCTATGAAAAAGGGGATGACGACTATATAAATTGCCCCTTTAACAAAGCGGAATATGAGGAATTCCATCGTGAGCTGGTAAATGCCGAAAGCGTTATTTTGAAGGATTTTGATAAACCCTTAACGGTATACGAGGGCTGTATGCCTATTGAGATTTTGGCATCTCGCGGAATAGATGCTCCTCGCTTTGGTCCAATGAAGCCTGTGGGTCTGATTGACCCAAACACCGGTCACCGTCCTTGGGCTGTAGTTCAGCTTCGTGCCGAGAATAGTTCAAAAACGCTTTATAACCTGGTAGGGTTCCAAACAAATCTAAAATGGCCCGAACAAAAAAGGGTATTTTCAATGATCCCCGGTCTCCAATCGGCGGAGTTTGTAAGGCTTGGTGTTATGCACCGCAATTCCTTTATCAACAGCCCTAAGCTTCTCAACGGGGATTTTTCTTTGAAATCAAACCCAAGAATTTCCTTTTGCGGTCAGCTTAGCGGGGTAGAGGGATATATGGAATCTGCAGCTTCGGGAATAGTTGCGGCACTGTCGGTTAAAAACCGTTTATCTGGGGAAAAGCCAATTGATTTTCCAAACTATACAATGCTAGGTGCTTTAAGCGGTTATATAAGTGACACATCTGTAAAGAACTTTCAGCCAATGGGCGCGAATTTTGGTGTTTTGCCCCCATTAGAAGAGAAAATTCGCGACAAACGAGAGCGATATTCAGCATTGTCAGAAAGGGCACTTTCGTGGTATAATAACAGAGTATAAAATATAAAAAGTGAGGATTGGATTATGAAAATTATTGCAGATGCATTCGGTGGAGATAATGCACCTCTTTCTGTGCTTAAGGGCTGTCAGCTTGCGGCAGAGGAGTATGGTATAGATATAATCCTTGTGGGCAACAAAGATAAGATAAAAGAATGTGCTAAAGAGAATAATGTTAATATAGAGGGTATGGAGATTATCCATGCTGATGAAGAGTTTTCTATGCACGATAATCCTAAGGATATTATTAAAGCAAAATCCAACACCTCAATGGCTGTGGGCTTAAAGGCACTGGCAGAAGGCGTGGGCGATGCATTTATCTCTGCAGGCAGTACAGGTGCGCTTGTAATGGGCAGTACCTTTATTGTAAAACGCATAAAAGGAGTAAAACGTGCTGCCTTTGGTTCTGCTATTCCAACCGTTACGGGCAAATATTTCTTTCTTATGGACGAGGGCGCAAATGTAGATTGCCGTCCCGAAATGCTTTTACAGTTTGGAATTATGGCATCCTGCTATGCGAAAAATGTTATGGGTATAAAAAATCCCACTGTAGGTCTTCTTAACATCGGTGTTGAGGATTCTAAGGGCGGAGAACTGCAGATTGAAGCATATAAGCTATTGAAGGATGCTCCCATAAATTTTGTAGGCAATGTAGAGGCACGAGATTTAATGTCAGGTGTCTGCGATGTAGTTGTTGCCGACGGTTTTTCGGGTAATGTTGTTTTGAAAACCACAGAGGGTGTTGCATCTTCTATAATGAAGATGATAAAGGGAGTTTTTTATAAGAATATTATCACTAAAATTGCCGCATTGATGGTGCTACCCTCTATGAAAACCGTAAAAGACACTATGGATTACAAAAAAATCGGCGGAGCACCAATTATAGGTGTTAAAAAGCCTGTTTTTAAGGCTCACGGAAATTCCGATGCTGAGGCATTTAAGAGTGCTATTGGTATAGCCAAAGCCAGCGTTGAAAATAACTTTATTGAAAAATTGGAGAAAAACTTAAAAACTAGCGAAAAGGCACAGGACGAATGAAGAAATTAGAAGAATTATTACAATATAAATTTAAAAATAAACAGCTATTGGAGCGTGCCCTTACCCATTCCTCATATGCAAATGAAAATAAGCATATAGAGGGCTCTAATGAACGTTTGGAATTTTTGGGAGATTCGGTTCTTTCGATAATTGTTGCGGAGCATATTTTTCTGAATTACCGCAATCTGCCGGAGGGTGAGCTTACAAAAATTCGCGCATCACTTGTATGCGAAAATGCATTACATGAATTTTCTCTTGAACTGAGATTGGGAGAATTTTTACGCCTTGGCAAGGGTGAACAGCAAACAGGGGGGGACAAGCGCCCTTCAATATTGGCCGATGCCTTTGAGGCCGTGCTTGCTGCTATATATCTTGATGGCGGTATTGAACCTGCGAGAAAACACGTGCTAAGATTTATCGACAAAAAATTAAGCTGTATGACAACTGTTGCATTTAAGGATTATAAAACGGTTTTGCAGGAGGTTATTCAGCAAAACCCTGAAGAACATTTGGAATATGTTTTAACAGACGAAAAAGGTCCTGACCATGCGAAGATATTTACGGTTGAAGTTCACCTTAATTCAAATGTTATAGGTGTTGGCACTGCGGGTAGTAAAAAACGCGCAGAGCAGGAAGCCGCAAGGCAGGCACTTGAATTGATGGGGCGTAAGCTATGAGTGAAATCCACTCTAATATTTCTATTTTCGTACCCCATATCGGCTGTCCTCACCAATGTAGCTTTTGCAATCAGGTGCATATAACGGGTCAAAACGATATTCCAAATGCCGAGTCGGTGCGAAAAGCGGTGGAGACCGCAAAATCATTCAGCAATTATAATCCCACAACCACAGAGCTTGCTTTTTTTGGCGGCAGTTTTACTGCAATTGAAACCCAATATCGCAAGGAATTGCTGAGGGAAGCTTATAAATTTGTGGCAGACGGCAGTGTAAGAGGTATTCGTATTTCTACCCGACCCGATGCAATAGACGAAGAAATTCTTGATAATCTAAAAATGTACGGTGTAACTGCAATTGAGCTTGGCGCACAGAGTATGGATAATGAGGTATTGCTTAAAAACCAACGCGGTCACACTTCCGAAACAGTAGAAGCCGCATCAAGGCTTATAAAAGAGAAAGGCTTTTCATTGGGTTTGCAGATGATGACTGGTCTTTTGGGTGATACAGATGAAAAAGCGCTTGAGACGGCAAAAAAAATTGCTGCTCTCAATCCCGACACTGTAAGAATTTACCCCACCGTTGTGCTAAAGGGTACATATTTAAGCAGGTTTTATAACGAGGGAAAATACACCCCGCAAACGGTAAAAAAAGCGGTATCGTTATGTGCCGAAATAGCCACTGTGTTTCAGCAAAGAGGGATAAAAATAATCCGCTTGGGGCTTCATTCAATAGATGAGTCGGCATTTGTGTCAGGCCCTTGGCACCCAGCCTTTGGGGAATTAGTGGAAAGTGAGAAATACAAAAATTCAGCCTATAATCTTTTAAAACAATATCCAAAAGGCAAATATCTGCTTTTTGTTAATCCAAAAGAAATTTCAAAACTAATAGGTCAACATCGTTGTAATTTAAAAGAATTCAGCGATATGGGTTATTACTGCAGGGTTAAAGAAAATGCAGATTTAGATAGATATATTATTGAAGTAAAAGAAGATAAGTAAACTTTAAGGAGAGTAAAGAAATGCTGCTAAAGTCAATAGATATACAGGGCTTTAAATCCTTTGCCGATAAAACTCATCTGCAGTTTGGCAAGGGTATAACTGCTGTTGTAGGTCCTAACGGAAGCGGAAAAAGCAACATCTCCGATGCAGTGCGTTGGGTTTTGGGAGAGCAGTCCACAAAAAGTCTTCGTGGTGCATCAATGGAAGATGTTATATTCTTAGGCTCCGACACAAGGCGTGCTCAGGGCTTTGCCGAGGTTACCTTAACAATAGATAACACCGACCGCAGCCTTAATTTCGACAATGATACAGTTGCCGTAACAAGGCGCTATTACCGTTCCCACGAAAGCGAGTATTTAATAAATGGGGTTTCTGTGAGGCTCAGGGATGTTAATGAACTATTTATGGATACAGGTCTTGGCAGAGACGGTTATTCAATGATAGGTCAGGGTAAGATAGATAGTATAGTAGGTGCAAAGCCTAATGAACGCAGAGATATTTTTGAAGAAGCATCAGGTATTTCAAGGTATCGTTACCGCAAAATAGAGGCTGAGAGAAAGCTCGGTCAAGCTGAGGAAAATCTTGTTCGCCTTAACGACATTTTTGCAGAGCTTGAAAGTCGTATAGGTCCTTTAAAGCACCAAAGCGAAAAGGCGGAAAAGTATTTAAAATTCCGTGACGAGAAAAAAGAGCTTGAGATTGGACTCTGGCTTAATGCTCTGGATAATTCAAAGGATACCCTTCGCAATCACGAGCGTAAGATAACGTTGGTTCGCGACCAATACGACGAAACCAACAAAAAACTCGGCGAAATTGCAGAGGGTCAGGAAAAACTGATTGAGCAAAATGCATTTTTCAATTCTGCAATCGAGCAAAAGCGCCGCCGTTCGCAGGAGCTGGATGAGGAGGCAACCCGTAAAGAGGGTGAAATTGCCGTTGTTGAAAATACAATTCTGCATAATAATCAGAACATTGAGAGAATTCGTTTTGAAATTGACGGTCTTAATGAATCCGATGTAAATGCTCGCGACAATATAAAAGCAGAGCAGGAAAAATTATCTCAGCGCCAGCAAAAGTTAAGCGATACTAATTTACTTATCAATAATGTTACCGAAGAATTAAACGGACTTATTGCCGAAAGTGAAGGATATTCAAGAAAAACCGAAGAGTTGGTGCTTGCATTAAACAGTCTTTCTGCACAAAGCACAGAAGAGCAGGTAAAATCTGTTTCCGCTTCAACTGCACTTGAAGAGATTGCCACACGTATCGCTGCTGTTAAAGAAAACCGTCAGGAGCTTTCGGAAACACTGGTATCCCAAGAGGAGGAGTTCAAAAAGCTCAGTACCGACCGTGATGATTTGGAGGATTCTGTGAAATCTTACAACAATTCAATAGACGGTTATAAAATGCGTCGCTCTTCAAGGGAAGAAAGCGTTAAAAACTTAACTGCCGAAATAGATAAACTCCGCTTGGATATAGAAGACCTCAAGCGTCGAGTTGCTATGCTGGACGAGCTTGAGAAAAATATGGAAGGCTTTGGATTTGCAGTTAAGGCTGTTATGAAGGCGCACAAAGGCGGAACCCTTAATGGTATTCACGGCCCGTTTGTAAGGCTTATTGATGTAGATAAAGAATTCTCCGTTGCTATTGAGACCGCACTTGGCAGTGCGGCGCAAAACGTGGTGGTAGAAAATGAGGGCGATGCTAAGCGCGCAATAAATATGCTTAAAAACGACAAGGCGGGCAGAGCAACCTTCTTGCCTATATCTTCTATTGAGGGAAGATATATTGATGAACCTAAGCTCGATAGTTGCTTTGGCTTTGTGGGTATAGCCTCAGACCTTGTTAAGTGCGACAAAAAATATCGTGAAATTGCGGTTTCGCTATTGGGAAGAATAGTTGTGGCTGAAGACCTTGATTCCGCTGTTGCTATAGCCAAAAAGTTTAATTATAAATATAAAATCGTGTCACTTGACGGTCAGGTTGTAAATGCAGGCGGTTCTATGACAGGTGGCTCACTTTCCAAGCACACAGGCTTGCTATCCCGCGGCGGTGAGATAGAAGCACTCAAATTGCAAATTGCAAAGAAAAATGAAAAGCTAGAGCTTAAAACAGTAGAGCTCAAAAATGCTGAATCCTCTTTAGAAGGGGTTAACAAAGATATTGCAAATATCGAGGCAGAGCTTAAAACCGCAAACGAGGATTTAATAAGGGTGCTGGGTGAAATGCGCCGTGTAGATGAGCTTATTTCTACCAATCGTTCAAATATAGAGGCTCTGGAAAAAGAGCTTACCGATTGTGAGAACCGTGAAAAGTTAAATCACGAAACCATCGATGCTGCCGAAAAGATTATTGAAGAATTAAAGGAAAACCAAACAAAAATCCAAAGTGAGATAGATGAAATTTCAGGTGGTAGAAGCAGTCTTTCCGAGCGCCGAGATTCACTTTCTGAGCGCCTTACCGCATTAAAGCTCCAAAATGTAGAAACCGAGAAAGATATTGAATCTATTTCAAGAACTGTTAAGGCTATGGAATCGGCATTAAACGACCGTGCCTACCGTGCCGATCAGTTGGAGCTTGAGCGTCAGCAGCTGTTAGGTCTTAACAACGATTATGCTGGCCGTATAGAGGAATTAAAGCAGGCAATCGAAGAACTGCATAAAAATGCAAAGCAGGAATTAGAGCAGGCAGCAGAGCTTCGGGCAAGTCAGGATGAAGCCGAGCGTCAGAATGTAAATATGCGCGCCCAAGAGAGAGCACTTACCGAAGAGCGAGAAAAACTCAATGGTGAGCTTATTCGTCTTGAGGAACGCCGCACTAATATGATGCACGAGTATGACGACATTATAAGAAAGCTGTTTGATGAATACGAGCTTACAAAATCTCAGGCAGAGGAACTGGATATTCAGCTTCGCGACCCTGCCGCTGCCAAAAGAGAGCTTGCAGAAATCAAGGGCAAAATGAAGGCTCTGGGCGATGTTAATGTGTCGGCTATTGAAGAGTACAAGGAAGTAAGCGAGCGTTACGAATATTATAAAGAACAGATAGAGGATGTTGAAAAATCCCGCAAGGAGCTGTATAAGCTTATTGGCGGACTAACCGAAACAATGCGTGATTTATTCATAGACGGTTTTGGAAAAATCAACCGAAATTTCTCTAAAACCTTTACCGATTTATTTGGAGGAGGCAGTGCAGAGCTTATTCTTTCCGACCCTGAAAATGTGCTTGAAAGCGGTATAGACATATCTGTTCGTATACCAGGTAAAACAGTTTCAAAAATCGAGCCACTTTCGGGTGGTGAAAAGGCTTTGGTTGCAATTTCAATATACTTTGCAATAATGATGGTAGCACCCCCACCCTTCTGTTTGCTGGACGAGGTTGAATCGGCGCTGGACGAAGTTAATGTAGATAGGGTTGCGGATTATATGCACCGTATGAACGATTCTACACAGTTTATATGCATAACCCACCGTCGCGGCACAATGGAAGCCGCAGATATGCTCTACGGTGTAACTATGCAGGAAAAGGGTGTTTCAAAGCTTCTTGAAATCAATGTTTCGGAGCTTGAGAAGAAATTGCAAGCCAATATCAAATAAGGAGCAAAATAAATGGGCTTATTTTCTAAAATAAATAGGGGACTTAAAAAGACTCGCGACTCTTTTATGGGTGCGGTAACAGGCATTATCAACAGCTTCACTAAAATTGATGAGGAGCTGTTTGAAGAATTAGAAGAAACTCTTGTTATGAGCGATATGGGTATGCCTACCGCAGAACATATAATAGATCTTCTGCGCAAAAAGATTAAAGAAAATGGTATTACAGACCCATCGGAAATATATAATGCCTTGCAAGAAATAATAGAAGAGCTGTTAGGCGAGGGTGAGCCGTTAAACCTTACCACAACACCGTCGGTAATCCTTGTTATCGGTGTAAACGGTGTGGGCAAAACCACTACCATAGGAAAATTAGCGGCTAATCTAAAAGAAGAGGGCAAAAAGGTTATTTTAGGTGCAGCAGACACCTTCCGAGCCGCTGCGATTGACCAACTTGGCGTTTGGGCAGAGCGGGCAGGAGTAGAGATGATAAAGAGCGTTGAGGGCAGCGACCCTGCCTCTGTTGTGTTTGATACAATTGCCGCCGCAAAAGCCCGAAAAGCAGATGTTATAATCTGTGATACAGCGGGAAGATTGCATAATAAGAAAAACCTTATGGATGAGCTTGCAAAAATATCCCGAATAATTTATAGAGAGCTACCCGAAGCGGCAGTGGAAAATCTTTTGGTTTTAGATGCGGCAACGGGTCAGAATGCCGTGAATCAAGCACGGGAGTTTAAAAATGCGGCTGATATTACAGGTATTGTGCTTACTAAGCTTGACGGTACTGCTCGCGGTGGTATAGTGTTGGCAATTCATGATGAACTGCAAATTCCTGTTAAGTTTGTAGGCGTTGGTGAGGGAATAGACGATTTGCAACACTTCGATGTAAAAAGCTTTTCCCGTTCACTTTTTGAAACAGAGTAAGGAGAAATAAAATGTTAACTTCAAAGCAAAGAGCCTACTTGCGTGGAATGGCAAACTCTATGGAGCCCATTTTACAGGTAGGGAAAGACGGAATAAATGATATGACTCTGCGTCATATAGATGAAGCCTTGGAGGTGCGGGAGCTAATTAAATGTCGCGTTCTTGAAACATCCCCCACATCTTCCCGTGAAACGGCAGATACAATTGCCCAAAAGGTTGGTGCAGAAGTAGTTCAGGTTATAGGCTACAGATTTATTCTGTACCGAAAAGCATCAAAGCCCGAAAACCGTAAAATCAAACTGGTTAAGTAAAATGGAAAAAACCGTTATTTTCGGCGGTACATTTAATCCGCCCCATATCGGCCACGAAACAATGGTGCGAGAAATAAGCTCAAGATCAGATGTGAAAAAAATATTACTTGTTCCTACTAAACAGCCTGTGCACAAGGCGGGTGCCGATCTGGTTTCCGCCGCACATAGATTAGAAATGTGCAAAATTTTGGCAAGCATAAGTCCTAAGGCTGAGGTGTGGGATGTGGAGCTTCAAAGATCGGAAAAAAGCTACACCTATTTCACAATCCTTGATTACAGAGCAAAATTTTCCGATACACCTTGGTTTTTGTGCGGTGCAGATATGCTTGTTACCTTTAAAACCTGGTATAAATATGAGGAGCTTATAAAGCTTTGCAATATACTTGCCGTTTTCAGACGTGGCGAAAATCGTGAGGAATTCGATTCTGCAGTAAATGGTTTAAAAGCCGACGGAGCAAGGGTGGAAATAGCCGAGCTTTCTATTGAAAATATATCTTCTACCGAAGTAAGGTATGCAGTTTGCAAGGGTGATAATATAAGCAAAATTGTACCAAAAGCTGTTGAGAAGTATATATTTAGTAATAATTTATATAGGGAAATGAAGGATATGACAATAGCTGAATATAAAGAGCATTTAAAATCCCGCCTCAGTGAAAAGCGGTATTTTCATTCCCTTTGCGTGGCAGAGGAAGCAGTGCGCCTTGCCGACAGATACGGTGCCGATAAAGAAAAGGCATTTTTGGCAGGACTTTTGCACGATGTGTTAAAAGATACCAAAACGCAAGAACAGTTGAAATTTGCAAAAGAGTTTGGTATAATGTTAACCGACCTTGAAATTGGAGCACCTAAGCTCTATCATTCTATAATAGGCAGTGCCTATTTGGAAAAGGTTTTAGGGATAAAGGATGAGGAAATAATTAGTGCCGTTCGTTACCACACAACCGCCCGCGCTAATATGAGCAGTCTTGAAAAGGTTTTATACCTTGCAGATTACACATCTCGCGACCGAGATTATGAGGGCGTTGAGGAGATGCGCCGTGCGGTGGAGGTAAACGAAATAGAGGCAATGCGTATTGCATTAAAATTCACGGTGGAGGATTTGAATGCAAAAAAGGTTCCTATCCATCCGGATACCATTGCGGCATACAACTTTTATTTTAAGTAATGAATAACAGTTTAACGAGCACTAACCTTGTTAAACCTCAACCGCAAAAATTAAAAGGGGACTGAATTTATGAATTTCGATTTTGAGAATAAAGACGATTTTATTATCGACGATTTTAGCGATAACAACGAAAACAATACTGACGAGGAAAATGAGTTTACCGACATCTCAAGCCATTCGTCGAATTCGGATGTGGATATTATGGGTGTTTATTCTTCTAAAAAAGGCAAAAAAAGTGTAAACAAGGTAAAGCGTATAATAAATATAGCAACCTCCGTAGTTCTTGCAATAAGCCTTGTGTTTACAGCGGTAATGGGATGGTTTTTGGCCAGCGCCAACAGCTCTGTTACCGATAACCCACTCTTGAAGCTTTTATTTGGCGGTGCAAAATACGGTGATATTGGCTATGATGACGAAGGAATGGTTGAAACAGGCGATTTCGGTGAGCTTATGCTCAGCGATAATAAAGATGTTACCTATTTCCTAGTTGTAGGCTGTGACTGGACCGACTCTAAGCAAACCGACGTTATAGTTGTGGTTTGTATGGACCATAAAAAGAAAACCGTAAGCATGCTACAAATTCCACGTGACACATATGTAGGTTATATTAACGCATATAAAATAAATGCTGTATATCCAAACGCGCAGCAGGGCGAGCTGAAAATCAATGCTCTTAGACGTTGTCTTTCAAATCAGTTGGGAATTCCCATTGACCATTATATTTTATTCTCCATCGAGGGTGCCGTAAATGTTGTAGATGCTATTGGCGGTGTAGAGATGAATCTGCCAAATGCCATAACTATTGAAGACCCGCTGGATTTCGGTGAGTATTACACTATAGGTCCCGGCAAAATCACCCTTTCGGGAAAAGATGCTATTGGCTTTATGAGAAAACGGCGCGGCAATCAATCTGAGGATAAAAACTACAACGGCAGTGATATAGGCCGTGTTAAGCAACAGCGTAAGTTCTATGCGGCTTTGTTTAAAGAATTGCAAAATATGACTAAGGGTGAAATCTGGAAAATTGCCAACAGCTGTTTTAACCAGATTCAAACAGATTTAACTCTTAATGAAACCGTAGCATTTGCTCTCGCGGCAATGAAACTGGATACCGAGAATATTCACATATTCGGTATGCCCGGTCAGGCTTGCGATTATAATGGTGTTTCCTATTATTCAATTCATAAAGACGATTATGTTAAAGTCTTTAACGAGTATTTTAATCCCTATGGTGAAACACTAACCGAGGAAGACGTTGCCTGCCCTGAAATTTATTCAATTGCGGGCAATGATAAAAATAATAACTGGCTCACAGGTGAAGACTCAACATTAAACGAATATTAAAAGAAAGCGTGATATTTTTTGCAAACCGAAAAGATACTCTCAATAGCGGCAAATGCCCTTAATGAAAAAAAGGCACTTGACCTTTCGGCTATAAAGGTAAGCGATTTAACGGTTATTACCGAGTATTTTCTTATGGCATCTGCCACATCCTCTACCCATGTGCGCGCTTTGGCAGAGGAAGCGGAGGATAAGCTCTCTAAAGCGGGAATAGAACCCCTTCACATAGAGGGCCGCGCCACTAATTGGATACTTCTTGACTATGGCTCAATAATTGTTCACGTGTTCACAAAGGATGCACGGGAGTTTTATAATCTCGACCGCATCTGGAACGACGGCGAGCATATAGAATTAAGTGATATTTTAACTAACATTGAAGAGGGTAGCAAATAAATGAAATACGATTATAAACAAATAGAAAAGAAGTGGCAGGATATATGGGATAAAGAAGAAACCTTTAAGGCTGGAACAGATTATTCTAAGCCTAAGTTCTTCGCATTGGTAGAGTTTCCTTATCCTTCGGGTCAAGGTCTTCACGTAGGTCATCCCCGTTCTTACACAGCCCTTGATATTGTTAGCCGTAAAAAGCGCTTTGAGGGCTATAATGTGCTGTATCCAATGGGCTGGGATGCCTTCGGCTTGCCCACCGAAAACTATGCAATTAAAAATCACATTCATCCTGAAATCGTAACTAAGAATAATGTTGAAAACTTTAAAAGGCAGTTAAAAAGTCTTGGCTTTTCCTTTGATTGGAGCCGTGAGGTTAATACCACCGACCCCGCATACTATAAGTGGACACAGTGGATTTTCATTCAGCTTTATAAAAAGGGATTAGCTTATAAAAAGGAAATGGCAGTTAACTGGTGCACTTCTTGTAAATGCGTTCTTGCAAACGAAGAGGTTGTCAACGGTGTGTGTGAACGTTGCGGAAGTGAGGTTGTACACAAGGTTAAGAGCCAGTGGATGCTTAAAATCACCGAATATGCCGATAAGCTTTTAGACGGTCTCGATACCATTAACTATATAGAAAGAGTCAAAACCCAGCAAAGAAACTGGATTGGCCGTTCCACAGGCGCACAGGTGAAATTCAACACCACTCTTGGCGATGTTTTAGAGGTTTACACAACCCGCCCCGACACCCTTTTCGGTGCTACATATATGGTTGTTTCACCTGAACATCCTCTTATTGAAAAATGGGCAGATAGCATCAGCAATATGGCAGAGGTGCGGGATTATCAGGCGGCTGCCGCCAAGAAATCCGACTTTGAGCGCACTGAGGTTGCTAAGGACAAAACAGGTGTTAAATTATCGGGTGTAATGGCTATCAATCCTGTTAACGGAAAGGAAATTCCTATTTTTATTTCCGACTATGTTCTTGTTTCCTATGGTACAGGTGCTATTATGGCAGTTCCTGCCCACGATACCCGCGACTGGGAGTTTGCTAAGAAATTCCAGTTACCCATTATTGAGGTAGTTGCAGGCGGTGAGGATGTACAAAAGGAAGCTTTTACAGACTGTGCAACAGGTGTGCTTTGCAATTCGGATTTCTTAAACGGACTTTCTGTTGAAGATGCAAAGGTAAAAATAATTGAATTTTTAAAGGAAAACAATATCGGCGAAGAAAAGGTTAATTTCAAGCTTCGCGACTGGGTCTTCTCCCGTCAGAGATACTGGGGTGAGCCTATTCCTATGGTTTACTGTGAAAAGTGCGGATATGTTCCGCTTCCAGAAAGCGAATTGCCCTTAACCTTGCCTGAAGTTGATTCCTACGAACCCAGTGAAACAGGCGAATCACCCCTTTCAAAAATGACTGATTGGGTTAATACCACCTGTCCCTGCTGTGGCGCTCACGCCCAGCGTGAAACAGATACTATGCCTCAGTGGGCTGGCTCATCATGGTATTTCTTGCGTTATTGCGATCCCAAGAACGATAGCGCCCTTGCCTCTAAGGAAGCTTTAAATTATTGGCTCCCCGTAGATTGGTACAACGGCGGTATGGAGCATACAACCTTGCATCTGCTTTACAGCCGCTTCTGGCACAAATTCCTTTATGACATTGGTGTTGTTCCCACCGAAGAGCCCTATGCAAAGCGTACCAGTCACGGTATGATTTTGGGTGAAAACGGCGAAAAGATGTCTAAATCCCGCGGTAACGTGGTTAATCCCGACGACATCGTTGAAAATTACGGTGCCGATACAATGCGTCTTTACGAAATGTTTATAGGCGACTTTGAAAAATCCGCACCCTGGAGTCAAAGCTCAATTAAGGGCTGTAAGCGCTTCTTAGAGAGAATTGCTGCCCTTACCGATATTTTAGCCGACGGGGAAGGATATTCTTCAGAGCTTGAAGCCGCTATCCACCGCACTATTAAAAAGGTAACTGAGGATATAGATAACCTTAAAATGAACACCGCAATTGCCGCTCTTATGGCGCTACTTAACGATATTTCCAACAAGGGAAGTATCACACGCGGCGAGTTCAAAACCTTAATAATCCTGCTTAATCCCTTTGCGCCTCACCTTACTGAGGAATTGTGGCAGCAGTGTGGGTTTGAGGGTATGCTTAATGCAACCACCTGGCCCGCTTATGATGAAGCAAAGTGCGTAGATGCCACTGTTGAAATAGTTGTTCAGATAAACGGCAAAATTAAATGCAAGCTTAATATTGCAGCGGATATCACCGCCCCCGATGCCATTGCATTTGCTAAAGAGCAGGCCGTAATCTGTGAGGCACTAGAGGGTAAAACAATAGTTAAAGAGCTTTATGTACCCAAAAAGCTTGTAAATATTGTAGCAAAATAATTAGTATGAGGTGCTCCTTATGGCTAAGGTTTTCCCCGAGCTTAAATCATCTCCTGTAATCAAACGACATCCCGAGCCGATACTTTCTATGAAAGACATCCCTTATGAAGCCACCTGTATATACAACGCAGGTGTGACCAAATACAAGGGAAAATACATAATGGTATTTCGTAATGATGTGCGCCTAGGCGGCTATGGCTGTTTGTCTATGGTTCGCATAGATTTAGGCCTTGCTACTGCAAATATCTATGACCTTATAAATCTTTGTGCCGATAACAGATAAATAATATCGTTGCAAAATAAACCATAAAATATTACAAGAGTAGTAGTGCTATCTGCAACGGATATCATCACTACTCTTTTGCTATAAAGAAAAGGAGTTTACTTATGCTTAAATATGCGAAAAATTTATTTACGCTCATAGTGGCGATGGCTATTTTAGTGGTTCCTTTACAAATATGTACACCGTATGTCAAATTTGATATTGCAAAAACCAATGAGTCTTCAATGGATGTAACATCAGCCCCAAACGATATCGCTGAAAGCAATGTGTCTTTAATCGAGACATCGTTGACCAAAAACGATGTTACCGAAAGCAATGCGGCTTCTATGGATATATCATCGGCTTCCAATAATGTCACTGAAAGTAACATATCTTCTATAGATTCAAATTCTAATGAAATCAAAATAGACTATACGGAGACATACTCACAAGTCGAGAAAACTCAACAGCATGATGTAATTTATGAAAATACATCCGATAATGCAAATATCAAAAATCCGACAAGCTCTCATTTTGACTGCATAGATGAAACAAAATTTGAAGATCAACATAATGAAGAAAAAACTCCATTAAGTCCACCGAAAGAAGAAGCTTTCGCAGAGCATTATGAAATTTTGGTAAAAACATTTGATAAAAGTATCTTGGAAAAAGAACAGACTTGTCATCTTTTCGGAGATTGGTATGTAATATCTTGCGGAGACGCAGTAGAAACTAAAGAGAAAATCGAGTATTATCAATCTTTGTCAAGTGTTGAAAAAGTCGAACAGAACCGAGAATGTGTTTTAACAGATACTGACAAAGCAATTACTAACGAGCCTCTTAATTATGGGAACAATTTAATTGGAGCTGTAGCGGGTAAAAATGCGATAATCGAAAAATATGGCGATGTCGCAAATGCACCTCAAATTGTTGTTGGCATAATAGATTCGGGAATCGATGAATCGCATCCTATGTTTAAAAATAGACTGCTTCCAAAAAATAAAGGTGTTAAGTATAACTTTATTTATGGTGAAGAAGTTCAAAATATATATGATGATACAGGACACGGAACCCATGTTGCCGGAATTGTTGTTGGTGCTACTGCAGAAAATATAAAGCTCCGTTCTTATAAAATTTTTAAAGAAGGGGACGATGCAGGCACTGCGGGAATTGCAGAAGCAATTTGTACGGCTGTAGATGACGGTGTTGATGTTATAAATATGAGCCTTGCTTCGTATTATAGGTCGGAAATAACCGAAGAAGCCTTGAAATACGCTTACGATGCAGGAGTTATTATTTGCGTTAGTGCCGGAAATGAGTCAAATCTTAGCGATGCTTATGTGTTAACCGAATCCCACTACACCCTCACTTTCACATCCATAAATCAAGCAAAGGAGTTAAGCCATTTTTCCAGTTTTGGCTATAATGTAGATTTTTGCGCTCCCGGTGACATGATTGTAAGTGCAAATGTAGGCGGAGGAACAACAGAAAAATCGGGAACCTCTATGGCAGCACCTTTTGGTGCGGCTGCATGTGCCACTGTACTCACGCTACAACCGGATTGTAGTTTTGAAACAGTCGCTACAACGCTAAAAAACAACGCGGAGGATTTAGGTGACGGCGGCTGGGATATGAAATATGGATACGGACTTGTTAATCTGAATGATGTAGAAATTGTTCCCGCTGCAAAAATGCCGGAATTAAGCAAGACATCCGGTTATTATCCTGAAGGTTTGAAGTTAGGGTTAAGTCACAAAAACCCTGAAGCTGATATAAGATTCACAACAGACGGTAGTTTCCCAACAATAAAAAGTAAAAAGTATACAAAGACAATAAATATAAGCAAAAGCACTTATTTTATATTCACTGCTTTTCAGGATGGCTTAGCGGAAAGCTGGCCTATGATCAAACGCTATGCTACCAACACAGGAATTATAGAACAGGATTTTTATTGTAGCCACACGGGATTTTTATCCCAATATATCGGAATGAACCCCACCCTTTACATACCGGAATTCCTTTTTGGAAATCCCGTCACTTGTCTGGAACAAGATGTTTTAGAACACAATTCTTTTGTAACTGATGTATATGTTTCAAATCGCGTAGAAGAAATTACAAGCGAAACCTTTTTGAGAACCAATGCTAAATATTTCTATATAGGAGATCGCGTAAAACTTATTGAACCCTCATCTTTTCCTTCGAAGCCTGATATAGAGATTCAGGTTTCTGACAAAAATAAAAACTTCAAGGTTGTAGATAATGCTCTATACCAGTTGAAAAACGGTAATCCGTATGCACTTGTGAAATATTTATATAAAGCAAATGCAAAGCGGGCAACTGTACCCCATACGGTAAAGTATATCTATTATGCAGCTTTTGAACAAACCACATTCCCCAAAACCGAAACAAAACTTGAAACTATATATTTAGGTGCAGGTGTTGAAAAACTGAATTTATCTCCGGCGATTGATAACGAAAAAACTTTTGTGGATTTTGATAGAGCTGATGTGGTGGTAAGTGAAGAGAATCCATATTTCTGCAGTGAAAACGGAATGCTTTTCAATAAGGAAAAAACTGTCTTGCACTATAGAAGTAGAATGCTTACCGGTGAGCGTGTAGTTTTACCGAATACGGTAAGAGAGATCGATAATGGGGCTTTCAGACACAATACTATGAAGGAGATTGTGCTAAATCACGGTTTGAAAACAATTGGACAGAGTGCATTTGACGTTTGTGATAACATCAGTAGCATAACCATCCCTTCAACAGTTACTCTGTTAGAGCAGGGTTCGTTATTTATCAATGATAAGAAACCTGATGTGTATTTTCTGGGTGACGCTCCCCGAGCAAACGAAGAAGATGAAACCCTGAACAACACAGTTTATTCCAACAATATTTATATACATAAAGCTGCCAAAGGCTTTGATACTGAATATTGGGATGACTATCGCGATGTAATAAAGGTTATTGACAATCCAAACTACAGCAAGGGTTATGTTGAATATCCTGTTCAAAACGGAACACTTAAGTTTTGTGAGGCTAGCGGAACGATAAACGGCTACACGGGTGATATAGTAACCGTCGAAATTCCCGATGAAATTAACGGAATACCCGTGGTTAGTGTGGGATTTAAAGCTTTCTACGACTGTGATACCTTAAAAAATGTTCGTTTTGGAAAGAATTTGAAGGAAATAGAGCGAAACGCTTTTAACGATTGTGACAATCTTGAAAGCGTTATAATACCGGGTAACATAAAAAGAATTAGGCGATGGGCATTTCATGGCACCGGAATCAAAACCTTGGAAATCCAAGAAGGAACCCAAATTTTAGAAGACTATTCTTTTGCGAATTTGGACAAATTGGATTATTACGGAGTTAAGCTTGCTGATAGTATCGAAGAGGTTGGTCACACGGTTTTTGCAGGTGAAATAATGAAGGAATTTTATTTACCTAAGCTTCCCAAATCGTTGAAGATAGCAAAAAGCGGTGCTTTTGCAATGGCAAGATTTAAGGATGATACACTTGCGCTGCCTCCTGGTCTTGAGTACAATTTCCTCTTTTTGTGGATGTTAGATAAAAAGATAACAGTTACTGTACCAAAAGGAACCTCTGTTTTTTCCCGTTCTGTTTATGCCGATGAATGTACCTTTGTGTATCAAGGCGATATTTCTGATGAAGCCGCAACCTTCGGCTTGTTGGCTAAATATAAATATATTGCATCAAAAGGCAGTAACGTGGAAGAACTCCTTTCACCCTATTGCGAAGGAACCGTGATAGACGATGTTTCGGATTATTTTCCGGGTCATACACACGAGTATGGTGAAGAATACACACATAACAAGGACAACTATTTTGGTTATGATGGTACAGAATCGGCTGTGTGCTTAAAACCAGGATGTACTGAAAGGATAACAAAAGAAGCAGAACATAGCTATTCAGACATAATATTGGACGGTTTTATAAATATAGCTAATGACCATTCCGGATTAGAAAAGGCTGAATTCTACAAGGTTTGTGAACTGTGCGGTGTGGTTGGTGACGAAACATTCCAAAGTGATAAGTATATTAACTATATTCCGTGTGAGCATAGCTTCGGTGAATTCATAACAGAGATTGAACCTACGTGTGCCGTTACGGGAGCTAAGTATAGAGCTTGTGAAAAGTGTTCTGCAAAGGAATGGTGTATTTTAGAAAAGTCACCGGATGCTCATACCGGCAATACAGTTCTTGTGGGTGTTAAGCAATCTAATTGTAGTTCCGACGGCTACAGTGGTGATTTGCGTTGTGTTGATTGCGGTACAGTTCTATCTAAAGGAGAGATTTTGAAAAAATCCAATAAGCACACTTATACGGAGTGGGAGGTCTTGAAGCCTTCAACCTGTATATCCAAAGGCTCTAAGCGTAGAATTTGCTATGTTTGTGGACACACCGAAAAAGTCACAATTTCGGTGTTCAAGGGCAACCACCAAGGAGGCCATAAAATACTGCCTGAAATACCATCTACCTGTGGTAAAGAAGGTATGACCGCTAGAACTGTTTGTGGAGGCTGTGGCGAAGTTTTTTACGGAGGAGAAGCAATCGAAAGTTCAGGTATGCACACCTTTGAGTATGTAGCTTCGAAGGGGGTAAAAAAAGCAACGCCAACCAAAGATGGATATTATTATACTCATTGTACGGAATGCGGTGTTTCGTCGGGAGAAAAATATAAGATTAATAAGGTCAGCAAAGTCGTTGTGCATTATGTCGAATACACCGGCAGCACACCGAAATTCTTAGTTGCGGTGTGGCAAGGATATTTTGTGATTAACAAGAAATACTACAAAGTTGAGTTCAAGAGCAACAAGATAGGAAAAACTAAAATGATAATAACTCTTGGCAGAATGCACACAGGAACAATCGTTAAGGACGTAACCATAACTCCGCCTAAGGTAAAAGGGGTGAAGTGCACAGCGGGACAGGGTAGCATAACCGTTAAATGGAAGAAAAACTCCTATTGTGACGGGTATCGCGTAACAGTTACCAAAGGGAAAACCGCCAAGAAATTTATCATAAAGGGTAAAAACACCACCAAAAAGACGATTTATGACCTGAAAAAAGGTACATATAAAATATCCATTCAGGCATACAAAACCGTAAAAGGGAAGCGTGTATATTCTGGACGAGCTGCAGAGAAAACCATCAAGGTAAAAAGAAGTGCACCAAAGCCTCCCACCAAGGTTAAGAACCTGAGAGCTTCAGTGTCAGGAAGCACCCTTAAGCTTAGCTGGAAAAAGACTAAAGGTGTTGACGGATATAAGATATATTTAAAGAAAAGCGGCTATAAAAAAACCATAACGGTGAAAGGCTCAAGCAAAGTTAAGAAATCCGTAAAAGGGCTCAAAAAAGGTAAGTATTATATCAAAATTAGAGCCTATAAAAAGGTTGAAGGTCGCACAATATATGGCAAATATTCTTCAACAGTAAAAAAGAAAATCAAGCACCATAAATAACTCTTGACAAAATCTTATATTGTATGCTATAATCTTAAAGATAATTAGATTTTATCTTCCAAATTCACGGAGGGAGGGAATATAGATGAGCCAAGTTAGAGTTAAAGAGAACGAATCGCTCGATAATGCACTCAGACGTTTTAAAAGGCAAACCGCTAAAGACGGTGTTATTCAAGAAGTACGTAAAAGAGAGCATTACGAAAAGCCTTCCGTAAAGCGTAAGAAGAAGTCTGAAGCTGCACGCAAGCGCAAGTTCCGCTAATTAAAAAAGGCTGTTTCACCGGCGGCACTCAAAAGGGTGTCGTATTGTGGGGCAGCCATTTTTATATTATTTTGATTTATATATTGTTTTGGAGAAAGCTATGTTTAAGCCCGATTTGTTCTTAGAAAGGGTTACAGATATAACCCCTGAAATGCTAAAAAAATTAAATATAAAGGGTTTGCTTTTGGATGTGGATAACACCCTTTCTACCCATCACGGTATGGTCCTTACCGATGGGCTTTTGGAATGGATTGCAGAAATGCAATCGGCAGGGATAGAGCTGCTTGTTTTTTCAAATTCTAAAGAAAGAAGAGTAAAGCCCTTTGCAAAGAAAATCGGCTTGCCATACATTTCTTTAGGGTTAAAGCCTCTGCCTTTTGGGTACTTTCGCGGTGCTAAACGCTTAGGGTTAAAACCCAAAAACATAGCCCTTGTGGGTGATCAGTTTTTTACAGATTTACTAGGCGCCAAACTTACGGGAACCAAAATAATTCTTTTAAAACCTATATTGTTAGAAGATAAGCTCAGCTTTAAAATCAGAAGAAATTTAGAGCGCAGAATTTATAAAAAATGGGAGATGCAGTAATATGCCGGCTTGTTTCGGTCCAGCGGGGAATTCCGAATCCTTCACAGCGTTAAAATATAAGGGCACTTTGGATGTGCCTAAATATATCGAGGCTATGGGACTAGATGCATATGAATATCAGTGTGGACGAGGCGTTAACATCGGTGAAGACAAAGCAAAGGAATTGGGCACTCTAGCTGCCGAAAAAGGAATTCGTTTGTCACTTCACGCACCTTATTATATTTCTATGTCGTCGGTAGAGGAAGAAAAACGCAACAACTCCGTGAATTATATTTTACAGTCTGCCCGCGCCGTTAATGCAATGGGGGGTAACAGAATTATTGTTCACACAGGTTCTTGCGGGAAAATTTCCCGTGAGCAAGCGCTGGATTTAGCAATAGATACAATGAAAAAAGCAATCTCAGCACTGGATAGCGAAGGGTTGTCAAACATCAGAATATGCCCCGAAACTATGGGGAAAATAAATCAGCTCGGCACATTGGAAGAGGTGTTGGCTCTTTGTGAGCTGGACGAGCGACTACTGCCCTGTATTGATTTTGGTCATCTCAACGCACGTACATTGGGCGGGCTTAAAACTGAAGCAGATTTTGCTCAAATTTTCCAAAAGATTGAAAATAGATTAGGCATTTCACGGCTTCGTGAATTCCATTCTCATTTTTCCAAAATTGAGTATACTACGGGTGGGGAGAAAAAACATCTTACCTTTACAGATGAGGTATTCGGCCCCGATTTTGAGCCTATGATAAATTTAGTTGTTAGGAAAAATTGCAGCCCTACCGTTATTTGCGAATCTGCGGGAACTCAGGCGGAGGATGCAAAAGCAATGAAAGATTATTACATTAGTTTGAAGGGATGATTACAATGAAAAAATTACTTATTCTGAACGGTCCTAATCTCGATATGACAGGCCGTCGCGAGCCCGAAATTTACGGTAGCGAAACCCTCGATGATATCAACGCTTCAATTAAAACCTATGCAAGCGCTTTGGATTTTACCTGCGAGTTTTATCAGTCTAATTCTGAGGGAGATATAGTTTCTAAAATTCACGAGGTTCTTAACGGCTACGATGGCTGTATAATTAACGCGGGAGCCTATACCCACTATAGCTACGCGATTCACGATGCTATCCGTTCGGTAAATAAGCCGTTCATTGAGGTGCATATTTCTAATCTTCATACCCGTGAAGAATTTCGCCACAAGTCGGTTATTGCCCCCGTGTGCGTAGGAACAATAGCAGGCTTTGGTAAAAACAGCTATTTGCTTGCAGTAAATGCAATGCGCGAGTTGGTATAATGGAAAAATTACAGCAGCACTTATCTTCTCATAACACTTTAATAATTACCGATGTAAACCGGCATTGGTTTACAGGCTTTAAATCAAGCCTTGGTTATCTTTTTGTAATCGGCACCAAAAAAATACTTTATGTTGATAGCCGATATATTGAGGCGGCGCGAAACAATGTGCACAGTGATATAGAGGTACGTCTGCTCCAAAGTCTTAGTTATGCGGCAAAGGAAATTATAAATGAGTTTAATATAAGCTCTATTGAGTACGAGGCCGAAATAAGCATAAAGCAGGATATACAGCTAAAAAAACTGTTTGAAGGCATACATGCTAGTGCATCTGTAGAGCTGTCCGATTTAATACTTGCTGCAAGAAGTGTAAAAAAAGAGCAAGAGGTTGAATGTATTGTTAAAGCGCAGCGTTGTGCCGAGCGGGCATTCGAGAATATTCTTAATTTTATAAGACCCGATGTAACCGAGCAAGAAATCAGGCTAGAGCTTGAATACAATCTTCAAAAAGCAGGAGCCGAAGGTATGTCTTTCGAAACCATTGCAATATCTGGAGCCAACACCTCAATGCCTCACGGTGTACCCACACAGAAAAAGGTTAAAGCGGGGGAGTTCGTTACAATGGACTTTGGCGGTGTGTGTGGAGGTTATTGCTCGGATATGACCCGAACGGTGGCAGTAGGATATGTTACCGACGAAATGGAACAGGTTTATAACACCGTTTTAAATGCGCAGCTCAGCGCCATAAATGCAGTGAAAAGCGGAGTCGAAGCAAGGTGTGTTGACGACTTGGCTCGCAGTATAATAGAAAAAGCAGGCTACGGAAATTGTTTTCAGCACAGTCTTGGGCATGGTGTTGGTTTAGAGATTCACGAGAGTCCAAATCTTTCACCGACTTCTAAAGAAATACTGAATGTGGGAAATATAATAACCGCAGAACCCGGCATTTATATTGAGGGGAAATTCGGAGTTCGCATAGAAGATATGCTTCTGGTCACCGAAAATGGTGCTAGAAATCTAACAAATTCGAAAAAAAACCTTATAATTCTCAAATAACTATTGAAAAATTTTGAGAAATAGTTTAAAATTAAAGGGTAATAAATTATTGGAGGTATTTACTTATGGTAACAGCCGGAGATTTTCGCAACGGTGTGACTTTTGAAATGGATGGTAACGTATACCAGATTATAGAATTTCAGCACGTTAAGCCGGGCAAGGGTGCGGCATTTGTTCGTACGAAAATCAGGGATGTAATCGGTGGCTCTGTTGTTGAAAAAACATTCAGCCCCACTGAAAAATTCCCCACCGCTTTTATTGAGCGCAAAGAAATGCAGTATTCTTATAACGATGGTGGTCTATACTATTTTATGGACCCCGAAACCTACGATATGGTTCCTGTTAACGAAAGTGACCTTGGCGACAACTTCAAGTTTGTAAAAGAAGATATGGTGTGCAAGGTGCTTTCATACAAGGGTAATGTGTTCGGTCTTGAGCCCCCCACCTTTGTTGAGCTTCAGGTAACCGAAACCGAACCTGGCTTCAAGGGCGACACCGCAACCAACGCAACCAAGCCCGCAACCCTCGAAACAGGTGCCGAAATCAGAGTTCCTCTTTTTATCAACGAGGGAGATATGATTCGTATCGACACCCGTACAGGCGAATATATGGAGCGTGCATAAGGTCCACATTGATCTTTTATTTGGATTACGAAAGGAGTTTATCTAAATGACAGTTTCTGAAAAAGTAGCCTATATTAAAGGCCTTGCTGAAGGATTAAGCCTTGAAGATAGCAAAGAGGCAAAATTGATAAAAGCAATTATCGAATGTTTAGACGATATCGCAGAAAACATCGCCGATGTTGAGGATGATGTCTACGAAATGGCCGAACAGCTGGATGAAATCGATCAGGATCTTGCTAACCTCGAAGACGATTATTATGACGATGCTGACGACGAAGATGACGATGACGAAGAAGAGCTTTATGAGGTAACCTGCCCTAAATGTAACGATACAATTTATTTAGACGAGGAAACCTTGCTCGACGGCGGAATTGAATGTCCTAACTGCGGCGAAGAGCTTGAGTTTGATTTCGAGTGCAATTGTGAAGATTGCGAAGGCTGCGAAGAATAATTAACACCCTATGGACTGTCAGCATTGGCAGTCCATTCTTATAATAGAGGAATTTTTATGTTAGCCCAAACAGAGAACCAATTCAAAATTGAATTCACAGCTGAGGAGACGGGAGGCAAGACCACCGCCATCATAGTTGCGGCAGGTACCGCTTCACGAATGTGCGGTATTGATAAAATAATGCTACCCGTTTTAAATACTCCTGTTATAATCAGGAGTATTCTTGCCTTTGAAAACTGCCAAGAGGTTGATAATATTGTGGTGGTTTTGCGCAAGGAGCTGGTTAATGCCGTGCAAAACCTTATTGAAGAGCACAAAATTTCTAAGGTAACCGATTTAGTAGAGGGTGGAAGCACCCGTGCCGAATCGGTGAGTTGTGGTATTGCCGCAATAGGAATGGAAACGGATATAGTGCTTATTCACGACGGAGCGCGACCGTTAGTAACTCAGGATATAATAGAGTCCGTAAAAAATGCTGCCGAGCTTTACGGCGGTGCAGCACCTGCAGTTCCTCTTAAAGACACAGTTAAAATTATTGATTCTTCAGGCAAAATATTAGAAACCCCTCAGCGTAGCACCCTAGCCGCTGTGCAAACCCCGCAGGGCTTTAAAATGACTATTTATAAAGAGGCGCTTAGTAAAAATAAAAACGAAAATCTCACAGACGACTGCCAACTATTGGAAAAAATTGGCGTATCGGTTTATACGGTTGAGGGAAGCTATGAGAATATTAAAATAACCACACCTGAGGATATATCGGTAGCTGAGGAGATTTTAAGAAAAAGGGGAGAGAAACCATGCGAATAGGACACGGATATGATGTGCATAAATTAGTGGAGAATAGAAGGCTTATTTTAGGCGGTGTTACTATTCCCCATACATTAGGCTTGCTTGGCCATTCTGATGCAGATGTGCTTCTTCACGCTGTTTCCGATGCGCTGTTGGGCGCTGCGGCGTTAGGTGATATCGGCAAGCATTTCCCCGATACAGATAAAGCATACGAGGGCGCAGATTCCCGTGTGCTACTTCGCCGAGTAATTGAGCTAATAAAGGTAAAAGGCTATTCGGTGGTGAATATTGATGCAACCGTTATAGCACAAGCACCAAAGCTATCCCAATATATAGACGAGATGCGAGGCAACATTGCTTCCGACTGCGGAATAGAAAAGGGTTATGTAAATGTAAAAGCCACAACTGAGGAAGGACTGGGATTTACAGGAAAAAAAGAGGGAATATCTGCTCACGCAGTTTGCATAATTGAATAAACCAACATAAAAAACCAACCCTTGCATATTATTTAATATGTTAGGGTAACGAGAGTTGAACACATTGCGGTTTCTCTCGTCGCCTTTTCCCGCCCTTCTTGCGCTTATTCTTGTAAGGCGGAAGCCTTACTGCGAATTTCACGCTACGCCTTTCGAAAAAAGGCGTACGAGATAAACTCTTCGACCTTAAAATCAAATAATTTTTTAAAAGGGCGAAGACGAAGAACGCAGTAATACTGTCGTATTACAAGTGATGAGGCAAGACAAAGTGAAAAATTATTGATTTTAAGACGTAACGGGTTCGACTCTCGTTACCCTAGGC
>JAZNRT010000037.1:0-31313 GCA_045590875.1 Acutalibacteraceae bacterium
CGGGAGAGCCGCTGACAATATTCACAGTTCTGCCGGAGTTGACGATATTGTTCGTGAACTTCACATCACCGCGGATCAGAATAACATTCTCGCCATCCTGCTGGTTGAAGGTACATCCGGTAATGGTCAGATTATCTCTCTCCTGCTCGAAGTAAATTGCATCACCGTCAGCAGTAGCAAAGGTGCAATTTTCAACCGTGATTTCACCTGCGCCGGGATGAATGCCATAACCACCGCCTACGAAGTTAACGTTACTAATGACACCGGACACAAGTCCGATAGCACCGCCTCCGCAGTTCTTCTTGATGGTCAGGTTGGAGATATTCAGATTGCTTGCATCATCAAACAGAAGATTACCATTTCCTGCAGACTCAATGGAGTTTACGGTCAAGGTGTGGCCGTTACCATCAATTGTCAGACCGTTCATTTCAACAGTAATGATATTTCCATTTCCAATGGTCTTTGTTTCAGAGAACATAATCCACTTATCAACGATTATGTCAGAAACAAACACAACGTCCTTACCTTCGGTAATAGCAGACTGAAGAGCAGAAGCTGTGCTGACGTAAGCTACATCATCTTCAACATAGTACATACCGCCCCACTGATCTTCGCGGGTATAGTTAATACCGGCTGCGATATTCACAACAGAAGAACCGTTGCCTTCCTGAGTCCAAATATCGTATCCATTCTTTGCACCGTAAACAACACCGCTGTTGTAGTTAACGGTATTGGTCTTGCCGGAAGTGGTCGGGAAAGAACGAACGCCAATGTAAGAACTGTAGAGAGTAGCACCGTTAATATTGATTACGGAATTGCCGCCAACAGCATCGGCAGCATATGCCATAGCCTCGCCAACAGAGGTGCAAACGATCATACCTTCATTCAGGTTGGCTACACCGCCGTTAACGTAAATAGCAGCATTTTCGTAACCCTGGTTAAAAGCAGCACCGGATTTATCGTGAAGTGCGATAGTACCGTCACCTATAACGGTGAGCTCACCTTTTACCTCAAACAGTACTTGGCTTGCGCCGGAAGCGGTAGTAGTACCAACAATGTCATTACCGTTCAGGTTGATAATCACATCTGCATCAGCTGCAACAGTCATTGCCTTACCATTAACATCAAGCGCAACATCATTGGTAAGCATTACATTCTTACCGGCAGCAATTGCATCTGCCAAAGCAGCTGCATCGGAAACGAGGGCAATATCATCGTACATTTCATCGAAGGAATCCTTCTCAACAGTATCCTGGGTTGCGAAGACGGAGATGGAGATGCCATCAACGCTCAGGCCCTGATACTCATTGCCTGCTTCTTCCTTCATATGACCGGAAAGAACGATAGCCTTGGATTTCTCTCCTGCACCCAATTTGCCATTGAGATCAGCAAGTTCGGTCTCAACGCCATCAACGGTAACAGTCCATTCAATAGCCTCAAGAAGCTTTGCATCGCCGGTGATACCGTTGATTGCAATTTCATACTTGAGAGCGAGGGTTCCCATATTTTTCACATACACTTCCTGAAGATTGTAAGTGCAACCGGGCTCCCACAGGTCGTTTTCATCCTGATCGACAAACTCAAGAACCTTACCCTCCAAGGAGTTGTCCTGAGCATCAACCAGATCAACTTTCAAAGTACCGGACTGAATGGTGTTTCCGGCACTCGTTACAGAGTCGGTAAACCAAGCAAATGTTGAGCCTACAAGCATTGATACACATACAAAGAGTGCAATAACACTGCTTATAAGCGCACGCTTGGTGCTTTTTGTTTTAGTCATTTACTGACCTCCTAATATAATACAGGTTTTGAAAAGTCCGTAGCACGGCTATTTGCCTGCAAAACACCGCACTACGGTTAATCGGTATGTATTAGCTGATTACAATGCCGCCATTCAAATTAACATTGCCAGACAACTTGATATTGGAAATGCCTTTGTTGATGGCTGCCTGCATTTCTTCACCTGATGAAACATATGCAGTATTAACTGCGGGAGCTTTGCCCTCTACAGTTTCAAACGCTTCGAGGATATCGTCGCCAACATTCTTTGTTTGAATAGCTTTAGCAACTATATCAATGTAGAAGCTGGGATCTGTGCCGTCATTAAAGGCTGCGGCTTCCTCTGCATCCATAGAAGAGGGAATTTTAACACTCTTGAACACAATAAAGTCTTTACCCATTTCAAGGATGTCTCTGTAATAAAGCTCATAAACCAAAGTATCGTTTACTTCTGTAGCATTTACATAAAGAACCTTTGTTGTATCAAAGCCATCTACGATGTCCTCAAGAGCTACATTATCACCTAACATAGCTTTCCAGGCACTGGCATCAGAAACGGTAACAGTTACACGAACATACTGCTCATAATAACCTGTGTTCTCAACGTGAACAATTTTAGGAAGATTATCACCGGGAACAACATCATCATAATCATAACCGGACTGCTCCTTATCTGTAGAACCTTCCTCCTGCTCTTCCCATACGTCTACTGAGAATACCTCATTAGCCTCATCATCATCAGATGTAGCGATCATAAACTCATTCTTTACAGAATCGTTATATGAGAAATAAGCTAATGTACCCATAGAGAGAATAGCAACGATGCAGATTGCCAAAGCGGCAAGAAAAATCTTTCTCTTTGTCATTTTGTTTTCCTCCTTTCTTTAATACTTTATTTCAAACTCGTGTTTACGGGAATTCCTTTGCAAACGCGAATTGAAAACCAAAATTATTGAGCCTCAGTATTTTCTTCCTTTTTGGGCTCATCTTCCTCCTTTTTCTTGCCACCAAGCATATCGGGCAGAAAAACAAGGATAATCAAAACAATACCAGCACCTATAGTTATATACATTCCGGGTGAGTTTTGAATGAAATCTGATACATATCCAAGCATAGGAATGCTAAACTGCGGCACACCTATTACATTATTAAAATGCACGGGGGACGCATCGGGAGTGTCGTTGGCATCACCCTTTGTATAGAATTGCTGACTTTCCGTATCAATTTCCACAACTCGGTGGGTTGCCACAACCAAATCCTCGTTTAGCACAAAGGTGATGGGGTCCCCTACCTTGATGGTGTTTACATCTGTGTTTTTAACATAAATCAAATCTCCAACGCTGTAGGCAGGTTCCATACTTCCCGATATTACTGTAAATACCCGAAAGCCAAGAATTCGCGAACCCATCAAAAACACAGCGCAAGCCACAATTAAAATCACCAACACGGTGGAAGTGATGTTCCATACTCTTTTTAATGTACTACTCATAACATTAACTCTCCTTCATTGCCTTTCGGCAATAAGAACCCGACCTGTTGCCGCAATCACAGATTGCGAACAGGTGCCCGGAACCTTGTTACCTAACGGCAATCAAAAGGCACAAACGTCTATGGTGACGAGAGAGGAGAGAAGAGAGAAAAGAAAACTTAATCGGTGTTTCTTTATGCGAAACTGATTTTATTTTGTAGTAGGCAAATACTTTTCGCTCTTCGCTGCCACAAAAGTGACATTTGTGCCCTTTGATTGCCGCCCCATTTCCCCTAAAATGAGGCGGCGGTACGCAAAATATGAGAGGAATATCAATATTTAATAAACGGAATTATAGATAGCCACAACCTACGTCTTTGCCAAAGCCAATACGGTTTTTCATTTTCATCGGCATTTGAAATTTCATTATTTATATATCGAAGCTCTTGAAAAAATTCGATAATGTTTTGAACTATGCCTAACAAACAAATGGTAAAAAACACTATTGCTATACCAGCTATCAGAAAATATAGCAAAATTTCATTATCGCTCATCTGTACCTGATTTCTCTTTTAGCTTTTCGTTGTTGGTGGTGGGTTTATTATCATTCATTCTGCTTATGCTCATAACCGAAAACACAAACAGTGACATAATACTGCCAACTATAACTCCTAATACAAACAATAACATGGGATCAACTCGCTTTTGGGATTCTTATTCTTCGGGTGTGGAGGTGCTTGAAGTGACAGTTTGCTGACCTTCAAGCTGTGTTTTAAGGGCTTGCAGCTCTGCAAGCATCTTTGCGTTTTCTGCGCGTTCTTCTTCAATCTTCGCCTTTTCTGCTTCTAATTCCTCAGTCTGCTCTTTTTTATAACGACGGAACAGACGGATGCAATTAACACCCTGATAAATAATCAAAAGCATAAAGGGAACAAATATACAAACTATGTAGCCTTGAGGAGTTTTAAGGAAGTTAAAAAAAGTGCCTATGCCATCGAGATGTCTTACATACTTACCCATTATGTATGGATAGGTAACGATTGTGGTATCGTCTTCACCCGTGGTAGTACCGTAGGTAATAAAGCCTGCATTACCCTGTGCATCGGTTGTTAGGGCTCTGATTTTATGGGTTATAACCTCTCCAAAGCTTTCACTGTTCTGAGAAATGTATGTAATGATATCGCCAACCTGCAAGGTGCTGGCATCAACCTCTTTTACAAAAATTAAGTCGCCTGCAGCAAAATCTGTGGCTGCCATAGAATCGGTATTCACTATATATGCCTTGTACCCGAATAAATCACGGTCGTTTCTGTTGAAAGTGGTTACGGATATGACGGTGAAAATCATCATAAACACTGCTAGTGCAACTACCAGCCATACTATTGTAGATTTAATAATGTTCATCGCTTTTTTCATACTCTTGTTCACTTTAATACCCCTGTTTCTATTTAAAATACTGCTGGACCGAAACATATACTAAACGAAATACGTGCTCTGCGGTATCGTCATTGTCGGGGACATCACCCTCAAACACCCTAACCGCGAAATCCAACATCACATTAAGTATATGATTCAAAATCATCCATACATTCGCTTCTTCCTTAAAAGCATTTGTAAACTTCTCCACAAGAGGGGTGTAACGTTCCCTGTGGTTTACTACAGAATACTTATTAAAATACGGTGAATAATAATACCGTATATAAGAAAGACATTTTTCACGATTTCCAAGCAAAAATTTCCATATTGCCTGAAAGAAAATTTGGCATCGGGTTTTGTAATCAAAATTTTGCATATACATTACAGAAACGTGCTGACTCACTTTTGCAACGAGTTCACTGTCAAGCTCATCAAAAACCTTTGATAACAGATCCTCTTTGTCAGAAAAGTAACGATAAATGTAAGCCTCGTTAATATCTGTCCCTTTAACAATTGCTTTTGTGGTGGTTTTATCGAGCCCCTCGGATGCGATAACGGAAATAGCATTATCAATCAGTTTGCCGCGAACATTTTGATGCTTCAAAATTACACCCACTTCCTTTTTTTAAATTAAGCATTTACTACTTTATTCGCGAAAAAACAGGCAGACGAATCCCCATTAAGCCCATCTACAACGGATTTTTTAAAAAGATATTGCAGGACCAACGAGGTAGCCAGCCTCACTTTCTTATTCGCAGAGTTCCACACTCTACGTATTGGATTTTAACACAAAACTCATAAATTTGCAAGAGTTTTGACGCTTTAATTTTAAAATTTCTTAAATTTTTCCGTTTTGATTAGGTAATAGGACTGCAATATTAAGTATTTTGTGCAAATTGCAACTATATATCGCCGTCAGAAATTCCGTCAAAGCAGAAATGGATAATTGAAATTTAAATTTACATACTTTTGAGGAGGATTATCGATGTCAAAGAAAGGCGAAAATATTTACAAAAGAAAGGACAAGCGTTGGGAAGCAAGATATATAAAAAGCTACACTTCCGACGGAACTGCAAGATATGGGTATTGCTATGGAAAAACATACCGTGAAGCAAAAGATAAGGTCGAGCGAGCTAAAGCGGCTCTACTAATGAATATACCATCACCTGAGCAAGGTAGAAGAAAACGCTTCTCATTTTATTGTGATGAATGGTTGCGACTCAATAAAATCAGGGTTAAAGAATCTACCTATATTAAATACAATACTACGGTGGAAAAACATATCAAAACCAGGTTGGGTGGTTGCTTTATACAGGCTTTATCGACCTCTCTGATAGAACAATTTGCACAAGAACTGCTATATGAGGAAGAGTTATCTCCTAAAACCGTAAAAGATATTTTAATTGTTCTTAATTCAATATTGAAATACTCCGCACGTCAATATCGTGGTGTGTTTCCAAACGTTGAAATCTATTATCCAAAAAACCCAATAAAGGAAATGCGTGTGCTTTCAAGGGAAGAGCAAAGACGATTTATCGAATATTTACTTGAGGATATAGATGAGTGCAAATTCGGCACCTTGTTAGCTATGCTTACAGGCATGAGAATAGGCGAGATTTGCGCACTCCGTTGGGAAAATATTTGCCTTGAAAACGGAACGATAAAGGTAACATCTACTATGCAACGGTTAAAAATTCTTGATGCCGACAGTACCTCTAAAACAAAAGTGGTTATCAGTGATCCCAAAAGCGACTCATCAGCCCGAATTATTCCGCTAAGTAAATTTACCATTGAACTTTGTGAAAAATTTCGAGTTTCCAATTCTTCAGCATTTGTTCTTACCGGAAGTGAGACGGTGTTTGTTGAGCCCCGAACCCTGCAGTATAAAATGGGTAAATATACTAAAGCCTGCGGACTTACAGATGTGCATTTCCATACACTTCGTCACACCTTTGCAACTCGGTGTGTTGAGGTCGGCTTCGAAATCAAATCCCTAAGCGAGATACTTGGCCACTCAAGCCCGCAAATTACCCTTGAAAGGTATGTTCATTCATCTTTGGAATTAAAACGAGACAATATGAACAAGGTTGTTATGTTTGGTAGTTTGTAAAGCCGTCAAAAATTTCCGTCAAAAAATTCATAAATCCTTTATTTAAACCCCAATATTCCCAAAATATTCAGAGTGTGGAACTCTGCGAAAGTAGCCTAAAACAAGGGTTTTGCCAATATACAATGATGCTTTGTAATTTTTTGGTGAATCCTAAAAAATCTGTTTCTATTCAGAGTGTGGAACTCTGCGAAAAAAAGCCGTGGTCAAATACCACGGTTTTTTTATGTGGCTTTAGCATACAATACAAAAAGAGGTTGCTTTAAATTCATTAAGCAACCCCTTTTTGTATTTATATGCTTCAATTTTCATAAAACCTATTTATACATTATTGAAAATGGTTTCTCCTGACCTCTTGGGTCGGGTTCCCCCAACACCGAGCCTCGGCAAATACATCCCTTACCGAAACGGTTTTTAAGAGAATCCATTTCCTCCTCTATCTTCTGCCTTTTTACCGTGGCGGCTACATTTTCAAAAAGATAAATCTGGTTTGCGTTTTCTGACACAGGCCTTAAATTTATAGCCCTTATACCCAGAGAGCGCAATGGATGCGAAAAATGATAATTACGGCGAAACAAATCAAACCCCTCTTCACACAGCACCAAGCCCGATTGGGTGGGTCGGTGAAGCGGCATTTGCAGTTCATTCACTTTCAGTTGATTTGTTCTAAGGTGTAGTTGCACTCCTGTTGCTTCTAATCTATTAACACGGAGCTGCATTCCTACCTCTTCTGATAACTTTAGCATTACGCGCCACACATCGGCGTAGGTGCATATATCAATATGGTATGTGGTGGAACGTCCCACGCTTTGGGGTGTTCGGCAATAGGTGGCAGCAGCTACGCGGGAGGTGTCATTGCCCCTTGCATTTTCCTGCATTTGGGGGCCTAACTTACCTAAGGCTATTTTCAGCCGCTCTGTGCCTGCACCACTTAATTCCCCCAAGGTAAAAATCCCCATTGAATTGAGCTTTGCCTTAGTAGCACCACCAATGCCAATCATACTTTCAACAGGCAGCCTCCATACTACCTCACGATAATTTTCGCGAGTGATAACCGACACTGCATCGGGCTTTTTCAGGTCGGAGCCCAATTTTGCAAAAACCTTATTAAAGCTTACCCCAACAGAAATCGTAAGACCCAATTCATTTTTTATGCGATTTCGTATTTCGTGGGCAATTTTTTCGCCATTTCCAAAAAGGATGCGACTTCCCGTTACATCAATCCATGCCTCGTCAGGACCGAAGGGCTCTACCATATCGCTATACTGCTCATAAATTTCACGAGCGCGGCGGGAAAAATAATTATATCTTTCAAACTCAGGCGGTACACATACAAGTTCGGGACATTTTCGTTTAGCATCTCTTACAGACTCCCCTGTTTTTATGCCGAATTTTTTTGCCGCCATATTTTTTGCCAGCACAATTCCGTGCCGTTGCTCTTCGCTACCGCAAACCGCAACCGCCTTATTCCTTAAATGCGGATAATCGTGGCAAGCCACCGAGGCATAAAAATTATTAAGGTCACAGTGCAAAATAACCCTATCCAAAATACGCTCCCCCTAATTTACATATTTACAGCACACTTAATTTGCAAAAGATTTTGCCTGCGCGCTCATCAGGTTAATCAATTTAATAAAACGAAAAACACAATAAGAACAAATGTTCGCGTTAGTAATTATAGCATACCTATCCTACTTTGTAAAGAGGTAATTTTTTATATAATTTGTCTTAAAAAATTATTGTTTTGTTATAATATCCGTTAGTATTTCTCATTGACTTATCTCTTCTTTTATTTTATAATATAATTGCATTTATATCGAGTAAAAAACGAAAGGAAGTTTAGCTATGGCAAATGCAATGGATTTTGGGTTTTTACCTCAAAACGATGCAGACACTAATGCTGCAGCCCTTCAAAGGGCAGTAAATGAGGGAGGCACTATTTATATAGACAAGCCCGGTATATATGATATTAGTGAGACTATATTATTAAAAGACGACACCTCTCTTGTTTTTGGAGCCGGTGTTTATTTAAGACGGCAATTATCCGGTGACGGCACACAGCATGCCTCTTACGTTTTTATTAACGAAGGGGCTTTTACACGTACATACAACAATAATATTTCTATTATCGGTCTCAACCTTATCTGTAATGGATTAGAAGCTACTGTAGGTAGACTTATTCCCGGTGTTAGAGGTCATCTTACTTTCTTCTATGCAAACAATATAACAATTAAAGATTTTACATGTCTTGACCTCCACATTCACTGCTACGCAATACAGGTTTCCACTTTTGAAAACTTTATTGCGGAAAACATTCACGTTGTAGGACATAAGGATGCAATACACCTTGGCAGAGGTGATAAATTTGTACTCAGACACTGTCGTTTGTGCACCTTTGACGACCCGATTGCTCTTAATGCAGGAGATTACGCCGCATCTAATCCACAACAGGGTTGGATTGAAAATGGTATTATTGAAGATTGCTACGATTTAGATGCATCTGAAACCACTGGATATTTTTGTCGTCTTTTGGGGGGCTCTTGGGTTGATTGGTACGAAGGTATGGAGGTTATGCACTCTGATTCTGTTATGGTAAATGGAAAAATGTACAGGGTGTTCGCAGACCACGACGGCAGATACTATAAATCTGTTACTAAACCTACCCACGAAAAGGGCGAGCAGATTTTAGATGGTATTAAATGGATAGTCGTTCAAGATGATCTGCCCGATGGCCATACTGCAGGTTGTCGTAATATTCACTTTAAAGACATCCATCTGCAGAAAAAGCGTAATATGGCAATTTGCCTAAGCTTTGAAAACTCTGAATGGTACAGAAGCTATATGCCGAAATCTCAAGCACCTATGTTTGAAAATATAATTTTTGAAAATATTATTGTTGAAAACGATGTTAAGTGTCCAATTGAAATAAAAACTCCTGTAGACCATGTTAAAATACTCAACTCTTCCTTTGGTAACAGCCGAATTGAGGTTATAGATATTGGAGACGAAAGACCTGCCTATACCGACACTACAGACCTCCACTATGGTAAAGCAGATATTTTGATGTCCGGTGTTACATTTAAAGGTGAAGGCGAGCAACCCTTGATAAACTGTAGTGAAGGCCGCGAATGTAATGTGAAAATTATTGGTAGTGCAGTGCAACACGATAGCTACAAGCCTGTTGTTTCCAAAAACATCAATCTTCTCCAATGCGACCTTGATGTTATTCGAAAATAACATGGGCTAAAGGAAAAATCTTAATCGCAAAAATTCAATAGAAATCAAAAATACACCGCCGCAGATTTTTTGAATCTGCGGCGGTGTAAAAATATTAAAAGGTTTTAAATACAAGCTGGGGTGAAAATTAAACTTATTAGTAAAAACTAAAAGTTATAAATGGTCCCAAACATCGGGGTGAGGGTTTGCCAGCACAGAAGTGCCGTGAAGAAGTCCCTGAGTTTCGGCATAGCGGCCACCTGCTTCAACAGAGGCAGTGACGTCACTAACCTGACCTGTGATAATTACAACACCCTTACCGCCCTGACCGCGAGAGATACGAAGGTCATAAATTTCAACGTCGGCGGTTTTAACGGCGGTATCGGCAGCCTTAACTGCACTTGCGGCGGAGTAGGTTTCAATAATACCGATGGCGCCTCTGCGTTCAGAAAAACCTGTGCCGAGGAGCGCGTTAACAACGGTTTCGTCTATTCTGCCAAGCATTACACCATCAATAACATAGTTGCTGTAATTTGCCTTTATTCTATCAACAGCGGTTTGCACATCTGCCAATTCGCCGGTTAATACAATTTCGTATTTACCCGGACAGGCTGTGTGGGCTGTAACAAGTCTGATACCTGCGGACTTTAGTGCATCGTCGCAGGCTTCAATACCCTTTGCGATGCTTTTGAGTTCTACAACTCCAACTGAATATATCATTTCTTACTACCTCCTAACAACCTATAATAACCTGAGTTTCATTTGCGGAAATAACCTTTCCGTCGATTGATGAATGAATATTTGCAGAAATTCCCTCTGCGGCAGCGCCCACAACATCCGAAGCGCACACAAAGTCGCCCGCCTTAACATTCACACATGCGGGTGCACCAACATGCTGCTTTAACGACAACACAACGCGGCTTGGCAAAAACAAAAAATCCTTTAAAAATTCGGGAATACCCTTATCGTATTTTGCCACACCCAACAACTGCATAAAACGGTCAGAGGGAAGCATACGGTAGGCTCTTTCGAGGTTTGGTTTAACCTCGCCGCCCTTATGGGTGTATCTGATCTTATTCTTCGCCATAAGCTCCTTAATCTGCGCGTAAATTCGCTTGGGACTAAGCTCGTGACAACAAGCCACAATTTCACACACACCGCAAGCACAGCAAAGCTGAGCATCACTGTAAAGCTGAGGGTCGATATCCCCAACTGTTGCGGCGCGTATAATTTTATGAGGCTCCAAAGGATAGCCTAATAAATGGCGCGGGCACATGTCAGTACAACGGGAACAGGAGCAGCAAGAGGATGCGGCTCGCTTAAGACCCAGCTCATTATTTACTAACTTGGTGGCAACTGCAGGAATAGTTTTAGGCAGTACCAACAAGGATTTTGTTGTTTTAGTGATAACGGCGGTGTTGGGGTTAATTATGTTGCCCATTGCAGGTCCGCCGTCTATAAGAACATAGCCCTCTGGAACATCTATATTAAGTTCTTCCAAAAGCTCGCTTACAGGTGTGCCGATATATGCCTTCAGCACGCAGGGCTTAGAAACGTCGCCGCCAATGGTGAGCCACTTTTCAGTAACAGCTGCACCGCCGTAAACTGCGTTGTAAACATTATAAAGTGTTTCTACATTATTTACCACAACTCCCGCTGTGATAGGAAGTGCGCCTGGGGTTATTACCTTGCCTATGGTTTCGTAAATCATAACGATTTCATCACCCATAGGATAAACATTTGGAAGTTGCTTTACATACAGCTTATCACTAAGCTTTTGCCCATCCTCCAAGCCTAAACGGTGAGCTGTGTGTTCTTTTAATGAAAGATAGCCGCGGCTCATACCGCAAGTATCCATAACAAGCTCAGCTGCGCCAATAACCTTTGCCATTTCCCTTTTTAATATGTAGAAATCCGTATATAAAAGCGGTTCACATTCCGCCGCGTTGATTATAAGTGTATCCGCCTGCTCTGTATATTTAAAGGAAGACGGAAACCCTGCACCGCCGGCACCGACTACACCTGCTTCTGAAATTACTTTCTTCAGCTCTGTCAATGTCATAGCAATGCCTCCTTTTGCTTAAAATATAAACACAAAATCAATCTATAATACCAACAACCACTGCATCAACAGGAGTGGAGGTGTTCTGAAGTGCTAAACGGGCACCGCTACCAACAGTTACAAGCACTCTCTCGCCGATACCTGCACCGATACCGTGATCAACAGCGATAATAAATTTATCGGTGTCTTTTCCGTTTTCAATAATGCGTATTTCCAAAATTTTAGAGCCAACTATTCCCTCGTGCTTACGGGTGGAAACTATGTTGCCAATTACTTTTCCCATTAACATAATGAATTCTCCTCGTTATTTAATGATTTTTACCGTGTCGCCGTTTTTCACACCTGCGGCATTGGCATCATCGGTATCTATATGCATTTCCAAACGGAAATCCTTATGCACGCGAATCTGAACATCGTGGAATGTGGTGCGACGTTCACCATTTAACTCTACGGTTACGTAATCGCAATCCTTAACACCAAATTTTTCGCCGTCTTCAAGGCTCATATGTATATGACGGTTGGCAATAATACAACCTTCCTTAATTTCTACAACACCTTTGGGCCCGATAATAGTAACAGGGGCTGAGCCTGCTATCTTACCTGATTCACGTACAGGAGGCTTTACCTTTAATGTAAAGGAATCGGTGCGGGAAATTTCAACCTGAGTTGCGCTTCTTTCGGGACCCAATACCCTTACACCCTCGATAGGTCTCATTGAAGGACCAACAATTGTTAAGGTTTCCTTGCAGGCGAACTGACCCGGTTGGGATAAATCCTTTAATTTTTGAAGCTGATAGCCTTTGCCGAAAAGGGTTTCAACATCGGCACTGCTTAAATGGATATGACGGTTTGAAATACCGATAGGTGCGGTATCGGCAACGCCTATATTATTGCTTGCCACTACCTCACGAACGATTTTTTCAATAATTTCGGGAGCGATATTCATATATTTACATCTCCTAAATTTTTATATAATGGCCAACATAAAGCCTAATTTACAAAGTTACGGGTTTTGCTTGAAATAATTTTTTGGGGCTTGCCCCCGCACTGCAAAAAAAGCAGTGCGGGGTTAATTTGCTAATTTTTTTCAGAAAAGCTACTACTTATTTTAAAGTAGGAAGAAGCTTTTCAACATCTGCGTGAGGACGGGGAATTACGTGAGTTGCTACAACTTCACCAAGTGCTGATGCTGCTGCGCCACCTGCTTCAACTGCAGATTTAACTGCGCCAACATCACCGCGAACCATAACGCTTACCAAACCGCTACCGATTTTCTCGGATCCGATAAGAACCACGTTTGCTGCCTTTACCATAGCATCTGATGCCTCGATTGCTGCTACAAGGCCGCGAGTTTCAACCATACCTAATGCTTCCATTGAAATATACCTCCTGTTAATATTTTAAATTGCTTTAAAAACTTATTTTAATGTGGGAAGAAGCTTCTCAACATCGCCGTGAGGACGGGGAATTACGTGAGTTGCTACAACTTCGCCAAGTGCTGATGCTGCGGCACCGCCTGCTTCTACAGCAGCCTTAACTGCGCCAACATCACCGCGAACCATAACACTTACCAAGCCGCTACCAATTTTCTCGGAGCCGATAAGTACTACGTTTGCTGCCTTTACCATAGCATCTGATGCTTCGATAGCTGCTACAAGACCTCTTGTTTCTACCATACCTAATGCTTCCATCATAACCTTTTTCTCCTTTACAGTTGATTTGGTCGGTGCGGGTGTGCTAACCGACTCAGTTTTAACCTCTGCGGGTTTTTCCGCAGGCTTTGTTGTTGCCTTTTTTGTGGTTGAGGTTTTCTTTGTTGTTGCCATTATTAACCTCTCCTTTACTAATCTAACTTATCTGTGTAAAGATGCTTGGTAACCTGTGGATGTGGGCGCGGGATGACCTCGCACAGCTTAACATTACCAACTTGGGCTGCGGCAATTTTGCCTGCTTCTGTGGCGGCGGTTACATCCGAAACTGTTCCGTCTATAACCAATGTTACCAATCTACCTCCAAGCCTCTTTTCAACGTGTATAAGCCGAACCTTAGCAGCCTTGCACATTGCGTCAAGACCTGCGATGGCCGCAACCATTGCCTGCACTTCAAGCAGACCTATTGCTTTTTCCATTTTGTTCGCCTCATTTCTTAGAGTGTGCTGTGTTTATAATTAGTCGAGCTTAGGAAGAAGTTTCTCAACATCAGCGTGAGGACGGGGAATTACGTGAGTTGCTACAACTTCGCCAAGTGCAGATGCTGCGGCACCGCCTGCTTCTACAGCAGCCTTAACTGCGCCTACATCGCCGCGAACCATAACACTTACTAATCCGCTACCGATTTTTTCGGAGCCAACGAGAACTACGTTTGCTGCCTTTACCATAGCATCCGATGCCTCAATTGCTGCTACTAACCCTCTGGTTTCTACCATACTTAATGCTTCCATAATTTTAAAAAAGTCCTTTTAATATTTTTTTGATTAATTTTTTAAGTTTTTATAACTTAATTAAGACTTATCTTAACTTATCTCTGCCTAAGGCATTGAGATTTGCCATATACTCCGTATCGGGAGCTACACGACTTATGATTTTTGAGGTGACATATAAGTCACGGTCTTTAGCTACCTTTATCCCTGCTTCAAGACCCGCCTCCACTGCTGCTACAGAGCCTGTGAATTTTACGGTCATAAGAAGAGGAACTACTGCATCGTCGCCATTGGCAGGTTTGTTTCTGTCTAAAGCCAGAATTTCAACCTCGCCCGCCTTTGCTATTGCATCGGCTGCAACTACTGCGGTGGTAAAGCCGAAAACCTCAAGCATTCCAAGTGCATCCATAAACTACACCTCGTGCCTTATTCTGCTACATAGCAGACCTTGATGCCCTTCTGAGCAACGTTTACTTCCATTGCCTCATTAAGCTGATCGAGGGGGAAGGAATGAGTGATTAACTCCTCAATCGGGATTCTCATTTCCCTTGCCTGCTTTAAGAATGCTACGGTTGTGGGATAATCGTCGGCGCTGTAATCCCAAGAACCAACAATGTGGATTTCCTTATTACACATTGCGAAGTGAGGATTAACGGAATATTCACCGTTGTTTACAAAGAAGCCCATTTCGCAAAGTCCGCCGCCGCGACGGATAAAGCCGTAGATATCAGCAGCTGCTGCAGGAGCGCCTGTGCACTGATATGCAAAATCTACACCGCATCCATCAGTTACGCTTTTAACGATTGCAATACGTTTTTCGATTGTGTCGGCATTGGAATCCTTAAAGTTAATAACTGTTTTAGCTCCCAACTTTTTAGCCATTTCCAAACGCTTTTCAGAACCATCTACCGCGATAATGTGGTTAACACCTGCTGCACGCAGAACAGCTAGCATCATAAGACCTACAGGACCGCAGCCCTGAAGAAGAACGGTGGAGCCGAAGTTTATAAGACCTGTTTTGTTGCCCTGCTTTAATGCGTGAACGCAAACAGCGGCAAGCTCCAAGAGCATTCTTTCCTTAAGGTTTAATTCATTAACTACGAAATATGTAGCACCCTTACCTGTAATTAAAAGGTGGGTTCCAAACCAACCTGTGAGATGGTTTTCCTCGCTGTCTTTAATAAGTCCAAAAACGCCCTGTGCATCACAAAGGTTTGTATTTGCAGGATGCAAACGGCAGATGTTACACTCGCCACAGCTGATAACCGAGGTAACAAGCTTATCGCCAACCTTAATGGGTTTACCTGCGGTGTCGCACTTAATGTTTTTACCAAGTGCTACAACCTCACCTGTTCCCTCGTGGCCTAAGGTTACGGGGCAGATGCCGAAGGGGTCACCCTTCCATTCGTGAACGTCTGTACCACAAACGCCGCAGCCCTCTATCTTAACCAAAATATCGTTATCGCCGACTTTTGGCATCGGATATTCCTTAACCACTATATTGTGAGGCTCAACAAGTGTTGCAACCTTAGCAGTAGCGGGTATAGATGCGGCTGACTTAGGGGCGGAGGCAGTGCCGTTCATTTCCGAAAGAACTTGACGAACAATGGTTTCTACCTGAGATGAACTTAAATCCATTTTCACATTTCTCCTTTACTTATATTATTCTGAAGCTGTCTGCCATAACACAGCGGCGCTGACGGGTAAAGCTTCTAGCTGAAGTGATACCCTCGCCTGTAGGTCCTGCTATGGTGAAAGTGGTATGACCTTCGCCACCAAAACCTATGCCTGCGTATGACGGTGCATTTTTAACAAATATTGTAGTTTCAACAGCCCTTGCAAATCTTGAAAGATTGTCGATATTCTTCGAGTGCATATGAGCGGTGTGACGGTTGCCGTGCTCTGCCTTAACAGCAAGGTCGATAGCTTCGTCTATATTGCTTACTCTAACTATAGGAAGAATCGGCATCATAAGCTCGTGCTGAACGAAATCGTGATTGAAATCGGTTTCGCAGATAACGCAACGCACTTCGGGACCCACGTTTATTCCGATTTTAGAAAGCAATACATGAGCATCGCGGCCAACACAGTAACGACTGACGGTTTTAACAGTTTTACCGTCTTTAGTCTGTTTTTCTTCAAGAACTACCTTTGAAAGCTGGGCTGCCTGCTGTGCGTTAATTTTATATGCACCATTCTTTATCATTTCGCCCATTAACTCATCGGCAATATTCGAGAAAGCAAATACTTCCTTTTCTGCAATACAGGGTAGGTTATTATCGAAGGTACAGCCATCTATAATATCCTTGCCTGCTTTTTTAATGTCGGCAGTGTCGTCTACTATTACAGGGGGGTTACCTGCACCTGCGCCTATTGCCTTTTTACCACTGGAAAGAACCGCTTTTACAACACCGGGGCCACCTGTGCAAACAAGAAGTCTGATAAGCGGGTGGGTCTGCATAACCTTTGCGGTATCAAGAGTGGGTTTTACCATTGAGCAAACAAGCACATCGGGACCGCCGCCTAAACGGCTGGCACGGTTAACCAAGTCTACTGCATAGTTTGAGGTTGCTATTGCATTTGGGTGTGGGTTGAACACAACACCGTTGCCTGCCGCAATCATACCTATGCTGTTACAAATAACGGTTTCACTTGGGTTGGTGCTTGGTGTGATCGCGCCAACTACACCGAAGGGTGCCATCTCTATAAGGGTTAAACCGTTATCACCTGTTTTGGCATTTGAAACAATATCTTCGGTACCTGGAGTTTTGTTAGCCACCAACTGATGCTTTGCAGTTTTGTGGTCTACTCTGCCCATACCTGTTTCAGCTACACCTATCTTTGCCATAATCGGCGCTTCCTCAAGGGTGAGGCGGCGAATATGGGAAATAATGCGCTCGCGCTGTTCTACCGACATATCGCGTATTGCCTTATAGCCGGCACTTGCCGCGATAATCGCTTCGTTCATATCGCTGTATATACCGATAAGCTTGCGGCCTTCATATTGGGTTGAATCCCAATTGCCTTTTTTGGGGGCTTCAGCTACGGGCTTTGCAGTTTGTGGCATAGAGGCTATAACATTCTGCACGATTTTGGCGATATCAGCTTCGCTTATTCCAAGAGCCATTTCTACATCTCCTTTTCAAAATATGTGGCGCCGTATTCAGCGATGGCGGTATCAAGCTCTGCCGAGCCTCCGCTAACACCAAGTGCGCCTACGATGGTGCCGTTCTTAATCAGCGGAACACCGCCGCCGAAAATAACGATTTTACCATCGTTAGTATTCTGTATTCCGTAAAGAGGTGCTCCGGGGGCTGCAAGCTCCCCAACCTCTTTTGTGGACATTTTAAGACTTGCTGAGGTGTAAGCCTTATTCACTGCAATATCTATGCTTGCAATGTAGGCATCATCCTCTCGTTGCATACAAACAGCATTGCCGCCTGCATCACATACCGCAACCACTGCTTTTACACCCTGACTCCTTGCAAACTCACGAACGGCGCGGCAAAGCTCAATTGCTTTATCGCAAAAGCCTGCCATAACACCACTTAAAACCACAGTACCTGTATTAGAAGCGGCACTACTGCTGTCGCAAAGTCGGGCTAAAACATACAGAAGGTCCGAAAGTCGGTTGAGCCAAGCGAGAAGCTCTTTTGTTATGCCACCCTTTTGCTGGGAAGCAACAGCTGCCCTTTCCGCTCTGCGTGCCACTGTGCGGCATATGTCAAGACCTGCACCGCTTTTTGTGGCACCCGATAACACAAAGCCTGAAAACTCAGGAATTGCGCTCTGCACTGAGTCAATGGATTTCTCTAATTTTTTAATTTCTTGTGGGGTTGCGAATTTTTTAGCACCTGCAACCTCTGCGCTTAAAGAGATAATATCCTGTTGCAGTGCTTCGATTATTGTTTTAACACCCTCATTTGAATTAAGCTTTACGGCGCCTAAATGACTGTTAAGCTCATCTAACGAGCCGAGTAATTCAAAAATAGGGCTGTTTTTGGGGAGAGATGTGCGAGTAAGTGTACTGCTACGACCGTTGTCGCCGACTTTAGTATAAATATTCATATAACATCTCTCCTTTCATAAAATTTGTTACTATTTATCCACCTATCTGACAGTTAAGACCGCTAAGTTTAGCTACAGTTAAAAGCTCTTGCATCTTACTGTCCTGCGGGGGTTCGATATTAGCAAGGCTGTATTCCCTGCCAAGCCAACGGTATTTATCCTGACCTAGCCTATGGTAAGGCAACAGATGAAGCTCGGTGACATTGGGAAGTGTGGCGGCAAACTGAGAAATTGCTCGAATTTCCTCAGGAGTGTCGTTAAAGGTTGGAACCACCGGAACGCGGATGACCAGCCTTTGGGCACTTTCTGCAATTTTTCTTGCATTTTCCAAAATCAAATCGTTTGGTTGGCCTGTAAATTCCTTATGTTTATCGGAATTTACATGCTTAATATCCATAAGGTAATTATCTATATACGGCAGCAACCGCTGGATTGTTTCAAAAGACGCAAGGGATGTTGTTTCAACCGCTGTGTTAATTCCTGCCTCGGTTGCGGCTACAAGAAGACCCTCTGCAAAATCGGGTTGACACAGCATTTCGCCACCCGACAGGGTCATACCGCCCCCTGACCTACGGTAATAGGTGCTGTCTCGAAGTACGGTTTCTATAACCTCTTCCACCGTTACATCGCGGCCTGTTACCGTTACCTTTCCGTTATCATCGGTCATATTTTGAATCTCATAATTTTGAGATTCGGGATTACAACACCAACGACAGCGAAGCTTACAGCCTTTTAAAAAAACTATTGTGCGGATACCCGGACCGTCGTGAACGGAAAACCTTTGGATGTCGAATATCCTGCCCTTGCGGGTTAAAACACTGTTTTCCATTCCTGACAATCCTCCTTTATAGTTTTTTAGAAATTACCCTGCTCTGTTCTGTTGATTATATCATCCTGCAGTGAGCGGGAAAGTGTTGTGAAGAGTGCACTGTAGCCAGCAACACGCACAACCAGTGATTTATAGTTTTCGGGATGCTTTTGTGCATCTATAAGTGTTTCGCGGCTAACAACATTAAATTGCATATGGCTACCCTTTTGGTCGAAGTAGGAACGCACAAGCGACACAAAGTTGTTAAGTCCTTGCCTGCCCTTTAGGGCTGAGGGATGGAACTTCATATTATAAAGAGTGCCATTTGAGGCAATAAAGTGGTCAAGCCTGGATACAGAGTTTGCAGCAGCGGTAGGTCCGTTAACATCGTATCCTGCCGAAGGTGAAACACCGTCTGCTACCGGCTTCTTAGCCAGACGACCATCGGGTGTCGCGCCTGTTTGATATCCAAGGGGCACATTTGCCGATACAGGATAAAGACCTGCCTGATACATACCGCCACGAGGGTTCTTAAAGCTCTCAAGAGGTTTTGTGTAGGTATATGCCATTTCGCGTGCGAGGGCATCTACCTCCTCAACATCGTTACCGAATTTTGGAAGCGCCAAAATATCCTCGCGAAGGGCTTGATATTTCGTGTTGTTATCGCCACTTGAAGAATTTGAAATAAGCTTGCAAATCTTTTCAATATCAGCTGCAGTGGGCACTATTCCGTTTTCCTTCATCTTCTGGGCAACAAGTAATGTGAGCCTTGTTACTTCCTCGGCGCTGCCGTCTGCACCGCCATAGTTATTGGCAAGTGCATCTCTGAAATCCTTTAATGTGTATTTTTTAGAATTAAAGCATAGCTCACGAATCGCATACATTGAGTCGGCAATATTTGCTATACCGAAGCCCTGAGGACCAGTAAAGTTGTATACTGCGCCACCCTCCTGCACTGATTTTGCCCTAGAGATACAATCGTCAACCATAGCCGATTGTAAAGGCAGAGGGCATCTTTCGGCGTGGGCTACATCTATTGCGTTATCGGCATTTACCATTAAGCCGATAAAGTAATTCATTTGCTTTTTGTAGGCTTCAACAAATTCCTCAAAGGTGGTCATATTGGCTATGTCACCTGTTTTGGGACCAACCTGAACACCACCATCTAAACCGTTTGTGAACACCAATTCAAGAGGTCTGCACATATTAAAGAATGCAGCATCGTGCCAACCGTCGGTTTTTGCCGCTTTTTGCGGTTCAACACAACCGATTATGCAATAATCTCTGGCATCAGCCATTGTAAGACCGCGTGAAAGCAAGGCGGGAACTATAACCTCATCGTTATAGTAGGCGGGTAAGCCAATGCCCGTTCTTGTAACCTCAGCGGCTTTTAGCAAGAACTCCTGAGGACTGCCATTCCAAACCCTTACAGAAAGCGAGGGTGCGGGAAGCAGAGTATGTAAGGATGCCTGCATACACATAAATGAAATATCGTTTGTAGCATCTATACCTTCGGAATTCTGACCGCCTGCAATAAGATTTTGGAACAAGCTGTAGCCCGCAAAACCTTTGGCAGAAGCCTCATCGCGAACCTTGTTAAGGTCGTTGAGCTTTACCCAGATGCAGTCTATCAGTTCTTGTGCAAAATCAGGGGTTATCTTCCCTGCTTCTAAATCCCTTTTGAAATAAGGATACATATATTGGTCGAAACGTCCAGGTGAAATTGAATGACCGCTGGATTCCATTTGCATCAACTGCTGTACAAACCAGAAGGACTGACAAGCTTCGTAAAAGCTTTCAGCTCCGTTTTCAGGAACGCGCCCGCAGTTTTCAGAAATTCTAAGAAGTTCCTTACGGCGGGTTTCATCCACACAAACAGCTGCTTGCTCTAATGCTAATTCGGAATAGCGCTTAGCGTAGTCTATAACCGCTTGACAGCTACGAATTACAGCCTTCAAAAAGTGACTGCGCTTAGCATAATCTGCATCGGAAACATCACATTTAGCGAGTTCTGCAGTTGCTTCTTTAATAATGCCCTTATAACCTATGCGTAAAACCTTCGGATAATCCACACAAACGTGACCTACACCATTATAAAAATAGTTGCCCGGTGTGAAGATATTGTGCTCCATAGCAAGTAATGTCTCAGGTGCCATATATTCGGTGGCAAGCTCAGAGGTGGTTTTACCCTTCCAATACTTATACGCTTCACGAAGCTTTTGCTTGGTTTCGTTGGAAATATAGAAGGGGTCAGCCTCGCGGGTTTCTAAGGTTTCGAATTCGGCTTCCAGCCAGTCAAAGGAATATTCGGGAAAGACCTGACAGCTTCTTGGTTTGACTGTTGAACTGCCTACAATGAGTTCTTCGGGGCGAATAACAATGGGAATATTCTTAAGAATATTCTCAAATGCCTTTGCGCGCCTTGTTATAATAGGCTCGCCCTCTGTGGCTTTATAAGATTCGGTAATTAGCACACCGCGATCGGCCTCGACCTGCGGCATCTCAGCGAAAAGATGCTCCATAAGTCTGGGGATTCTCGGTGAACGTTCGCAATTGTAATCTTTATAAGCCATTCAGAACTCCTCCTTCCTATATAAATATATTGAAATTATTTGTTGAGCTCTGCAAGTACCTTTTTGGTAATAGCGGCTACAACATCCTCATTTGAGTTGTCGTGCTTACCGCAGGTGCAGGTATGACCGCCCGATGCATTGTCCTTGCAACGGCATCTGTCTGTTCCGAGATTTGCACATTTAGTGCAACCGGGATGACGGCCGGGGAATTGGAACTTTTTGCGAAGCTCCATAAGCTTTTCAAGCTGCTCGCAAGGAATCTCGTCGATAGAGCCATTGTTGAGTTGTTTAGCATACATACAGATTTTTGCGTTGAACTCAACCTCTTCCATAGTGAAGAAAGCCTTTGTAAGGGTGTTACCAACGGTTAATGCACCGTGATTCTTAAGAAGGAAAGCATCGTGATTCTGAATATAAGGAATTAAAGAATCAGGAATTTCTTCGGTAGAAGGTGTACCGTATTCACAGGTAGGAACAGCGCCGATGGTGAGAACTGCTTCGGGAAGAATGTACTGATCAAGCTCTACGCCTGCAACGGTGAAAGCAGTTGCAATAGGAGGATGAGCATGAACAACAGCGTTAACATCGGGACGCTCTTTGTATACACGAAGGTGCATTTTGATTTCGGAAGAAGGATTGAGTTTACCTTCAAGCTTTTTGCCTGTGCCGTCGATACGGATAATCATATCGGGGGTCATAAAGCCCTTGGAAACGCCTGTAGGTGTGCAATAAAATTCGTTATCGCTTACCTTTACGGAAATGTTACCGTCGTTGGCGGCTACAAAGCCGTCGTTGTAGATTCTTCTGCCTATTTCGCAAATTTGTTTTTTAATTTCATAAGGTGACATAGTTTTTTACTCCTTTAAAATAATTTTTTTATTTTGTTTATACTAATGCTGCAGTATCCTGCGCAATCATATACTCTTCGTCTGTTGCGATAGCAAACACCTTAACCGATGAATCGTCGGCTGAAATCTCGCCGGTTTCTCCCCTTGCTAAGCCGTTATTCTTAGCTTCATCGAACTTAATTCCGAGATAATCCATATTTTTACATACTTCATAGCGAATAAGGGGATTGTTCTCGCCTATGCCTGCGGTGAATACCACTGCATCAAGCCCGTTCATAGCGGCGGTGTAAGCGCCTATGTATTTTTTTATACCGTAGTACTGAATGTTCAGCGCAAGCTGAGAGCGGTAATGACCGTTATCGGCAAGCTCAGTAACATTACGGGAGTCGGGCGATTCACCCGAAACACCGAGAAGCCCAGACTTTTTATTGATAATGTCCTCTGCCTCGTCGATGGTATAACCAAGAGATTTTACCATATAAGGCACTATTGTAGGATCAATATCGCCCGAACGGGTACCCATCTCAATACCGCCCTGAGGAGTGAAGCCCATTGAGGTGTCCACTGCCACACCGCCGTCTACTGCGGTAATTGAAGAACCGTTACCTAAATGGCAGGTGATTATTTTAAGCTTCTCAATCGGCTTACCAATCATTTCGGCACATTTAGCCGCAACATAGCGGTGGGAGGTTCCGTGAAAGCCGTAGCGACGGATTTTATGATTTTCGTAAAGCTCATAAGGAATTGGATATATGTATTTGTAATCTTCGAAGCTTGAATAAAAAGATGTATCGAACACGGCTACCATTTTTACCTCTGGCATAAGCTTTTTACAAGCCTTCATTCCAATGATTGCAGGCGGTCCGTGGAGGGGGTTGATGTTCACGATTGACTCCAGATAAGCAATCATTTCATCGTCCACAAGTGAAGATTTCTTGTACTTTTCACCGCCGTGAGCCACTCTGTGGCCTACTGCACTTATTTCGTCTACACTCTTAACAACGCCCAGCTCAGGGTCGGTTAAAAGCTCAATTACGATTGCAAGTGCATCTTCGTGGTTGTTTAACACAGGCTGGGCTTTATAATTCTCTTTGCCCGGACGCTTGTGGGTAACCATACCATCTACACCGATACGCTCACAAAGGCCCTTTGCAAGAACTTCGCCCGAATCCATATCAAAAAGTTGATATTTAAGCGATGAGCTACCTGCGTTGAGTATCAGTATTTTCATTCGCTGTCCCTCCGTTTTTTATGTTGACATAGCTTGACTATTTTTGTATACTCATTATATAATATTTGAGCACATATGTAAAGAGTTGGCACAAAAATAGATAATATATCAAGATTTTTGAGCATAATGAGCAAATATAATCAGATATAATCAGATTTTAAGGAGGTATTCTATGTTACCCTTAGAAAGACAGGACAAAATACTCGAAATTTTAGCCAAAAGGAAGGCTGTGACTGTGGATGAGCTGTGCGCTGAGCTTTATTCAAGCGGTGCTACAATTCGAAGAGATTTGGCAATTCTTGAAAGCAACCGACTTATCCACCGCACTCATGGCGGAGCAGTGTTTATGGACGGAACCGGCAAAGAATACCCTCTTACCTTAAGAGAAAGCGAAAATATGTTTTTGAAGGAAAAAATTGCCGAAAAAATGTTACCCCACATTCACGACGGAATGACGCTCTTTATGGATTCCAGCACCACCGTTGCCGCACTTGCCAACAAACTGAATGGCTTTAAAAACCTAAGGGTGGTTACAAACGGAATTAAAACCTGCAATATATTATCTGAAAAAGACGGAATAACCGTATACTGCACAGGCGGAAAACTGAGAGAAAACGCAAAATCCCTTGTTGGTGCTGCTGCGATACACTCTGTTGAGGGCTTTTATGCAGACATTGCCCTATTCTCTTGCCGAGGCATCTCCCCCGATTCAGGCTTTAGCGAAACCAATGAAGACGAGGCAGAGCTCAAACGCACCTATATGAAAAACGCAAGCCGTGTTGCACTACTTTGCGATTCATCAAAATTAGGTAAAAAGTATTTTTGCAAAGTAGGTGACCTGAGTGAGATATGGAAGCTGGTAACAGATATTGAGCTACCGCCTGAATACACTGTATAAAACCGATCTCACATCTCCCTACATTAAAGCACAAAAACCTTGGAAACAGTAATTTGTTTCCAAGGTTTTGTTTTATTGGTCATTTTTGATTTTCTTTCTTTTTCGGGATTTTTCAGAACGCGTTGGCATTCTTTCTTCCAAATCCAAGCCCTTATAATTATTAAGATGCTCCTCCCACTGCTCGCTGCTGTAAGAAGGATTTTCTTTTATAAAATCCTTATAAAGTGCTTCTGTGATATTTGCATAAATCTGCTGTTTTTCCTTAGAATCACAGCGCTGCATTGTGAAGAATAGCACCGATGCCAACAGCATTATAAACAAGGGCAGTATGTGCAGACATAATAACTCCATATAAATTTTAAATGGAGTTGAGGCATCTACGGCTTCGGCGTAAATATTATCAATATTAGCGGTGACCAGCACATTGTATGCAGTAATACAAAGAAGTATGCAGCCAAAAGCAAAGCCTATTAAAGAAATAAACATATATTTGTAAGAGTCAATATTGCCTTTTATTTGGGACCGTCGACCAATTTTTTTGAAAATATATGCCGCAATAATTATAACCGTACCTGCAACAAATGAGCCCAATGCGTTGCTAACCAACGCGCGCTCATTTGCCCAATTCTGGGTATTGGCATGGCGGGTCAATATCATACTGTAGCTCAGAATAATTACAATATTCCACAGCAGGGTAAAATAAAAGCATATTTCACTGAGCAGGGTAAAAACACGAAAGGTTTTGCTCTTTTCATACCACCAGTTTGTACCTACCTCGCTTTGCAGCTTCCTTTGATGCTTTGCAACAACATTCATAATATTCGCGTTGTAGGTGCTTTTAATCTCTTTACTCATATAACCACAGTCCTTCAAGCCTTGCTTTCCATTGCTTTTTGCTGACGGATATCATTCCCCTCAAAAAGAAGAGGTGTGTAATTACCGATAAAGCGTGATGCTATTCTGTCGGTATATCTTTCACCCAATTCCTCCATAAACAGGTTGGTGTTGATTATTGTAGATTTGCCAGAAAGCATTCGTGAGTTTACTATATCGTAAATTGCAGTTCGGCTGTACTGAGTATTGAATTCCGTGCCTAAATCATCAACCACCAAAAGGTCTGCATCCTCAACCGCTTCCCTGAAGCTGAAATCACTATCCAGCCTTCCGAACTTTTCTTTTTGAAGCTGAGTGATAAGATTTTCCACACTGGCATAAAAAACCCCATAGCCCTTTTCGATAAGCTCATTGGCAATGGCGACAGAAAGATGGGTTTTGCCAAGTCCGACTCCGCCGATAAAAAGAAGATTTTCACCCGTTGGGAAGTTTTTTACAAACTTCTTACAGTAGGCCAAATTCTTTTCCATACGAAGTTTCGGTGAAATCTTTGTTTCACCCTCTTCGGGATAGTAATCTAAATTAAAATTTTCGAAATTGCATTGTTTAAAGGGCATTATTGTAGAAAGCTCTTTATATTGATAAAGCTTAGCAGCCTTTAAAATGCAATCGCAGTACTTCCCTTCAAAATAGCCTGTATCCTCACATCTGGAGCAGGCGAAGGGCACAATATAATCATCTACATTATAAAGTAATGACTTTTCTTCGTACAAATCCTGACAGCGCTGTTTTATTTCCTCAACCTTTTCAGTGTTCCCTGAAAAGCTTGCCGTAGCAACCTTCAGCCCCATTGTAGACAGCTCAGCATCAATTTCCTTTACTCTGGGATAATCCCTATAAAGCTTTTGCTTCAGCTCGCGGCGAAGGGCATCGTTTCTTTGCCTTACTACGCGCTTATCTTCAAGGGCTTTTGCAATTATTGATTTTGAAAATCCCATATCAATTCTCCATAAATTTTATTCAGGTAAATCCTTTAACGTCTTGTTATAAAGCTCCACATCAAAGGTGGCGGTTTTTGAACCCTTTGCCTTTTTAGACTTTGGCTCATCGGCTTTAAGGCTTTCGATATCCGCAATTGTTTTAACCCCTGCCGCGTGCCAGGTTTCCAATATCTTTTTTATGTATGGAACAGAGAAATTCGAGGTTGAATCTACACAGGTGTCGTACGCTTTGCGCAAAATTTCACCTGTGAATCCATACTCATAAACCCAAGTGTATGCAAGCTTTGATTCATTTGTGCTGGGCATTCTATGAGCAATGCCCATAGCCTTTTCCACCCTGCTCCAAGCACTCTTCATTTCGTGATAGTTGCTTATTTTGTTTTCCGCATCCTGAACAGTGCTAACACCGTCGTTTATCCAATTTATTGCGGTTTTTTCAATAAATCCTATTGTGGCTTTACCTTCAGACACCGCAAACCCTACAAGCAAAAGCAACACGGGGATTTCCATACCCTCATCGTCGTGAAGCCAAACCAAGGTAGAGGCTTCATTTTGCTTTAAAGGTCTTGAAAGCTTCATTTGAGCTTCTCTTAATAAAAATGCAATTTCACTTGATTCGTTGCCTCTTTTTGCAACCTCTTCGCGGGTAGGCTTTACAGCCGCTGCTCTTATAACCTTTTTAGCGGGCTTTGTAGGTTTGTTTTCAGACTCAACCTTTAACTCTTCTCTTCTTTGCAGAGAGTTGGAAAGAACACCTAAATCCACCCAATAATTAAGCGCATCGGTTACATCGGGCACTGATACAGAAAGTCGGTCTGCAATCTCAAGCTCGTCTATATTGCCGGGGGTTTTAAGCCCTAACAGCAAAACCTTAAGCTGAATGGCGCCAGCCAGCTTTATATGCTTATCCACTACTGCGGCAGGGAGTGCATAAATGCCCGAAAGCTCCTCTAAATTTACTTTGTATGACATTAAGCCAGCTCCTAATCAATTATATCTTTCATAGAATAAAGTCCCGCACCCTTGCCGCTTAAGAAACGTGCCGCATTAACGGCGCCCGTTGCAAAAACCTCTTTAGAGCGTGCAGAATGGGATATTTTTATTACTTCGTCCACACCTGCAAAAATTACCTCGTGCTCACCAACAATATTGCCGCCACGCACCGAATGGATGCCTATTTCTTTAGGCTCACGTTTTGCTCTTGCGGAATGACGATCGTAATTATACTGCATACTGTCACCACGAGTTTCGTTAATAGCGTTGGCTATCATATATGCTGTGCCGCTGGGAGCGTCGATTTTTTGGTTGTGGTGCTGTTCTATAATTTCAATGTCAAAATCCTGTCCTAACACTGCCGCAGCCTTACGACTTAGCTCAATGATGAGATTTACACCTAGCGACATATTAAAAGAACAGAATACTGCAGTGCTTTCTGACGCTTCATTTATTCGGTTAGTCTGCATTTCATTAAGACCTGTCGTTCCTATAACAACAGGTGTGCCTGTTTTAACTGCATATTCAAGAACCGATTCGTTAGTATCAGGGTTAGAAAAATCAATAATCACATCGTGCTTACCTGAAACTTCTGAGATGGAATCGTAAACAGGATAGTCTCGGTTTATACCGTGAAATTTATCCACGCCGGCAGTTATAGTTACATCCTCGCATCTATTTATATGTGCGGTTATAGCAGAGCCCATTTTACCGTTACAGCCCACCAATATGATTTTTACCATTTCTACACAACCCTTTTAAAAAACTATTGAAGATTTTTAATCTATATACTATAATAAATAAATAATAACATTCACCGAAAAAAAAGTCAAATGTAATTTAGTGCATTCCTTGTAGATATATGTAATAATAGGAGTAGTTCCAATGAAAAAAAGCGATTTTTATTACAACCTGCCGGAAGAGCTTATTGCTCAAACTCCTCTGGAGCCGCGCAACTCTTCCAGACTTATGGTATTAAACAAAGCTTCGGGAAACCTAAAGCATAAGCGGTTTTACGATTTGCCACAATTCTTAAACAAAGGCGACTGCCTGATTCTTAATGATACAAGGGTTTTGCCCGCCCGAATATTCGGCACACGACGAGACACAGGTGCGGTGGTTGAATTTGTTTTATTAAAACAGCATTCTGCCACAGTTTGGGAAGGCATTGCGGGTCCCGGTAAAAAGGCTAAAGAAAACACGGAATTTACATTTTCCGATGAGCTTTCTTGCAAGGTTACCGAAGTAAAGCCCGACGGAAACCGTATTATTGAATTTGAATTCAGCGGTAATTTTTACGAAATTCTGGATAAGGTGGGCAATATGCCTCTCCCACCTTATATTAAGGAAAAGCTTGAGGATAAAGAACGCTATCAAACCGTTTATTCTAAAGAGCTAGGCTCTGCCGCAGCACCAACTGCGGGGCTGCACTTTACCCCACAAATGCTTGAGGATATTAAAAATTCAGGCATTAACATAGGCTATGTCACTCTCCACGTAGGTCTTGGAACTTTCCGTCCTGTTAAGGTGGATAATATATTGGAGCATAAAATGCACAGCGAGCACTACTATATGCCTAAAGAAACTGCGGAGCTTATAAAGGGAACAAAAGCGCGAGGTGGCAGGGTTATATGTGTTGGAACCACCAGCTGCAGAACTGTGGAAAGCGTGGCTTCCCTTGGCGAAATAAAGGAATGCAGCGACGACACCGATATTTTTATTTATCCTGGCTACAAATTCAAATGTATGGATGCGCTTCTCACAAATTTTCATCTGCCTGAAAGCACACTGATAATGCTTGTTTCTGCATTTGCAGGTTATGAAAACACAATGAGTGCCTACAATACCGCAGTTAATGAAAAATACAGATTTTTCAGCTTTGGAGATGCGATGCTCATTGTATAAGTAAAAAATGAATTATTAAATTACACAAAAGGGAGTTATACCGTAAATGTATAAACTTATTAAACAAGAAGGTACAGCCAGACGCGGTGAATTCACAACTGTTCACGGCACTGTACAAACCCCTGCTTTTATGAATGTTGCCACTGCGGCGGCAATAAAAGGCGGTGTTTCCACCGAGGATTTAGAAAGGGTTCGCTGTCAGGTGATGCTTTGCAACACCTACCACCTGCACCTACGCCCCAATGACGAAACTGTACACGAAATGGGTGGTCTTCATAAGTTCAGCAATTGGTCGCGTCCTATTCTTACCGATAGCGGTGGATTTCAGGTCTTCTCTCTAGCCTCTTTAAGAAAAATAAAGGAGGAGGGAGTTACCTTTAATTCTCATATCGACGGACACCGAATTTTTATGGGTCCCGAAGAAAGTATGCAAATTCAATCCAACCTTGCCTCTACAATAGCTATGGCATTTGATGAATGCATAGAAAACCCTGCCCCCAGAGATTACGTTAAGGCTTCTTGCGACCGCACCTACCGTTGGTTAGAGCGGTGCAAACGGGAAATGCAACGGCTTAATTCTTTAGACACTACCATAAATAAAAATCAGATGCTGTTTGGAATAAACCAAGGCTCCACCTATGCTGACTTGAGAATTGAGCATATGAAAAGAATTCGGGAATTGGACCTTAATGGCTATGCAATTGGCGGTCTTGCAGTTGGCGAAACTGCCGAAGAAATGTACAGAATTATTGAAGCTGTTGAACCTCATATGCCACAGGATAAGCCCCGATATTTAATGGGTGTTGGCACGCCTGTTAATATTTTAGAGGGGGTTGAAAGAGGAATCGACCTTTTTGACTGCGTTATGCCAAGCAGAAATGCCCGTCATGGCCATCTCTTTACTTCAATAGGTATTATAAATCTCAACAACCAAAAATATAGCACCGACCCCCTGCCAATTGACCCTAATTGCGACTGCCCCGCCTGCTCGAAATATTCAAGAAGTTACATTCGCCATCTGCTTAAAGCGGGGGAAATGCTGGGTATGCGTTTAGCGGTTCTCCACAATCTTTATTTTTACAATAAGCTTATGGAAGACATACGCGCTAGTCTTGAAGCAGGAAACTTCCACGAATTTAAAAAGGAAGCAATAGAAAGAATCGGCAAAAGAATATAACTCTATATATACAATAAAGGTAGATATATGCAGCCCATATATCTACCTTTATTACTTTTTCTAATAACACTTGACATGCATTTTTGAATAACGCTTATTTATCAAATCCGGGGTTGATTGCATAGAAGTTCTTTTCGTTCAGCTTATCCTGAACCAAGCGAAGTCCTTCTGCAAAACGTTGATAATGAACTACCTCGCGGGCGCGAAGGAATTTAATAACATCGTTTACATCTGGATCGTCGCTGAGTCTTAAGATGTTGTCGTAGGTTGTGCGAGCCTTCTGTTCTGCCGCCAAATTTTCGTGCAGGTCGGTTATAATGTCACCTTTACTTTGTATATATGCGGCGGTATGAGGAACGCCTGCTGCAGAAGCAGGATACACACCGTTGGTGTGGTCAACAAAATATGCGCCAAAGCCCGCCTCGTTAACCTGTTCGGGTGTGAGGTTGCGTGTAAGCTGATGCACTATTGTGCCAACCATTTCCAAATGGGCAAGTTCTTCTGTACCTA
>JAZNRT010000038.1:0-4183 GCA_045590875.1 Acutalibacteraceae bacterium
GAGAATTAGTGTGATTTTTTCAAAAATATTCCCAAACATCAGCACAATTTATAACGATATAGACGTTAAAGGCATAACCTCAGATTCACGGCAGGTTAAAGAGGGCTTTGTGTTTGTTTGTATAAATGGTCCTACTAACGACGGTCATAATTATGCCCAGTCTGCTTTTGATAGTGGTGCTGCCGTGATAATTGCAGAACGTGATGTAAACCTTTCAAATCAGATTGTTGTTGAAGACACACACGAACTGTTTTTTAAAGCTTGTGCTAACTGGTTCAACAACCCATTGGATAGTTTAAAGTTAATAGGAGTTACAGGAACAAACGGAAAAACTTCCGTATCCTATATGGTAAAGGCCATATTAGAAGCCACAGGTCATAAATGCGGTCTTATCGGCACTATACAGCATATGATTGGGGAAAAAACCGTAAATTCAAACAACACCACCCCAGGTGCATATGAACTTAACGAGTTGTTTGCCCAAATGCGTGACGAGGGCTGCGACCATTGTATAATGGAGGTTTCCTCACATGCCTTAGAGCAGCGAAGAATCTGCGGTGTTACATTTGATGTAGCAATGTTTACCAACCTTACTCAGGACCATCTTGATTACCACAAAACTATGGAAAACTATATGCTTGCTAAAAGGAAGCTTTTCCAAATGTGCAATACAGCAGTTGTGAACTATGATGACAGCTATTCTAATCGCTTGGTGGAGGGGTTAGATTGTGAAGTGGTAAGCTATTCTACAGTAAGTGACGACGCTACCTATTCTGCCAAAGGAATAAGCTACCGTGCCGATGGTGTAGATTTTGATTTGGTAGGTTACGGAATTATAGGCAGAGTAAAGCTTCAAACAGGCGGAAAGTTTTCGGTTTACAACGGTTTATGTGCGCTCAGCTGTGCACTTTCATTGGGTGTTCCTCTTATGGAGGCAAGTAAAGCCTTGCATCAGCTTTCAGGTGTTAAGGGAAGGGCTGAGGTCGTTCCCACAGGCAAAGATTTTCATGTTATAATAGATTATGCCCATACACCCGACGGTCTTAGCAATATTTTGGAAACCTTCCGCGATGTACCCAAAAACAGATTGATTGCAGTTTTTGGGTGCGGCGGCGACAGAGATAAAACCAAGCGTCCGCAAATGGGTGAGATTGCTTCAAGAATTGCAGATTTTGTTATAATAACTTCCGACAATCCCAGAACGGAAAATCCTGCAGCAATTATTAAAGATATTGTTGAAGGAATTAAGGATACAAAAACCCCATATGTGGTTATTGAAAATCGTATAGAGGCAATAAAATATGCAATCGCTCACGCAAAAACAGATGATATAATTGTGTTGGCGGGTAAAGGCCATGAAACATATCAGATCTTAAGCACAGGAAAAATACATCTTGATGAACGCGAGGTAGTTAAAGAAGCATTGGAGGAATTATAATGGATGCAATGATTTTTATTATGGCAGCGGTATTAGGCTTTGCAATCACAGCCGTTTTAGGATTTGTATTTATTCCGTTTTTGCACAAGCTTAAATTTGGTCAAACAATTCGTGAGATTGGTCCCGCTTGGCATAAGGAAAAGAACGGCACACCCACTATGGGCGGAATAATGATAATCATAGGATTTATTCTTACTTGTATAATTTGCTTTGTTCTTTCATTCGCATTAAAGGGAGAATCCTTTTGGAAGACACCTATAGAAGCATCCTTTGTTTTTTCAGGTATTGGTTTATCTCTCGGTATGGGATTTGTCGGATTCATTGACGATTATATAAAGGTAGTTAAAAAGCGTAATTTGGGACTTACCGCAACTCAAAAAACAATGCTGCAATTATTGGTATCTGCGGCATATCTCGCAAGCTTAGGGCTTGGCGGTATGACAACCACTTGGCTGCCCTTTGTTGGTGATGTAAGCATCATTAACGGTGTTGGTCTTATTTTCTGGCCAATCGCACTCATCTTTATTTACGGATTTACAAACGCCGTGAATTTAACAGACGGACTAGACGGCTTGGCATCAACCGTAACACTGGTGGTTTGCTGTTGCTTTATGTTGGCAGCCGCAAACCTAAGCCTTATAGGAACAAATATTTTCTCCTCAGCCGCTGCAGGTGCTTGCTTGGGCTTCTTGGTTTGGAACACTCACCCCGCTAAGGTTTTTATGGGGGATACAGGCTCTCTGTTTTTAGGTGGAATAGTAGTTTCATTAGCATTTTCAATTGGCAGACCTATTCTTCTTATTCCCGCAGGCATAATTTATATTGCAGAGGCATTTTCGGTAGTTCTTCAGGTGGCATATTATAAAAAGACAAAGAAGCGTTTATTTAAAATGTCCCCAATACATCATCATTTTGAGCTTTGTGGTTTAAGTGAACAAAAAATCGTTCTTCTTTTTTCAGCAGTAACTGCTGTTGGGTGCTTTATTGCGCTTTTACCGATTATTATTTAATTTTTTGGAGTGATTAAACTATGACATCCGCCGAAAAAACCAAAGGCAATTCAAAAAGAAAAATAGGTTGGTTTATCAAAAGCGGAAGTATGGATTATACATTTTTGTTTTTGGTGCTTATAATACTCGGCATAGGGCTTATAATGCTGTTTTCCGCCTCATATTCATATGCATATACCAATTTTGATAATAGCTACAGATTTATCATCCGACAAGCCGCATTTGCGGTAGCGGGCGTAGTGGGAATGCTCATTGTTTCCAAAATAGATTACCATAAGTATATGCGATTCTCGTGGCCAATATATGGTATTGCGCTTGTTTTACTTGTGCTTGTATATCTTCTACCCAGTGTTGAAGGCTATCATAGGTGGATAATTATCGGTCCTATTAACTTTCAACCTTCGGAAATTGCGAAATTTGCTATAATACTGCTGTTTTCTCATATGATTGCAATTAACTATAATGCTATGAAAACCTTTAAATTCAGCGTGTTATTTCTAGGCGCTCTTTTGGGTGTTGTATGCGCATTGGTTGTATTTGAAACACACCTTTCGGCAACCGTACTTATCTTTTCTATCGGTATTATTCTGATGATAATAGGCGGACTAAAAAAACGTTATATTTTAGGCGGCTTAGGCATTGGCATTGGTGCGGTAGGAATTGCCGCAGTAACAGGAATAGTAGAATATGCTGCCGACCGCTTCACCTATTGGCTAGACCCTTGGGCGGATGCAATGGGCAAGGGTTATCAGACAATACAATCTTTGATGTCAATCGGCTCAGGTGGCATTATGGGCAGAGGGCTTGGTCAATCAATGCAGAAGCATCTGTGGGTTCCTGAGCCCCATAACGATTTTATATTTGCTATAGTTTGCGAAGAATTAGGACTAATTGGTGCTATGATAATTATTGCGCTTTTCTGTTTGCTTGTATGGCGCGGTTTTATGATAGCTATGCGTGCAGAGGATAAATTTGGCTCGCTTTTAGCAATAGGTCTTGTTTGTCAGGTTGGATTACAGGCAATGCTTAATATTATGGTTGTTACCAATACAATACCAAACACAGGCATAAGCTTGCCGTTCTTCAGCTACGGCGGTACTTCACTTATAATCTTACTTTGTGAAATGGGTGTAGTGCTATCGGTATCAAGATTTAGCTCAATTACCAAAAAATAGGGGAGAGTTTAATTATGCACATACTTTTTGCAGGCGGCGGTACAGCGGGTCATATTAACCCGGCATTAGCAGTTGCAGGATATATAAAAGAACTTCATCCTGATGCAAAAATTAGTTATATAGGAACAGCGCAAAAGTTAGAAGCAACTCTTGTGCCTCAGGCTGGATATGAATTTAAAACGATTGACGTTGCGGGATTTCAGCGGTCATTTAAACCTAAGAGTATTTTAAAAAATATAATTGCCGTTAAAAAGGTATTTACTTCATCTATGGCGGCAAAACGGATACTCGTGGAATTAAAGCCCGATTTGGTTGTCGGTACAGGCGGATATGTAAGTGGACCTGTGCTAAGAGAAGGGCAAAAGCTTGGTATCAAAACCGCTATTCACGAGCAGAATGCTTTCCCCGGAGTTACCACAAAAATGCTGGCATCCAAGGTGGATGTAGTTATGCTGGCAATGCCGCAAGCTGAAAAGTATCTTAACTGTAAAAATAAACCCGTTATAACAGGCAATCCTGTAAGTCGGATCGTAGCCATGTCGTTCTGTGAGCCAAGGAGT
>JAZNRT010000039.1:0-9949 GCA_045590875.1 Acutalibacteraceae bacterium
AAGATCAAAACATAAGTTTCAGTATCATTCCCTAAACTCAATTCATCCTTAAAAGCCACCAAAATATCTGCTAAATGATGAATCAAAACAGAACATCCTATTCCAATAAGCAAGGACACCAAAATACTAACAGCGATCACAAGAGGCACTTTTTTTGAAACCTGAATTATCATATTGGAACCTCGTATCTTCTGATATAGTAAAAAGGTGGCTGCACAACTTATCTTTAGTTAGTGCAGCCACCTTGCTATTCATAATCGAATTTCACTTCAATTATTTAGCAGACTTGATAGCAGCCTGAGCAGCAGCCAAACGTGCAATCGGAACACGGAAGGGTGAGCAGGATACATAGTCAAGACCGATATTATGGCAGAACTCAACAGATACAGGGTCGCCGCCGTGCTCACCGCAGATACCGCAGTGGATCTCAGGACGGGTCTTCTTACCCATGGTTACAGCCATATCCATCAGCTTACCAACACCAGTCTGGTCCAGTTTAGCGAAGGGATCGTTCTCGTAAATCTTGCTGTCGTAGTAAGCGCCAAGGAACTTACCAGCATCGTCACGGCTGAAGCCGAAGGTCATCTGGGTCAGGTCATTGGTACCGAAGCAGAAGAACTCAGCTTCTTTAGCAATGTCATCAGCAGTCAAGCAGGCTCTGGGAATTTCCATCATGGTACCTACTTCGTACTTCAGATCAGCGCCAGCAGCAGCGATCTCAGCGTCAGCAGTAGCAACTACTACATTCTTAACATACTTCAATTCCTTAACTTCGCCGGTCAGAGGAATCATGATCTCGGGAACGATGTTCCAATCGGGATGAGCCTTCTTCACGTTGATAGCAGCGCGGATAACAGCAGCAGTCTGCATCTTAGCGATTTCAGGATAGGTAACAGCCAGACGGCAGCCACGATGACCCATCATGGGGTTGAACTCGTGCAGACCGGAGATGATATTCTTGATATCTTCAACAGTCTTACCCTGAGCCTGAGCCAGAGCAGCAATGTCAGCTTCCTCAGTGGGAACGAACTCATGCAGCGGAGGATCCAGGAAACGGATACATACAGGATAACCTTCCAGAGCCTCGTACAGCTTCTCGAAGTCGCCCTGCTGATAGGGAAGGATCTTAGCCAGAGCAGCTTCCCTCTCTTCTACGGTATCAGCACAGATCATCTCACGGAAAGCAGCAATTCTATCAGCCTCGAAGAACATATGCTCGGTACGGCACAGACCGATACCTTCAGCACCCAGTTCACGAGCCTTCTTAGCGTCAGCGGGAGTATCTGGATTGGTACGAACTTTCAGAGTTCTGAACTCATCAGCCCAAGCCATGATGCGGCCAAACTCGCCAGCGATTTCAGCGTCAACGGTAGGAATGATACCATCATAGATGTTACCGGTGGAACCGTCGATGGAGATGTAGTCACCTTCAACATAGGTCTTGCCAGCCAAAGTGAACTTCTTGTTCTCTTCGTCCATGATGATGTCGCCACAACCGGATACGCAGCAGGTACCCATACCACGAGCTACTACAGCAGCGTGAGAGGTCATACCGCCACGAACGGTCAGAATACCCTGAGAAGCTTTCATACCGGTAATATCTTCAGGAGAGGTTTCAAGACGAACAAGGATAACCTTTTCGCCCTTGTTGTTCCATTCTTCAGCGTCTTCAGCAGTAAATACAACCTTACCGCAAGCAGCACCGGGAGATGCGCCCAAGCCCTTGCCTGCAGGAGTAGCAGCCTTGAGAGCCTTTGCGTCGAACTGAGGATGGAGAAGGGTGTCGAGGTTTCTGGGGTCGATCATAGCAACAGCCTGCTTCTCTGAGATCTGTCCCTCGTCAACGAGGTCACAAGCGATCTTAAGAGCAGCCTTAGCGGTTCTCTTACCGTTACGGGTCTGAAGCATATAAAGCTTACCTGCCTGAACGGTGAATTCCATATCCTGCATATCGCGGTAGTGGTCTTCAAGAATTGCGCAAACTTCCTGGAATTGCTTGAAAGCTTCGGGGAACTTTTCAGCCATTTGAGCAATAGGCATAGGAGTACGAACACCGGCAACAACGTCTTCACCTTGTGCGTTGGTTAAGAACTCACCCATAAGACCGGGTTCACCTGTTGCGGGGTCACGGGTAAAGGCAACACCTGTACCGCAATCGTCACCCATATTACCGAAAGCCATCATCTGAACGTTAACAGCGGTACCCCAAGAATAAGGAATATCGTTGTCACGACGGTATACGTTTGCACGGGGGTTGTCCCAAGAACGGAAAACAGCCTCAACAGCGCCCATTAACTGCTCCTTAGGATCGGAGGGGAAGTCGGCACCGATTTTTGCTTTATATTCAGCCTTGAACTGTTCAGCAAGCTCTTTAAGGTCGTCGGCAGTAAGCACAACGTCCTGAGTTACGCCTCTGTCTTCCTTCATTTTGTCGATAAGCTCTTCGAAGTATTTCTTACCAACCTCCATAACAACGTCGGAGTACATCTGGATAAATCTGCGGTAGCAGTCGTATGCCCAACGAGCGTTGCCGGACTTGGCAGCCATAACTTCAACAACCTCTTCGTTAAGACCGAGGTTAAGAATAGTGTCCATCATACCGGGCATAGAAGCGCGTGCGCCGGAACGAACAGAAACGAGAAGGGGGTTCTCCTTATCACCGAATTTCATACCGGTGATGCCTTCCATTTTGTCGATGTATTCCATAATCTGTGCCTGAATATCATCGTTGATTTTTCTGCCATCTTCATAATACTGGGTACAAGCCTCAGTAGTTACGGTGAAGCCCTGGGGAACAGGAAGACCGATGTGGGTCATTTCCGCAAGGTTTGCACCCTTACCGCCGAGAAGCTCGCGCATTGTTGCATTACCTTCGCTAAAAAGGTATACATACTTGTGACTCATGCGAATCAACCTCCTAAAAATTTTTACAAATCTTGTGCCATAGGTTGCCCTATGTTAATAGCCGAAAACACGGCAAACACCCTACAAGCGGATATGCTTTTTCACCGCTTAATTTGAGTATCCAACTTATTATACCAAAAAAGCTACAGGATTGCTATACCTTTTTTTAAAAATTTTACAAAAACGAATAGGATTTTTTTGTATAAAAGCACTAAATGGCAAAAAACGACCCCCCATTAAAACAAACCCTCGCCAAGAGGAACACTCCGTAAGGAAGTGTGCCTCAGTTATATTCGCCTGTCGGCGAGTTATATTGCTACGCAGTGATATTTGGACTAAAGCCCAAGTGATATTCGCTTCGCGAGTTTTGTGGCGAATATAATATAACTAAACCCATAGTGTTTAATATCACTTTCTTTTAAAATATCTCGCCATAGGCGAGGAATTTTCAAAAGAAAATATCACGCTGACCTTAGTCTGCATATCACTTAGCAGACAAAAAGAAAGAGAAGACCCATATTGCGAATCTTCTCTTTTCTGTTGTTAGTGGGTTTGGGCTACTGCCCAACTGCATTTGTATGCACAAAGGAGTGGTAAACAAATTAGATATATCTAAATTAGATGAAACCTGCAAAAGTGTGCCGGTAAAGGTCAGAAAAATCCGATGCAAACCAAATAATGTTTAAAAATCATTGCCATATTGTGGATAATGGGTTATAATAATCTAATAGGTAATAGAAAATTCATATGCAAAGAGGGTGTGCTGAAGAATGGACGTACAGGTAGGAGATGTGCTTACTATGAAAAAGCCCCATCCCTGTGGCAGTAACCAATTTTTGGTTTTCAGAACGGGTATGGATTTTAAGCTACGCTGTAAAGGGTGCGGCCACGAAATGATGGTGCGTCGCTCGAAAATCGAAAAGCACATTAAGTCGGTTGATACATCGGGAAGGAAGATAGGTTAATGCTTGATAAATTGAAGATAGTAGAGGAGCGTTTTGAGGAAATTTCAAACAACCTTAATGACCCCACAGTAATAGGTAATCAGGAGCTTTATCGGGATTTGATGAAAGAATTCCGCAATCTTGAGCCGATTGTGGAAAAGATAAAGGAGTATAAAACCGCCCTAGACGACGAGCGGGAGGCCTTGGCTATGCTGTCCGACGGCGGTATGGACCGTGAGGATGAGGAAATGGTAAAAGAGGTCCTCAGCGATGCCAAGCGCAGAATCGAAACCACCGACGGCGAGTTGAAAATACTGCTTCTACCCCGCGACCCTAACGACGACAAAAACGTTATTGTGGAAATCAGAGGCGGTGCAGGCGGTGAAGAGGCAGCGCTTTTTGCAGGGGTGCTTACCCGTATGTACACAATGTATGCCGAGACACGTCACTGGAACATAGAAATTGTAAACGCAAGCGAAACCGAGCTTGGCGGATACAAGGAAATAAGCTTTATGATAGAGGGCGACGGAGCATATTCCCGCTTGAAATACGAAAGCGGTGTACACCCCGTACAGCGTGTGCCCGAAACCGAATCCGGTGGCAGAATTCACACCTCAACCGTTACGGTAGCCGTATTGCCTGAAGCAGAAGAGGTTGAATTTGAATTAGACCCCAACGATTTGAAGATTGACACCTTCCGCTCTAGCGGTGCGGGCGGTCAGCATATCAATAAAACAAGCTCAGCTATTCGTATCACTCACATTCCCACAGGTACTGTTGTGGAATGTCAGGATGAGCGCAGTCAGTTTAAAAACAAGGATAAGGCATTAAAGGTGCTAAGGTCCAGACTTTATGAGGAAAAGCTCCGCGAGCAGACCGATGCAATTGCCAGCGACCGAAAGAGTCAGGTAGGCACAGGCGACCGAAGTGAGCGCATACGCACCTACAACTATCCACAGGGCAGAGTGACCGACCACAGAATAGGGCTTACTTTGTATAAACTAGATGCAATTCTCGGCGGAGATATGGACGAAATTATAGATTCAATCGTAACCTATTACCGCACAGAAATGCTGAAATCCGAAAACAATTAGAGTTGCTTTAAGCAAAGGCGGAAATCCTCACTTTAAAATCTGGTTTGGATTATTTGTGTTTGCTTAACCCTGCTTTAGGAGTAAACTATGGAAACCAAGCTTATAGAAATCAATTCAGTTAAGGACCGCGAGGGTATTGACGAGGCTGCCGAAATTTTAAAAAAGGGCGGTCTTGTTGCCATACCTACCGAAACGGTTTACGGCTTGGCGGCAGATACCTTTAACGAGCGGGCTGTGAAAAATATATTTTTAGCCAAGGGCAGACCTCAGGATAATCCGCTTATAGTTCATATAAGCGATATAAAAATGCTAAAAAGCTTAGTTCGCGAAATTCCCGAAGGCGCAAAAAAACTTGCCGAAAAATATTGGCCGGGTCCCCTCACTATGGTTTTGCCTAAAAGCCACAAGGTGCCCTCGGTTATTTCGGCGGGATTAGATACTGTTGCGGTGCGCTTTCCAAAAAATTCGGTGGCACAAGCCATAATCTCGGCGGCAGGCACCCCTTTGGCGGCACCCAGCGCCAATCTTTCGGGCTCGCCAAGCCCCACAACAGCACAGCATTGTATTAAGGATTTAAACCACCGTATAGATGCTATTGTAAAATCCGGAGATAGCGAGGTGGGGCTTGAATCCACCGTAATTTCTCTTGTGGGTGAAACCCCAAGGCTTTTGCGTCCGGGCGCTGTAACTGTTGAGCAGCTGCAGGAGGTTTTGGGCGAGGTTATTGTGGACAAGGCAGTTACTTCAAAGCTAGAAGAGGGCAAGCCCGTTGCAAGCCCAGGTATGAAATATAAGCACTACGCCCCCAAAACCAAGGTTATTCTTGTTGAGGGTGAAAGGGAAGCATATATAAATTATGTAAACAAAATGAGTGGCGATGGAGTTTTTGCCCTTTGCTTTAAGGAGGATGCCGAAAGGCTCAACGTACCCACTGTGTGCTATGGCAGTTTTACAGATGAGGAGACTCAGGCAGCGGGGCTTTTTGCGGCATTGCGCGATTTAGACGAAAGAGGCGCCAAAACCGCCTACGCTCATTCCCCATCACTTTCGGGTGTGGGCTTGGCTGTGTATAACCGACTTATCCGCGCCGCCGCCTTTCATGTGGTTAAACTAAAAAAGCTTGTGGTAGGTCTTACAGGCGCAACGGGTAGCGGTAAATCCACCGCCGCGCAGTTATTTAAAGAGCAGGGCTTCTTGGTAATTGATGCCGATAGAGTAGCCCGCGAGGTTGTGGAAAACACAGAGGAATGTTTAGATAAACTAGTGTTGGAATTCGGAAATATACTGGATTCAAAGGGAAAACTAAATCGTAAGGCATTAGCTGCCGCCGCCTTTAAAACTAAAGAAAACACCGAAAAACTCAACTCTATAACTCTGCCCTTTATTATGGAAGAAATAAAAAAGAAAATAGAGTGCGGCGGGGAAAAAATTCTATTGGACGCACCCACCCTTTTTGAGGCGGGCGCCCAAAACCTTTGCCATGAGGTAATAGGGATACTGTCTGACGAAAACCTACGATTAAAACGGATAATGGCGCGGGATAATTTAACCGAAGATGAGGCACGGCTTCGCATTTCTGCCGGAAAGCCCGATGAATTTTACCGCCATAGGTGCAAAAAAATAATAGTAAACGGCGGAAAAAGGGAAGCATTCCAGAAGGAATGCACCGCCTATATTAAAAGCATTACGGAGAAATTTTATGAAGCGTAAATCATACTTGCGGCGCCCCTTAAGGCGGCTTATGGGAGTGGTGCTTAGCCTTGTTTTGCTGCTTTTTGGCGCCGACTGGGGCGCAAGACGGGTGGCTGAATATCTCTATCCGCAAAAATATTCCGAATATGTGCTGAAATATGCTGAAGAATATGGTATAGACAGCGACCTTCTCTTTGCGGTTATAAAATGCGAAAGCAATTTTAAAGCCGATGCCGTGTCAAATGCGGGGGCAAAGGGACTTATGCAACTCACAGAGGACACCTTCAATTGGGTTTGTGAAAAGGTTTACGGCAATACGGTAGACACCCAGCTGCTTTTTGACCCCGAAACCAACATAAAATGCGGCAGCTGGTATCTTTCACATCTTTATACTAGATTTGGCGGAAAGAATGAGATTATCGCCGCCTATAATGCGGGGCCTGCCCATGTTGTCGAATGGCTTAGCGACAGCAGGTATTCCGCCGACGGTGTGACCCTTTCAGAAATGCCCTTTTCCGAAACAGCGGTGTATGTGGAAAAGGTTGAAAAGACAATGGATATTTACAAAAAACTGTATGAATAGAGGTAATATTATGAGCGAAACAAAAACCAGAGCTGAGGAATTAAAGGAAGCGCTGTTTATGAACAGAAAAAACGGCGGAGAAATTCTTTCAAGCGAGGAATTGAATAGGTGTGACCTTTTCTGCGAGGGCTATAAAAAGTTTCTGGACACCGCAAAAACCGAACGCGAGGCGGTTGAGGAGTGTGTGAGAATAGCTGAAAGCAAGGGTTTTAAACCCTATCAAAGCTTAGTGAATTATAAAGCGGGAGATAAGGTTTACTTCAACAATCGAGGTAAGGCATTGGCGCTTGCGGTTATTGGCAGCACACCCATAGAAAACGGCGTTAATGTTGCCGCCGCCCATATTGATTCACCCCGCCTTGATTTGAAGCCCAATCCCTTATACGAAAGCGAGGAGCTGGCGCTCTTTAAAACCCACTATTACGGCGGAATCAAGAAATATCAGTGGACAGCCATTCCTTTAAGTCTGCACGGCGTTTTCTGTAAAACCGACGGCAGTGTTGTAAAGGTGAATATAGGTGAGGACGAGGGCGATCCAAAATTTGTGATAACCGACCTTCTTCCCCATTTGGCGGCAGAACAGAGCAAACGCACTCTGTCGGAGGGCATTAAAGGTGAGGAGTTAAATATTCTTATAGGCAGTCGCCCCTTTAAAGACGGAGACGAGGCAGATTCTGTAAAGCTTAATATAATGAACATTCTAAACCAAAAATACGGTGTAACCGAAGAGGACTTTATGTCGGCAGAGCTGGAATGTGTGCCCGCCGCTAAGGCTTGTGATATTGGCTTCGACCGCTCAATGATTGGCGCCTACGGTCACGACGACCGAGTATGCGCCTACCCTGCACTGCAAGCGGTGTTGGATATAGAAAATCCTGAAGTAACCGCCGTTACCATCCTTGCCGATAAGGAGGAGGTAGGCTCCGACGGTAACACAGGTATGAACTCGGCTTGGCTCAAATATTTTATTTACGATTTAGCAAAGGCTCAGGGCGGAGATATTCACAAAGCCCTTAGCAATTCACGCTGTCTTTCTGCCGATGTTAATGCGGCATTCGACCCCACCTTTGCCGATGTTTCTGAAAAGCGCAATTCCTGTTTTCTTAACTACGGCGCAGTTATCACGAAGTATACAGGCGCAAGGGGTAAAGGCGGCACCTCCGATGCTTCGGCGGAGTATGTTGCCAAAATTCGTAGTATTCTTAATGGTGCAGGCATTATCTGGCAACACGGTGAGTTAGGCAAGGTAGATGCAGGCGGCGGCGGAACGGTTGCAAAATATATTGCAAATTTAGGTCTTGATGTTGTGGATTTAGGTGTTCCCGTGCTTTCTATGCACGCACCCTTTGAGGTGGTAGCAAAGCTGGATGTTTATATGACCTATCGCACAATTTTGGAATTTTACAAAGCGGCGACTTGAAAAACCAAGAGAAATATGATAACATCTAAAAAGTCGGTAAGCTAGACGGCCGCGCACATCTTTTGTGTGAGGAAAGTCCGAGCTCCGCAGGACAGGATAACGGCTAACGGCCGCCGAGGGTAACCTCAGGGAGAGTGCAACAGAGATATACCGCCCAAGCCACAAGGTGCTAAGCCTTGCCGCTTGGGTAAGGGTGGAAAGGCGAGGTAAGAGCTCACCACGTCCTATGGTAACATAGGGGGTCTGTAAACCCTATCCGGAGCAACACTAAGTAGGGCTATACGCTTGTCCGGCGTGCCTTGAAAAGTGGCTTGAGCTGTGCAGTAATGTACAGTCGAGATAGATGGTCGTCCTAATGACAGAACTCGGCTTATTGCTTACCGACTTTTTATGTTTAATTCAGTTAGTTTAATTAGCCTTAGCCATCGGCGCTTAAAATTATATAAACCACGTACATCAGCAGTACCGCAAACCCTGTGGTACGGCTGATTTTTTTTGCCCGAAGTGTAGGAATAAGAGCCGCCGCACTAAGTATAAAGCAGGCGGGCAGGTCTAGGCGGGCAGAGCTAAGCGAAATTGGCAGTGGCTTTCCCGAAACAAGGGAGCAAAGGGGTAAAATCAGGGTTAAATCTATTATGTTTGCGCCCAGAATATTGCCCGCCGACAGAGAGAACTGCTTTTTGCAAATGGCGGTAAGGGTTGTGGCAAGCTCAGGCAGAGAGGTTCCCACCGCAATAACCGTAACGGCAACCACCCTTTCGCTCACACCTAAAATATCCACCGCAAACAGCTTGCCGTTATCCACCAGCAGTTCGGCACCCAGCGCTATTCCTGCCGCACCGCCTATGAATTTCGCAACATTTTTTATAATTGAATTTTTAGAAACCTCACCCTCAAAAGCGGTTACCCCCTGTACCTTTATTGCCTTTCGCAAATTGTCCCACATAAAAACGATAAATATTGTTATCAGCACCCAAGAGCAAAGGGGGGTAACACTTCCAAAAACCAATCCGCATATTGCCAAGGTGAGCGCCGAAAGAAGTGCCAAAACGGTTTTCACCTTATACTCTCGTGGGTTAAACACTTCGCCCTTCATACATATAAAGGCTATGCTTAGAATCAGCCCCACATTGGCGGCAACCGAGCCTGAGGCATTACCAACGGCAATTTCGTTGTTTCCTCCCGCTGCGGCAATTGTAGAAACCAGCATTTCGGGCAATGTGGTGGCAAGGCTCACTATGGTTGCACCAACTATAAACTTTGGAATTCCCGAAACCTCGGCTATAAATCCCGCCGCACTAACGAACATATC
>JAZNRT010000040.1:0-12885 GCA_045590875.1 Acutalibacteraceae bacterium
TTACTTTCTTCAAGAAATTGTCGGGTCCAATTTATTCTTATCGTTGTTTAATTTTCAAGGTCCATTTTGCCTCCCCACAAAGGGTCAGCTTGATTATATTACCACTTCTATCCCCCTTTGTCAACACTTTTTTGCAAAAAATTTAAGAAAAATAGAAATTTAGTTATTTTTGTTAATTTGTGTTTCAAAATAATGCGATTTATTATGTTAATATTACTAAACACCATCGCAAAAACAGCTTGCACAGCAATTTGCTATGCAAGCTTTTGACGTATATTAGTTAATATTGCTTTTTCTCTTCTTGAAACCTGCACCTGAGTCATACCCAGTCTGCCTGCCGTTTGTTGTTGAGTATACAATTTAAAAAAACGAAGGTCAATCAATTCTCTATCCTTTGGAGACAATGTGCTTAACACTTGATTTAATGCAACTCTATCTGAAACAGAGCGTTCATGAGATTCTACAGGCACATCCAACTGGGAGACCTCACCATCATTATCATAGGTTAATGAAAGAGTGGGTTGTGCAGCGCAAAGCGCTTCGGTTATCTCTTCGGCTGAAACACCTAATGCTTCAGCAAGCTCACCGACTGTTGGTTCTCGATTAAGTTTAATTGACAACTGTGAGCTTAACCGCGAAACCTTTAGAGACAACTCCTTTAGTGAACGGCTAACCTTAACTGCACCACCATCACGAAAGAGACGCTTGATTTCCCCTAATATTACAGGTACAGCATAGGTAGAAAGGCGAAGTCCCTTGGCTTCATCAAAGCCATCCACAGCCTTTATAAGACCCATACTTCCAGCCTGAAACAAATCGTCGTATTCTATACCCCTGCCTACAAAACGTTTACAGCAAGCGTGGACCAAGCCTAAATTTGAGGTTATTATTTCATCTCTTGTCACTTCTTTTCCCCAAGCTTCTTTTTCATAATAACCGATGTATATTTATCCTTTTTTGAAGACACCCGAACTTTATCCATAAAGCTTTCCATAACTGCAAACCCTAAGCCTGCACGTTCATCACCACCTGTGGTAAACATAGGCTCCCGCGCTTTTTCTACATCCTCTATACCGCAACCGTTGTCCCTTATTCTGATGGTTACATTTCGACCTTCATAGATTGCTACAGTTATGTAGATTTTGCCAATTGTTTCCTTATACGCGTGAACGATACAATTTGTTACCGCCTCGGATACTGCTGTTTTTATATCGTTAATCTCCTCTATTGTTGGGTCAAGCTGAGATAAAAACGATGCAACTGCAACGCGTGAAAAGCTTTCATTACTTGATTTTGACAATAAAACAATTTTTAATTCATTTAACGGTTTCATGTGCATCCCCCTTATTTGAGATTTTTGCTAATTTTTCTATGCCTGAAATACGCATTACCTTAGATATATACAAAGGTGTGTTGATAATTTGTATTTCCCCGTTTATTGCCTGCATTTTTTTAAACCGCCCCATAACAAGACCGATTCCTGAGCTATCCATAAAGGAAACCTCACCAAAATCCATAACCAAGAGTGACGGCTCGTGTTGATCTATACTGTTATCTATTTCCTCTCTAATTGCCTTTGCAGTATGGTGGTCTATATCACCGCACAGATATGCAAACAGCGTTCGTTCTTTTAAATCTATCCTTACCTGCAAAACTATCTGCTCCTTTTCTTTTTGTAATAAAAAATACGGACAACCCATATAATAATATAATGGGTTATCCGTAAGAAATTTGCTGTATTTGGTTGTCGATAAATATATTGTTTTAATGATTTTTGCAAATTAGCTTTCTCATATCCGCCGCAAGATACAGCGAACCGCAAATCACAGTAGGTTGATTTTCTAATATTGAAAGTGCTTGGGTATAACTTTTTGCCGCAACAACATTATTATGAAACTGACTAAAAATACTTTTCATGTTTTCGGCAGTTTCGGCACGCGGGTTGTTTTGGACTGCTACGGTTATTATTTTTTGAGCAGAATTGGAAAGAGTTTTTGCAACCTCACTTATGTTTTTATCCTTCATTCCGCCAAAGATAAGTGTGCCGCAAAATTTAGCTTCGCGCAAATAATCAGCAAGGGTTATAGCGCCGTCGGGATTGTGAGCACCATCTATAATTATAGGCGGTGCGTTCGATATCAATTCCAACCTTGCAGGGTGCTGGACATTTGCCAATCCTCTCTTTAATGAATTATACGCTATATTTGGCAGAACGGTACGCACGGCAGTAATGGCAAGAATAGCGTTTTCAACCTGATGCCTGCCCAAAAGAGATGTCTTATAATGTTCTCCCTTAAAAAGGAATTCTGTGGAATTAACGTTTATTTTTATTTGCTCAGCATTTTTGAGATTTGTGACCAACAAGCTTGCGTTTAAATTTAATGAGGTTTCTTTTATTAACTTCATAGCACCCTGCGGCTGCTCACAGGTTACCACAGGTATACCCTCTTTTATTATACCGACTTTTTCCTTTGCTATTTTTTCTATGGTATCACCTAAAATTGCTGTGTGGTCAAGAGAGATTTTAGTAATCACAGTGCAAAGAGGCTTTGAAACTGTATTTGTTGCGTCGTATCTACCGCCAAGTCCCGTTTCCAGAACCACATAATCACAGTTCATATTTTTAAAATAAAGGAAAGCTAATACTGTGATAAATTCAAATTGACCAAGCTCTAAGCCCTTTTCTTTTAAAACAGTTTGTACACTCATTACCTGCTTTGTAAATTTACAAAGCGCTGATTTGGGAATAAATTCACCATCTACTTGTATGCGCTCACAAAAATCTATAATAAATGGTGAAATAAACAGCCCCACCTTTAATCCTGCCGCCTTTAAAATCTCAGCTGTCATAGCTGCAACCGAGCCTTTACCATTAGTACCTGCGATATGGATTACTTTTAAAGAATTTTGAGGATTGCCCAAAAGAGCCAGCGCAGAGGTTGTTCTTTCAAGACTAGGATTGAGAGATACTGTTTTTAATGAGAATATATAATTCAATGCATCGGCATACTGCATAACATCACCTAAAACCAAAGGGGCTGAAACAACAGCCCCCATAAATTTAACCTAATGATTTAACGCTATCGTTAAGCATTTCTATTTTAGAAAGAACCTTAGCCAAGGATTCCCTTTGCTGTGCAACAACCGCCTCGGGGGCTTTTGCAACAAAGCCGGGGTTATTAAGCTTCTTTTCGAAGAACTCCTTATCCTTTAATGCTACATCTAATTCTTTCTTAAGTCGTGCGCGCTCAGCTTCGAAATCTACCAATTCGTTCATAGGAATCGACACAACGGCACTATCGGTAACTACTGTAACCGCCCCATCAATATCAAACTCAGCACCGATTTCCACTTCACTCGCAGATGCTAGCTTTTCGATGAACATTTCACCGCCAATAAATGCCGACTGTTCAGATGTGGCAATATATACCTTAGCTTTTTTAGATGGCGGAACATTCATTTCTGAACGACGGGCACGGATAGCACGAATAACAGACATAAGCTTTTCAAAGCTCTCGGCTTCAGCCTCAAACTCGTTGTTTGAATTAACCACAGGCCATGCAGAAACCATAATAGATTCGCCATTATGGGGAAGCGCCTGCCAGATTTCCTCTGTAATGAAAGGCATAAAGGGATGCAAAAGCTTTAATGTTTCGGAAAGTACATAAACCAATACTGCTTTAGCGGTTTTCTTCCCCTTTTCATCGTCTGAATTAAGTCGAGCTTTGCATATTTCAATATACCAGTCGCAGTATACATCCCAAATGAAATCGTAAAGCTTGCTTACAGCAAGACCCAATTCGAATTTTTCGAGGTTGTCGGTAACGTCGCCTACAAGCTTATTGAATTTTGAAAGAATCCATTTATCCTCTGTTGCCAATGCTTCGGGAATATGGGGTGCCGGCTCGTTATCGCTAAGATTCATAAGAACAAACCTAGCGGCATTCCAAAGCTTGTTGGCAAAATTACGGCTTGCCTCTACCCTTTCAGGAACATAACGCATATCGTTACCTGGGCTGTTGCCGGTAGCAAGGGTAAATCTTAATGCGTCGGCACCGTATTTTTCAATTTCCTCAAGTGGGTCTATGCCGTTGCCCAAGGATTTAGACATCTTTCTACCCTGAGCATCCCGGACAATACCGTGGAAAAGAACGGTGTTAAAGGGTGATTCACCTGTATATTCAAGACCTGAGAATATCATTCTTGCAACCCAGAAGAAAATAATATCGTAGCCTGTAACCAATGTGCTTGTGGGATAAAAATACTTGAGCTCAGGTGTTTCGTCAGGCCAACCTAAGGTTGAAAATGGCCAAAGTGCTGAGGAGAACCAGGTATCAAGAGTGTCTTCATCCTGCTTTAATGAGGTACTGTTACACTTAGAACAGCTGTGTGGAGCTTCGCGGGAAACAATTACCTCACCGCAATCCTGACAATACCAAGCAGGGATTCTGTGACCCCACCAAAGCTGACGGGAAATACACCAATCCTTAATATTCTCCATCCAGTTGTAATAGGTTTTTTCAAACCTTTGTGGAATCAGCTTAATTTCACCGTTTTTTACAACATTTATAGCGGGGGCTGCCAAATCCTTCATTTTAACAAACCACTGCTTAGAAATACGAGGCTCTACAACTGTGTTACAACGATAGCAAGAGCCAACATTGTGCTTCATAGGCTCAACCTTAACAAGATTTCCGCTCTCTTCTAAATCTTTAACCATTAGCTTACGGGCCTCATAACGGTCGAGACCTGCGTATTTGCCGCACTCCTCCGTCATATGGGCATCGTCGGTCATTATATTTATAATAGGTAGACTGTGACGGAGCCCAACCTCAAAGTCGTTAGGATCATGAGCAGGGGTAATTTTAACAACACCTGTACCAAAATCCTTTTCAACATATTCATCTGCAATAATGGGAATTTCTCTATCTGTTAAAGGCAACTTTACTGTTTTGCCGATAAGTGATGCATAGCGTTCATCATCGGGGTGTACTGCGACTGCGGTATCACCTAGCAGGGTTTCAGGCCGTGTTGTGGCAAGTTGAATTTCACCACTTCCGTCGGAAAGGAAGTAGCGAAGATGCCAGAACGAGCCATCGTGCTCAGCATATTCAACCTCAGCATCTGATATGGAGGTTAAGCAATGGGGACACCAGTTGATTATTTTTTCACCCTGATATATAGAGCCCTTTTCATAAAGGCGAACAAATACTTCTTTTACCGCCTTAGAACAGCCCTCATCCATAGTGAAACGCTCACGCTCCCAATCGCAGGAAGTACCAAGCTTTTTGAGCTGAGATACAATTCTTCTACCGAATTTATCACGCCAATCCCATGCGCGAACTAGGAATTGTTCTCTGCCTATATCTTCCTTGGTAATTCCTTCTTTGCGCATTGCCTCAACAATTTTTGCCTCTGTTGCAATAGACGCATGATCGGTGCCGGGAATCCAAAGAGCATCATAGCCCTGCATACGGCGCCAACGAATGAGAATATCCTGCAAGGTATTATCAAGGGCATGACCCATATGCAACTGACCTGTGATATTGGGTGGTGGAATAACTATTGTATAAGGTTTTTTGCTTTCATCCACCTCTGCATGGAAATAACCGCCGTTAATCCAAAAATCGTAAATGCGGTCTTCTACTGCCTGAGGCTCATATTTTTTTGCAAGTTCTTTTTGCATTTGTAAATCCTCCAATACGGATACTGATAACCTATTAAATATAAAACAAAACTGATATAATGTCAAATATTTCTTATATTTTTTTCGAATAAACCTTTTTAATTAAAGTATAATATAACTGTCGGAAGTAATTTAAACAATAAGCGTTTGCGTACAGCCGACCGCCGTCACTCCGTATCCGGATGACGGCGTTTTTTATAATAATTTTAATTGTTCTCCCTGATCTTCACCTGTGGGAAGACTTCCGGCTGCGGGAAGATTCTTTGCTCTATAGCGGTGGGGTTTTGTTAAAAAACCTTCCTGATAAACCTTTGCAGAGGATACCTTCTGACCGCGCTTTTGAGTCATTACAGCTACACCTGAGGTGTTTTTAGTGGATTTGGTTTGCAGAGTTTCGGTGTTGAGCAATAGCATTCTGCCGCCTGTTGAGGAGACTAAAATATCGGTTTCTTCCCTCAAATACAAGGCGGTAACCAATGGGAATTTATCAGAATAAGCATTGATAAGCTTTTTTCGGTTGGTTTTGGTTTCGTATGATTTAATATCTACCTTCGCAACCCTTCCGTTTTCGAAGACAAAGAGCATAAAGCCTGTGTAATCCTGAAGCACTGTCATATTTACAGGAGTTTCTCCCTCCTCCATTTGGAGCTTTGCGGGAACATAATCACCTAGAACACTGGCTTTGGAATCGTCGAAATCCGCAATTCTTGTTTTGTAAACCTGATGCTTATTCGTAAAGAACAACAGCTCTCTGGAATTGGTAGATTCCATCGTTGTTTTAATCTCGTCGCCCTCTTTAAGCTTTTGCTCGCCGCTCATTCTAAGCGACTGGGGTGTGATTTTTTTGAAATAGCCCTCGTTTGTAAAGAAGAGATGCACAGGGTAATCGGGTATTTCTTCAGGTGCATCTGCAACCTCATTTACCTCTACTGCGTTTATTATCTTGGTACGACGAGGTTTGCCATACTTTTTAATAACGCTTTCAAGCTCTTTAATGATTATAGTATAAACTCTTGTACGTGATTTAAGGATTGTTTCATAGTCGGAAATTTGAGTTTCTAATTCTTCAATATCCTTTAATTGCTTTAGAATGTATTCACGGTTCAAATGGCGCAACTTAATTTCTGCTACGTACTCTGCCTGAATTTCGTCAATGCCGAAGCCAATCATAAGGTTTGGCACAACCTCTTTTTCCTCTTCGGTTTCGCGGACAATCTTGATTGCCTTATCTATATCAAGCAAAATTTTTGAAAGGCCCTTGAGCAAATGCAGACGTTTTTCAGCTTTATTTTTAAGAAAATAAATTCTTCGCTTTACACACTCGCTTCTGAATGCAACCCATTCTTCCAATATATCACGAATGCCCATAACTTTGGGATAACCCGAAATAAGAATGTTAAAGTTACAAGAAAAGCTATCCTGAAAGGGGGTTAATTTAAATAGCTTTTGCATAAATTTTTCAGGGTCAACCCCGCGCTTTAAGTCAATGGTAACCTTTAGTCCACCAAGACCCGTTTCATCGCGAATGTCGTTTATTTCGGTAATTTTCTTAAGCTTGATAAGCTCAATTACCTTTTCTATTATGGCCTCAACTGTGGTTGAGGGCGGAATCTCGGTAACATCTATACAGTTTTGAGATTTATCGTAAGAATAAATAGAACGCACCTTAAAGCTACCGCGACCTGTTTCGTAAATACTCCGCATTTCCTCTTTATCGTATATGAGCTGACCGCCTACAGGGAAATCGGGTGCTAAAAGCGTTTCAGAAATATCCACATCATTATCCCTGATATATTCTATGGTGGTGCGACAAACCTCTTCCAAATTAAAGGGGCAGATATCACTTGCCATACCAACCGCAATACCCTTATTGGCATTAACAAGTATTGACGGGAAGGTTACCGGAAAAAGTACCGGTTCTTTCTTTGTAGCATCGTAGTTATCTACAAAATCTACGGTGTCATTACCTATGTCGGTAAAAAGCTCGTTGGCAATTCCCGAAAGGCGCGCCTCGGTATAACGGGATGCAGCGCACTGCATATCGCGGGAATATGCCTTACCAAAGTTACCTTTAGAATCTACAAAGGGATGCAACAACGCCTGATAGCCCTCAGAAAGACGCACCATAGTATCGTAAATTGCGGCATCCCCGTGAGGATTTAACTGCATTGTGCGGCCTACTATATTGGCGGACTTTATTCTGCCGCCGTTAAGAAGTCCCATTTCATACATAGTGTAAAGAAGTTTGCGGTGTGAAGGTTTAAAGCCATCAATTTCGGGAATAGCTCGCGAAACAATTACACTCATAGCATAGGGCATATAGTTATTTTCAAGGGTTTCGGTTATAGGTTGGTCTACAACCATACCTGCATCGGCTATATACACATTTTCTGCCAAGCCGCCCTCAGGGGTCACCATTGGCTGTTTCTTTTTTCTTGGTGCCATAATGCTTCTCCTTGTCTTAAGCTAAATCAAGCTCGTCTAAATAACGGTAGCCGTTTTCAGCAATATAATCTTTTCTGCCTGCAAGATTATCCCCAAGCAACAAATCAAACATTTCTGCAGTTCGCTCGGCATCGCGGGCAAGTACCTTAATAAGCCTGCGGGAGGCGGGATTCATAGTTGTCATATTCATCATATCGGGTTGATTTTCACCAAGACCCTTTGATCGCTGGATAGTATACTTCTTATCCCCTATTTCCCTTAATATTTCCACTTTTTCATTTTCATCATAAGCAAAGTAGGTTTTTTCCTTAGTGGTTATTTCATAAAGGGGTGTTTCGGCAATAAAAACCTTGCCCGCATCAATAAGGGAGGGCATAAGCCTATACATCATAGTCAAAATTAGGGTGCGGATCTGGAAGCCGTCCACATCGGCATCGGTACATATTATAACCTTATTCCAACGAAGCTTATCGAGACTAAAGGTAGATAAATCCTTATTAGCTTTAGTTTGGACCTCTACACCGCAGCCCAGCACCTTTACAAGGTTTGTTATAATTTCACTTTTGAATATTTTATTGTATTCTGCTTTAAGGCAATTGAGGATTTTTCCTCTTACCGCCATAATAGCCTGAAAATTTGGGTCACGTGCCAATTTACAAGAGCCAAGAGCCGAATCACCCTCAACTATAAACAATTCACGATCAGCAGTATCTCTGCTACGGCAATCCACAAATTTAGGTATTCTGTTCAAAGGGTCGTCGCCCTTTTGAAGTGTATTTTTAAGATTTAGGCGCTCTTTTTCGCTCTTTTCACGGCTGCGCTTATTTATCAGCACCTGCTCGGCAATTTTATCCGCCTCAGCTTTGTTTTCTATAAAATATATTTCCAAATTGCGGCGGAAGAAATCAGTCATAGCCTCTTGAATAAATTTATTCGTAATGGCTTTCTTGGTTTGGTTTTCATATGAAGTTTGGGTAGAAAAGGATGAAATCACCAATACCAAGCATTCCTCAACATCGGTAAAGGAAATTTTGCTTTCATTTTTTTGATATTTATTGTTTTGCTTAATATAGCTGTCAATCTGAGAAACAAAGGCACTTCGCACTGCCTTTTCGGGTGCACCGCCATATTCCAGCCAGCTTGAATTGTGGTAATATTCTTTTAACTGCTTCCGGTTTGAAAAACAAAGGGAAGCGTTGATTTTCACACGATAAGGTTTTTTATCCTCACGATCACGACCCTGCTGCTCGGTTTGCCAAAACTGAACAGAGCTTAATCCCTCTTCGCCGATAAATTCGTTTAGATAATCTTTTATGCCGTCTTTATACTGAAATTCTTCGGTGTGAAATTTATTGCCCTCTTGGGTTTTAAGCTGAAATAACACTCCGTCGTTAACAATAGCCTGACGACGAAGAATATCAAGAAAGTAGCTTGTGGGAATATTGATATCTGTAAACACCTTGATATCAGGTTTCCAACGAATGCGGGTGCCTGTATCCTTTTTATCGTATGGCTCTTTTTTAAGACCACCCACATTTTCACCATGCTCAAAATGCAGTGTGTAAATAAAGCCGTCGCGCTTTATCTCTACATCCATATATTCCGATGCGTATTGAGTTGAACATAAGCCTAAGCCATTTAAGCCCAATGAAAATTCATAACTGCCGCCCTCATTGGTTTTATACTTACCGCCTGCGTACATTTCGCAGAAGACCAGCTCCCAGTTATATCTATCCTCAGCCTTATTGAAATCAACAGGTATACCACGACCAAAATCCTGCACCTCTATTGAATTATCGGAATAATAGGTTATGAGGATTTTTTTGCCGTAGCCCTCTCGCGCTTCGTCAATTGAATTGGAAATAATTTCAAACACAGCGTGCTGACAACCGTCTATACCATCTGAACCAAAAATAACGGCAGGTCGTTTACGAACTCTGTCGGCCCCTTTAAGTGATGAAATACTGTCGTTACTGTATTCTTTTGCCTTTGTAGCCATAATACACTTCCCATTTATAATTTTACATAATATAACATTATAATTATACAATATATGGTGGTTTTGTCAAGAGATTGCCACCATAAGATGTTAATTATTATATATAATTTTTTTGATTTTTTCAAAAGACAGAGGATTTTTTTAAAAAAGTACTTGAAATTTCCTCTCCGTTATTATATAATAACAAACGCTGATAATTCGCCGATGTGATGGAATTGGCAGACGTGACGGACTCAAAATCCGTTGGTAGCGATACCGTGCGGGTTCAAGTCCCGCCATCGGCACCAAATTTTGACCGAATTTTGAGGCTTCACCTCCACTTTCGGTCAATTTTTTATGCTTTTTAGGTGTTTTGTCGCCACTTTTACAAAAATCGCATTTTTTACGACCACATAATCAAATGTGGCCTGCAAAACTCCCTTTTCTTTGTTTACTCCGGCTCAATTTTTGATACATCTTGTTTATTTTTATTACATGTGATATAATATTAAAAATTAATTTGTGGTGGAATTATGAGAAAAAAGATTTATGAAATTATTGAGCCATCTGGAAATGGCGGAAAATTAAGTAGCGTCTACGATTTTGTTATGATGACTACTATCATTGTCAGCATCTTTCCTTTGGCTTTCAAAACAACTAATTCAATATTCCAATGGATTGATTACATAACAGTCGCCATTTTTATTTTTGATTATTTATTACGGCTGATAACAGCGGATATAAAACTTAAAAAATCTGTTGCTTCTTTCTTTTTATATCCAATTACTCCAATGGCAATAATTGATTTACTTTCTATACTGCCGTCTGTATCTGTTTTGAACAGCGGTTTCAGACTCCTTAAACTATTCCGCTTGTTAAGAACATTAAAGGTGCTTCGTGCATTTAAATTTTTAAGATATTCTAAAAGTTTTGAGATTATTTCAAATGTGTTTAAAAAGCAGAAAAAGGTTTTAGCTGCCGTTGCAACTATGGCTGTAGCCTATGTTCTTGTTTCAGCCTTGGTTATTTACAATGTTGAACCCGAATCCTTTAACACATTCTTTGATGCAGTATATTGGGCAACCATTTCATTGACAACAGTTGGTTATGGCGATTTGTATCCTGTTACAACTATCGGCAGAATTGTCACGATGATTTCCTCTGTATTTGGTATTGCAATTATAGCATTGCCGTCCGGCGTTATTACTGCAGGTTACCTTTCTGAAATAAATAAAGACGATGAATAAAGCATCACCGCCACGGAGTGTTCCGTGGCGGTTTGTTTCTTTTATGCCGATTGTTCTGCCTTAAGCCGTTCCTTTTCAGCGGTGATCTCGGCATTCATCTGCGTGATCAGATCGGCGAGCTTTTCTTCGCATTCTTCTCTTGTCTTGGCGTACACATTTTTCGGTGTGCGTTTTCCGTATGCGTTTGTTGGAGAGTACCGACCTTCGAACAGGTGATCATTGATCTCTGTGATACATCCGGTGCCGGGGCGGCGAATTTTGGGCTGTTTCGGCTCGAATTTCGCTCTCACGGGCGTTTTTGCCGCTTGGTCGGGTGTTTGCTTGTCCTCACTCAAAGTGCCCTCATTTCGCCCGAAGCCCTGCTCAATTTTGTTGGCTGCACTGCGTTGCATATTATCGGTGATATGGGTGTATATATTTAAGGTCGTTTCTGATGAAATGTGACCTATGATCGCCGACAGCGTTTTCACATCCATACCATTGGCAAGGGCGGTGGTGGCGAAGGTATGCCTGAGATCGTGGAAACGGACGTGCTTACATTCGGCTCTTTCCAAGGTTCTGTCGAGCACCTTGCGTATCGCGGAAGGATGATATGGCGCATCCTCTTTTACGGGGGATGGGAACATCCACCGTGAGTTTATTCGCTTTTTGTATTCCGCAAGGATTTTTACAATGTCCGGCGGAAGTATTACGGTGCGGATGGAAGATTTGGTTTTCGGCGCACATATATGAATGTTGCCGTGTACCGTTGTTGTCTGACGGCAGATGTGAAGTTCGCCCGTCTGCATATTAAGGTCATCCCATTGCAGAGCCACGATTTCACCTCGGCGCATCCCTGTGCAGAGTTCAAGGAGGAACAGTTCGAAGTACCCATCGGCTTTGGCTTGTGCCATGAACCTCTGCATTTCCTCTCTCGTCAGCACTTGCATTTCCTTAGCTTTCTTCGGAGGCAATTTGCAACCGATTGCAGGGTTTATTCTTATAATACCGTCTGCAACCGCTTTTTCTAATGCCTTTCGGCACATAGCGTGGCATCCGCGCACCATACGGTCGGACAATCCTTTGCCGTATAGTTCGGTTCGCACTTTTCTGCCGCCGTTTTTCAGTCGGGTATAAAATTGTTGCAGGTCGTTCTGCGTTAATTTGTTCAGCGGTATTTTACCGATATCGGTAATTATATGATTGTATATCATATTTTCGTATCCCGACTGCGTGGTTGGGCGGAGCGTTTGCTTAGCATACTGCTGATACCAGAAGTCCAGCCAATCGCCGAACGCCATTTCCGCTTTGACTTTGCCTGTGAGTTGCACACCGCATTTTTCTTTTAGCTGCTCTAACTTTTCAAGGCATTTGCCTTTTTCCATAGCGGTTACATTTTTGGTGATGGGATTTCCTTTTTCATCGTAGCCGATAACCACACGAGCTTCCCATCGACCGTCTGCTCGTTTTCGCAAGGTGCCTTCGCCTTGCTTTCTTCTTTTACTCATATTTTCAACTCTTCTCCGAAGATATCATTCATGAAGCCACCG
>JAZNRT010000041.1:0-28314 GCA_045590875.1 Acutalibacteraceae bacterium
ACGGTTTAAAATATTTTTAAACTCACAAGTAACGGTAAGGTGCAATATTGAAGGCGGGGGTGTGTAGATGTCAACAAAAAACTCAGTGACCTATTGGCACCATTCGGTGGCGCTTATAGCGATTTTTATTTTGGGCAATACACTTATGAAGTTTCCGTCGGGAAGCGATGCCCACAGCGGTATTTACGCACTTCTTTTAATCCTTGCGCCCAGCCTTGTTGTTTATTGTTTGTATTCAAAACTCACAGCCACAGGCACCAAAAATCTGCTAGATAATAAATGCGCTAAATGGCTTGCAATACCCATTATAATATTGTCAGCTTTTAGCCTTTCTATATGCTCAAGGGATTACACGCTGTTTATCGACACCATGCGATTACCTAACACTTCGATGTATGTTATAGTTGCTCTGCTGTTGGCACTGGGTTTCCTTTTAGGTCTTAAAGACAAAAAGGTGATATATCTTTTTTCACTGGTGGGTATTGTGTTTGTAGCTGTAATACTTTTGTTGATGTTTATATTTTCAATACCCAATATGAATTTTGAATATTTAAGTGTGTTGTTGAAACCCGATGTGCCTGCGGCGTTCCGTCAGGGTGCCGGAATTTTTATAAACAGCTTGGGGCAGGGAATAATACTTGTGTTTTTTATAGACAAGGCAAAAAAGCCCCTGAAACAGCAGTATTCGGGGCTTTTTATAGGTGCAGTATTTTTGCTGTTAAGCTTTTTCTGTGTTCTTTCGGTGTTGGGCGCACTTGCTTCCCGCGTGGATTACCCTTACATTGCGGTAACCGAGATGATATCCTTCGGGCGAGGCTTTACAAGAATGGAAGGCTTTAGCTATGGAGTTTATTTTATATGTGTGCTTATAAAAGTTGCAGTTCTGATAAATGTCAGCATTACCGCTGCTCAAGCCCTCGGCCCCCGCGTAAAAAAATCTATGTATATATTACTTCCGTTGGTGTCTATATACGGTGTGTCCAACGCGGGAGAGGGGCTTTTTCAGGGAAGTGCTATAAATATTTTTATGCTTATTCTTCAGCTTCTTTTGCCGGTGGCGTTGCTTTTGGTGAGCGCCTTCAAGAAGCTTTAAGCACTTCTTAAAGCATCGTATTGCTGTGCAATGGCATTCCAGGTAACCGAGCCCACATACCTTGTGATAGGGAGTCCGTTTAATTCTTGAAACGCATTAACGGCTCTCAGGGTTTCCTCTCCAAATATTCCATCTATTCGGAGTCTTGGCAGATTGGGATTGTTAGAAGCGATATAATCTAAATAGGTTTGCAAATCTCTAACATCCTGACTCTGTGCGCCCAGAGCTATGATATATCCCGGAAAGAGCTTGGCGTTCCCCTCTTCATAGCCTTCGGGTAGCACTTGCAGAATATTGTTGTATACCTCTGTGAGCTTATTCCAGGTTTGGCGATTTACCACCCCCGTTACAGGTAAATCGTATTCTTTTTGAAAGTTGTTTACAGCATTAAGGGTCTCGCTTCCGAAAATACCGTCGGAGGTAACAATATTAAGGGCGGGGTTAAAGTAGGCAATAATATTGAGATAATACTGCAATACCTCAACGGGAATGCCGCTCATTCCCTCTCGAATGTCGCCGGGGAACGGGGTTGCCGCTTCTTCGTATGTAAGCCCCTCTGTTACAAGCTCTCCAAGTCGCTTGATTGCCGTAAAATATCTTTTTATTTTATACCAGGTTGCCTTATCTACCACACCTGATACCGGCAAATCAAATATTTCTTGGAATTTTCTTACTGCCGCTTCGGTTTCGGCATCAAACAGTCCGTCGGTATTGCTGATTTTAGGAATTGCGGGATAGTTTCTGGATATGCGGTTAAGCTGTTTTTGAATAACGCTTACGTCGTTTCCCGCAACCCCTACCGTAAGCGGAGAGCCTGGATAGGATTCTTCGATATCTGCAACAGGCGCGTTTCTTATAATGTCTATGTCTTCGCCGTAGTAATTCTGTAAAATTTCATAGGGAATTAGCCCTTGCTCTGCAAGGGTTACCGTTCCCCATTGAGATAGTCCATCGCACTGGGCGGTGGTTCCGTTGCAAAATTGGGTAAAATAGGGCTGCAGCTGACCTCTTCTCACTACATAATCATTGTAAATCTCATCTACAATCTCACTTATGTTATCGAAAATGTCTCTGTTTTTTACAAATGCCTGATCAAATGCGGTGGAAGATGTGATATCAAAATCATATCCTCTAGAACGGTACCACTCGGTGTAATAGCGGTTAAGGGCGAAGCTTATTATTGCGTATATGTTTGCTCTTAAGGCGCTTTCGGGCCAGGTGGGATATATCTCGCTTGAGGCAACATTTTTAATGTAATCAGGAAAGGAAACTGTAACATTTTCAGCATCTTGGTCGGGTCTTCCCAAATGCACAGTTATGGTTTCGGGAATAAAAGGTGTAATTACTGCCATACATCTATTCTCCTTTACAAAGTGTAGGTATTGTTGAACTTAATAACAATCGGCTTGCCGTTTTCTGTTACAGTGGAAAAGGTAAGGTCGAGGGGCTGGGTGGTGTTTACTCCGTCAAAAACGGGCACACCCTCAATAGTTACGGGCAGGAATCCGTTGGCGTCGATCTTTATGTCGTAAAGAGCAGATACATCTCTGTAATTAGTGCCGGGAGCTTCGGAATATATCTTAGACGGAGCGGGCAAAAGAATTCTCCTTGTTTTTCCGCTAAGGTCGGTTACCTCTCGCTCTATATCCCTGCCCTCGCTGTTTGTAATAGTTACATTTGCTCCCGCCACAGGATATAGTCCGCGAGAATGGGTTAGTGCAACGGTTAATCCTCCAAGACCCGTATAAGGTTCGGGCTCAGGCGTGGGGGTGGGGGGCAGAGGCACAACGGGCCTTGTTCCAATATTCTCTGCCACCTCCTCAGGTCGTATATCCTGAGTGTTGGCAGCCACCACACGGCGGCGGTTATATAGCTCCAAAAGCTCGCGCTTATAATCTTCAATTGATTTTTCCATTTTTGCGCACCCTTTCATAATATTCTTTAATATAATATGCCAAAAGAGTGGGCTGTGTTACGAATTGAAAAAATAAAAAAGTGCGGTAATTCCGAAGAATTACTGCACTTTTTCAATCGAGTATATATTTTCCGTTACCTAGTTTAAACCTTCCACCATCGGGTGTAATAACTGTGGCACGGCAGTTTGGCGGTATTATTACATCTGTGTGGACCTTTCCCGAAACTTTTCTTACGTACACCTCTATTTTGCCTCTTACAGAGTGGTAAATACAGTGGAGTCGATTTATACCATCAGGAAGCTTGGGGGCTATTGTAATTTCTTTAAAAGAATCCTCTCCTGTGATTCCCGCAAACACTCGGTAATAGTCGGCAAAAATGCCCCCAAACATCGGGTTGCTGCAGGGCATCATACCGCAAACGTCCGACCACTGTTCAAAAAGTGTGGTGGCATCATACTTCAGCACCTGATAGCCAAAGCTTGGGTAGTCGGTAGAATGGAGCATACGACTTAATATATCCATTCCCTCAGGGTCCTGTGACAGGGCACTTATTAAATATCGAGTGCCTGTAACACCTGTGGTATGGCGATAGTTGTCCACCTCTTTTATATGTTTTTTAAGAGCATTGTAAACCCCTTCTCGGTGCTGAGGCTTTACAGCGCCCAATGCCAGCGCCAGAATGTTTGGGGTTTGTTCACCAGACGAAAAACAACAGTCGCTAACACTAAAATACTTATCATATAGTTCATCAACCGCAAATCTAGAAAGAGAAGAAAAATACTTTGAATCCTCTAAATATCCCAATTTTTTGCTTAATTCGGTTAAATAATTAAGCTGATAAATAAACGCGCATAGTCCTGCCTCACCACAAAAACGGTTGGACTTTTTATAATCATTTTCGGGGTTGTCTGGGGGTGCGCACCAATCTCCAAAGCTTTTAAGGAACCCATCTTTTTTGTAGGCTTCAAGGCACCTTTCTACAGCTCGCTTCATATAGGGGTACATTTCTTCTTCAATTTCCCCATCACCATAATGCTCTGCTAATAACTTTGGTAGGGTGATAACCTCACCGTCCCACAAAGGAAAGTGTCCGTTTTTGTCGGTTTCGTTTTTAATATTCCGTAGCCAACCGCGATAATAGCTTTGCATATTAAGGCTATGTATACACAATTCTTCGTAGGCCATAGACTCCAAAAGGCAGGGGCTTTGTTCACCCCTTGCGGCATAGTTGGCAGGGTAGCTTAAAAGATTGGAATGTACCGTGCGCATAGCGTTATCGTAAAAGCGCTGAAGCATACGGTCGTCGCAAAGAAACATACTTTCCTGTTTCAAATCGGCGCCTATTGTGATTTTCTCGGCAGAAATAAGCTGTGCTACACCGTCCATACGTATTTCGGCATAGCGGAAGTAGTGGTATGTAAAACGAGGCTCATAAATTTCTAATTCGTGTCCCTTTAAAATGTAAACATCGGTAACATTGGCGGCGCGGTTAGTGTGGGTGTTTAAGGTGCCGTCGGGGTTAATGCTTTCAGAGTGTGTAATAATAACCCGCGTTCCCGGCTCACCTATAACCTTTATGCATATGTATCCCGCACCGTTGGTTCCAAAATCGCAGAATGTTATCTCGTCCTCCCGTGCCTCCAAATGGGTGCATTTTATGCGGCTCAACTGCTTTATAGGAGTGGTGTAGAGATTAAGCACGCCCTCATCCTCTTTAGAAATCCTGCAAGGCTCCCAATCGGTGGTATCAATATACGGGTCGCACCAGTTTTTAATCTCGAGATTTTTGTTATATGCCTCTCCGTGATAAATCGAGCTTGAAATAATTGGACTTTGGTGGCAAATCCAAGTGTCGTCGGAGGTGATAAGCATATAGTCGCCATTTTGAAAAACAATCGACAGTGCAAACCATACCTTTTCTTTACCGCTGTATGCCCAGCCGCAGGGACTGTAATCCTTATCACTGTATCCTTGGGCAAGCCATATACCCACAGTGTTATTGTCTGTTCCCAAAAGCTTGGTTACATCGTAAGCATCGGCGACGCAGGGGTAAGGATAGCTTAAAGGACTTAAAATTTGTGGTGCTAAAACGCGATTGCCAACCCGCTTGCCGTTAAGGTAAAGCTCATAAAACCCACGCGCCGAAATGTAGGCGGTGGCAAAGGCTATTCTCTCACCTGTGAAAAAGGTCTTTCTGAAAAGAGGACTGCTAAAATTTTCGGCAGTAATCCATTTAGCGCTTTCAAAGGTTTCGTCAAGTAACCCTGTTCTGAAATGAGTTTTTCCAAAAATCATCTCTTCCCCTAATTTAACTTCAATCAAAACCTCATATTCATTATCGGCATCCAGTGGCTTGCCCCCATGCTTTATGCCAAAAGTAAGGTCGGATTCCACCCAACCGCTGTCCCAATAAAGCTCGTTTAAAAAGCCGATAACCCGAATACGGTATCCGCTTTGATATACGTTGCTGTTTTCACTGGCAAATTCCCAAGAATAGTGGGGAAACCTAGTGTCCACTCCAACAGGCCCGGTAGCATATTCAATTTTCATATTGCGAAGCTGGGTTTTCAAAAATACCACCTCGGTTGCCGAAAGAATATCAATTGTTTTAAATACTTTTTTAGTATAACATACAAAAATACTTCTTTCAATGGTTATTTGTGTGGGTGATTAGTGTTGAAAAAAAGGGAAATGTGTGGTATAATAAATTGACATAATTTGTATGGGAGGAAACCGTAAATGAATCTTGACCAGCTTCGTTTGGAAATTAACAGTCTGGATTCCCAGCTAGTTCCGCTGTTGCTTAAACGTATGGAGGTGTCGCGGCAGGTGGGTGTTTATAAAAAGGCGCACGGTATCCCAATCCTCAATTCCGCCCGTGAGCAAGAAATTTTAGATAAGGTTTCAGAAACTGCTCCCGAAGGGCAAAAAGAATATATTAAAAAGCTATACGAAAATATTATGAAAATCAGCCGTGAATATCAGGCTGAAATTATGGGTGAGGATTAGTGCTTTAGGCCGACTCGCCACTATTTAGGAGGAAAAATTTATGTGGTTCATATTATCAATTATTGCTCTGGTTTGCTGGAGTGGTTCTGACTTTTTTTCAAAATTAGGCTCTAAGCCCGACGACAAGTACAGCCATTGGAAGATGGTAATGGCGGTAGGCATTGTAATGGGTCTGCATGCAGCCTACGAAATATTTATAAATGATGTGTTTATCTCGTGGCAGGTCATCTTAACCTACCTTCCCGCTTCACTTCTGTACATACTTTCTATGGTGTTTGGCTATGTGTCCCTTCGCTATATTGAGCTCTCTGTTTCTTCACCTATATGCAATTCCTCAGGCGCTTTGGCAGCTGTGCTTTGCATCCTTTTTCTAGGTCAGGAAATTGCTCCCTTTGCAGTTGGTGCAATAGTTCTTATCGGTATAAGTGTTGTAGGTCTTGGCATCGTTGAAATGCGCGAGGACGAGGAAAGCCGAGCATTGAGACAGAAAAAGTCGGTGGTTAAATATTCAAAAAGCATATTAGCACTGTTGCTTCCGGTGCTTTACTGCCTTATTGACGCGACAGGTACATTTGTAGATACCCTTATACTAAGGGAGGAGCCCACAGGCACCTTTTTCGACTCGGTTTTTGTTAATACACTTCCCGAAGATTCGGCAAATGTGGCCTATGAGCTTACCTTCCTTTTAATGGGAATTATAGCCGCAGTGTATGTACTTATTATCCGCAGAGAAAAGCTTTTTGTAAAGCGTGATGGACCTAAGCTCATAGGCGGTGTTTTTGAAACTGCAGGCCAGTTTGCTTATATTTTTGCCTTGGCAGATACTGCCCACGCAGCCCCCGCTGCCGCAATTATCTCTGCATATTGCGCACTGTCGGCGGTATGGAGCTCTGTTTTCTTAAGAGAAAGGCTATCCTGGAAGCATTATCTGGCAATCGGCGGTGCCGTTGCAGGTATTGTGATATTGGGCTTCTTTGATGTATAATAAAATACTTCACAAAAGAATATAAAAATAAAAAGCTGTCTTTCTAGTTTTTTTGAAAGACAGCCCTTTTTATTTTATGCTTTTTCGAAGCCTATAAGCATTCCGCCCTTTTCGGCGTAAAAGCTACACAGTCCTCGACAGTTGTAAAGGTCCACCTTAACCTTTTTGAAATTTTCTTCTATAATTTTTTTAAGCTTAGCACCTGCGTTTTCGTTAAAGCAGTGGGCAATTTTCACTCTGCCTTGCTTGAGACCGTATTCTTTTAAATATTGGATAATTGTTTCAAGAGCCTTTTGCTCGCCGCGACATTTGTTAAGGGGCTCTAAGTCACCTCTGTCGCTTGCCTTGCCCACAACTCGTATGCCAAGAAGCCCTGCCATTTTTGCAACTAAGGGGCTGACCCTTCCGTTGTTTGCAAGATTTTTCATTGATTCCAGCATAAACAAAAGCCCTGTTTTGCGGCTGTAAGCTGTTATTTTTTCCGCGATTTCATCAAAGCTCAGGTCTTGCCCTACAAGCTCGTCAAGCTTTTCTAAAATCAATGCGATTTCAGGACCTGCGGTGAGGGAGTTCAGCACAAATACATGGCGGCTTGGATACAGCTCTTCATAGTAGCTTTTCGCCAATATTGCGGCATTGTAGCTGCCCGAAAGTGTGCCCGTTATGGTAACACAAAATACATATTCGGCATCTCCAAAGGCTTCAAGCCAATCTCCCGCATTTGGGCAGGAGGTGGAGGATTTGCCCTTGTAAGTACTAAGGTCGTTTACCATTTCCAATACGTCAAGGGAATTGTTATCTACATATTCCTTTTGTGCGGTAATTATTTTAAGAGGAGCCGAATTAAAGGAAGTATTTTCTAGTGAAAGTGTATCGCTTGAGGAGTCAGCAACTATTTTTACATTACTAAGTGCCATTATGCACCCGTCCTTTCGGTAGTGTAGGTTAGGGGTATTTGATATTCATTTTCGTAAATATCTTTCCAAACCTCCTGATTTTTTTGCATCATTTCATCAATATTTTTGCCCGTAGGCTTTTCTTTATCGGGATATATCGGCTTGCCGATATGAATTGTATATTCCTGCACAAAGAATCCGTCATCGCCTAGTATATCCGAATCCTTCATTGTTATAAAGCAGGGTAGCACCGGAACACCGTTTTTAGCAGCAAAGGTATATGCACCCTTTTTTAGAGGCTTGGGCTTGCGGTAGTTCCACCACATACTTTGTTCGGGATAAACCAACACAAAGTTTCCCTGTTGCAGAAGCTTATCTGTAGCCTGCATAAATTTTTTCAGTGTTTGTCGGTTTGAAGAGAGGGGCAGAGTATTGCAGTGGCGCATAAGGTATCCGTAAAAGCCTTTAAAGGATGTGTAATTCCCCTCTCTGATTACTCTGTAAAAGGTTCTGTCCTTTTGCTCGGCGGCTTCGTAGGCTATCTGAATTGCGAAGCTGTCAAAGGCATTGAAGTGGTTGCAGGTGACAACTGCACCGCTGTTTAGCGCTTTGAAGTTTTCTAAACCTTTAATCTCTTTAATTATAAGCTTTTTCTGGTCCAGCAGACCATAAACAAATTTTCTTGCCATAGCATAGGCTATCTTGGTCTTTACTCTTTGCCCCATACTTTTTTTGATATATTCAATATCTTCGGGCATCAGTACCTTTGAGGGTGGGTCCTCTTCAACGTCCTTGTCGAAATTTCCAAGCTTTTCGTATTCCTCTATTTTTTCAATAACCTCAACCCTATCCCTAGCACGATTTGTTTTGTTTATCAGATTAAGGTAATTATCCTCGCGGTTGGTTTCCGAAACCGCCAGCTTTAAAAGATTATCGCAGGAAATACGATCTCGCTCCCGTTGTTCATCAGTATAACTTTCCAGAACCTCTAAAATTTCTTCGTAAACCGAAGTTTCGACGGCATATTTCCAAAAAATATCACCGTGTCGGCAGTCGTTATAATGCCAGGGCTTGCTTGTCATTATATAGTGTAGAATCTTTGCTTCTTCAATGGGGTATGAGATTTCACCAAAAATTTCGGTGTTCCAGCGTTGGTCCAGCCAGTGTATATGGTCCTTGCAAATAAGGTTTAGGTAATCCTCGTCCTGAGTTACCACAAAGGTGTAAACGTGTAGCTTTTCTATGAACTTTTCCAGTATTAAACAGCTTCTGAAACGCTCACAGTTTATAATCAAAATCCCCGCGTTGAAGAAATTGTGTCTTGAAACACCAACAACCTTTTCAACATAGGTGCCGTATTCATCCACCTGCACCATAGCCTGTTCGTGGCATGCGCCTACATATGAATCTTTAATATCGGTGAGGTAAAGCTCGCTGATGTCTCCCGTAACCACAGTGTCGCTGTCTATATAAATTGCCTTGTTGTATTGCGGGAACATCTCGGCAATAAACAGTCTGTAATATGTGGTTTTGGAATAATAGTCCCGAATGGGAAGCTTGTCGGCAATTGCTTCAAGATGTGCCGATACATTTTCGAAGAAAATTTCAAAATTATCGGTTTTTAACCCCAGTACTTTTTTCTTCATTTCCTCAGTAATCTCGGTGTGAAGAATGTAGATGCGGTATTTATACTCCTTAGATGCGTTTTGCATCATAGAGTGCATAGAAACTATGGTGTATTTTACAAAGTTATCGTCACAGGCATAAAATATCGGTATAACCTTACTATCCATTTTGCATTTCCTCCCGTTTGTATTTTTCTGAAAGGTATATGTATTCATATAAAATATCATCAAATCCGTAGTATTTGAACACCTTATGCACTCGGCTTACCTGCCATTGCTTAACATTATCCGTGTGGGGGTAGGGCAGTAGAAAAAGCCGTTTTGAAAAATGCCTTACTACCGTGTGCTTCCATAAAAACTTTTGGTCGTTAAACCTTTGGGGCAGCATTTTCTTAACAGTTGTAGAGCGTATTATTGCACTTTGGTCGGCAAAGGGAAGCTTTTTTGTTTTTATAAGTGCTCTTGCTTTTTCCAGTAGCCCCGTTTCGCGTATTTTTTTAAGATTAAGCAGCAGCACCCCCGCATTTACATAGTTGGGGCTTACAAGATACTTTCCGTAGTGGTCGCGGGCGGCGGCATACTCGTAATTATCTATGTCTATGTCGTAAAGCAAATGTATATCTCGGTTAAAAAGTATATCCACATCCAGATATAAAAGCTTATCGGATATATCTAAGGCTTCGTCTGCAAACAACCGTATAAGGGTGTAGGGAGAACAGTAGGCATCTTCATTAGGACAGCGGCTGAAATATTTTTGGTAAAACTCGGTTACGTCTTTTTTGTGAACTCGGTTTTCGGGGTTGTATTCTTTTATAACGCGGGAAAAGAATTCTATCTGTCTGTCGCTTACGGGTGTATAATTTTCTTTTATGTGTGAAACATCCATTGTGAAAACGTAAAAGCAGAAGGGCTCTCGGCTTTCGGTGCGCTTTAAAATTGATAAAGCACAGGTGAGCATTCCGTGAAATACATCGCGGTTTCCGCAAAATAAAATGTTAACCATTGTTACTCTCCTTTTTTATATATTGGATTTTCGTTACGTTGGAATTTTTTGCCCGCATACACATAGTTTTATATACCCGATTCCTTATATCCTGCTTCTGCTCATTTTTAGGCAGTGAATCGTCGGGGTAAAAGGGACCGTCTATATAGGTTACTATGTTGGGCTTATTTGAAAATCTCCTTTTTTGATAGGTGTTTGTGAAGGAAAATACAGGAGCATCAAATTTTATTGGGTAATTAAAGGAAACATCGGGAAAAGGCCTGATGCCCGTGTAGTAGGGCCAAATGTGGGCTTCGGGGTAAATTACCACAGAGTGGTTTTCCAGTATCCGCCGCTCAACAGCCTTTAGAAAATTTCGGTAAGCCTTCATATCGTCGGGCAGAGGAAGCGCGCCGAGGGAAGGAGTGATTTTGCCGAGCAGGGGCATAGAAACATTGTTGGGGTGCACAATCATATAATTGGTTTTTGGGAAATTCAGAACATTGGGAATAAAAGCGTCGCCTATATCCTGAGTGTGGTTTCCGTAGATAAAGTAGCCCGTGCGTTTAAAGCTTTTAAGCTTGTGTTTCCCAATTGCTTTGTGGTGAAATTTGAATTTAACATATATAAACGCTATGGGTGTTGCAATCAATCTGTACCAAAAAAAGTGGGTGAAGCGTTTAAAAAAGGAATCGTGACAGTAAATGTAATCACCTTCGATTTTTTTAGGCGTTATTTGAGCCGTAGAAAATTCATTATGCAGCTCGTCGTCGTAATATATAACTCTGCGTTTATCCAATTCTTCGCCCCCTGACTATTGTGTTATAAAACCGCCAAAGAAACGGTTTTAGATGTCAAACTCTAAAAACAGTATATTGCGCCGACATTCTAAACTCAACCTACTTAATAATTATTTGTCTAGACAGTATCAAGCTCCGTGAGTAGAGTTGAAATTTTGGCACTCTACTCGTAGTAGAATGCCAAAAAGCGCAGAAAAATAGCGCCCTTTTAAGGTTAAAGGACGCTACAAAAACACAAATCTATTTATCGAAAAATCAACTCTACTGCTGTTCTACAAGGGCGAAATTCAGGAATTTCTGAAGCTCATCAAATCCGCCGTGTTGCCACTCGCTTATATCGGTATCTGATTTGTTAATAAGATTGTCGGTTAGAAGAAATACCTTCATACCAACTTTTTCGGCAACCATATCATCGCCCACATCGTTGCCCACCATAATGCATTCTTGGGGCAAAACACCTAATTGCTCAGCAATAGCTTTATAATATTTAGGGTTAGGCTTGCTGAATTTTGAGTTTTCATAGGTAGAAATGTATTCAAAATCCTGGGGCTCAAGGCCTGCCCAACGAATTCTGCACTTTGTGGCAACGGTGGGGAATATGGGGTTGGTAGCAAGCGCCACACGAACTCCTTGTGCTTTAAGCTTCTCCACTGTTTCCTTGGCTTTAGGGTCGCATCCGCATACCTCTTTAACCTTGTCAAAATCAGTTCTGTAAAACTCGTCAAAATAGGGTTCGTCGAGAAGTGCTTTTTCACCGTATATTCCCTTAAAAAATTCCCAAAAGGTTTCCTCGTTGGTTTTTTCACCGCTGTTTTTTATCATTGCCTCGGTGCCCTTCCAAATGGAGTTTATAAGGTCTTTTGGCTCATAGCCTCTTGACATCAGTCTTTTGGAAATGCCGCCAAAATAGGCTTTCACGAAAATATCTTGATCCATAGGCAGCAGTGTGCCGTCAAGGTCGAATAGAACTGCTTTAATACTCATTAGCAAAGCTCTCTCCTTTGTTTAATCTTTCTCAAAAAAGGCGACGGCAACAGCGCCGGGTCCCGCGTGAGTGACTATTGCCGAGATTCACCATTATACATCAAAGAAGTCGAATCGTCAACATCTTATCTTTGATTATTGCTGATATCCCCTTGCAAAGGGGAAGGTTTTATAGTATACTGTGAAGTGAACAGTTGTTCTCTAAACTAAAAATGATTTGAGAGGGTGGTAATTTGTTCTCTAAAATAAACAGTGTGGGCATATTCGGTATGGATGCCTTTACAGTAGAGGTGGAGGCAGATGCTAATCTGCGCGCCGAAATGCCGATTTTTAATATAGTAGGCCTTCCCGACGCGGCGGTAAAAGAGGCAAGGGACAGAGTTCGCTCTGCAATGAAAAATTGCCATTTTGAGTTCCCGCCCAGTAAGGTTATTGTAAATCTCGCCCCTGCCGATGTTAAAAAAGCGGGCGCGATATACGATTTGCCCATTTTGCTTGCAATTCTTGCATCTTTCGGCAGACTGGAGGCCGATATAAGCGATGCGGCTTTTATAGGCGAGTTATCCCTTGATGGCTCTGTGAAGCCTGCCAACGGTATGCTGCCTATGGCTATTTGTGCAAAAGAGCACGGAATAAAACGCTTTTTTGTACCCGAAGCCAACGCAGGGGAGTGCAGTGTTGTTGAGGGTATTGAAATATACCCAATAAAGCACGCACTTCAGCTTGTAAATCACTTGTTGGGAGTTGAGTTGGTAGAGCCTGCCCCGCCTATTTACTTTGATGAGGTAGATTATGAATACGAGCCTGATTTTAGCGAGGTAAAGGGTCAGGCTAAGGCTAAAAAAGCATTGGAAATAGCCGCCGCAGGTGGGCACAATGTGTTGCTTATAGGTCCTCCCGGTTCGGGCAAAAGTATGCTTTCAAAACGGCTTCCGTCGATTTTGCCGCCCCTTACCTTTGAAGAGGCGATAGATACAACAAAAATATATTCTATTGCGGGATTTCTGCCCCAAAATATGCCAATAATTAAAAAGCGCCCCTTTCGTTCGCCTCATCATTCGGTATCCAGAGCAGGGCTTGCAGGCGGTGGGGCTATTCCTCGCCCCGGCGAAATTTCAATGGCGCATAACGGAGTATTGTTTTTAGACGAGCTTCCTGAATTCGACCGTTCTTCAATGGAAACCCTTCGTCAACCCCTTGAAGACGGAAGAGTTACCATTTCACGTGCCTTGGGTACTCTAAGTTACCCCTGCTCCATCACCCTTGTGGGTGCTATGAATCCCTGTCCCTGCGGTTACTACGGTCACCCAACTAAGCAGTGCACCTGCAGTGATGCGGCAGTTCGCAAATATCTTGGCAAAATTTCGGGACCCTTGCTTGATAGAATGGATTTGCAAATCGAGGTTCCGCCTGTTGATTTTGAGTCCCTTAATGCCAAAGGTCAGGAGGAATCCTCTGCAACTGTCAGAGAGCGGGTTATGGCGGCTCGTGAAATTCAGAATAAGCGCTATAAGGGAACAGATATTACCTGTAATGCCCGCATTACTCCCAAGCTTTTGCAGAAATACTGCAAGCTTGATAATGAAGCAGAGCAGCTTTTACACGCTGCGTTTGATGCTTTGGGTATGTCGGGTCGCTCATACGACAGGGTGTTAAAGGTTGCAAGAACAGTTGCCGACCTAGAGGGAGTTACCGATATTGGCGCGAGTCACATTGCAACGGCTCTGCAGTTCAGAAGTCTCGACAGAAAATATTTTTAAGGAGTAAACTTATGGATAACATTAAGCTTACCGACCGTCAGCGCGCTGTATATAATTATTTATTGGATACAGCATCAAGGGGTATCCCACCCAGTGTAAGAGAAATATGCAGATCTCTTTCCATAAAATCCACATCTACCGTTCATAAAACTTTAAGTCAGTTAGAAACGCTGGGTTTGATAGAAAAGGATGCAAAAAACTCACGTTCAATTAAGCTTTGCGGTATGAACACAGGCTTTAGCATACCTCTTGTGGGGAAAATCACTGCAGGTGTGCCTATTCTGGCTGTTGAGCAGATTGAGGAATATCTGCCCGTATCAGGTGAGCTGGGAGAGAGGAAAAATCTATTTGCCTTGAAGGTTATGGGCCTCAGTATGAAAAATGCAGGAATTTTAGACGGTGACATTATTATTGCCGATAAAAGCAAGTTGTCGGAAACGGGGGACATTGTGGTAGCCATTATTGAAGACGAGGCAACCGTAAAACGGTTGGGCTACGAGAATGGAAAGCCGGTGCTGTATCCTGAAAACGAGGACTTTTCAACAATTTATCCCGAAGAACTTAAAATTTTAGGCAAGGTTGTTGCTACCTACAGAAGGTATTGATTATGGGTAATCCAATTAACAAAACCAGGTATCACGCTTTAGACGAAGCTCGTGGATTTGCTGTGCTTTGTATGGTGTTTTATCACGCGTTTTATACAATAGGCTACAGCTTTGATATAGAATTCGGCAGAGTGTTAATGGACTTTTTTATGCCCGCCGAGCCTTATTTTGCTGTGTTTTTCATAGCGCTTTCAGGGGCTATGTGTCAGCTGACACGCTCTAATTTTAAGCGTGGACTAAAGCTTTTATGCATTTCTGCCTTGCTTACCGCCGTTACTTTGGCTATGACCTATTTCGGCTTTGAGGGAAGCGAAATCTACTTTGGCATTCTTCATCTTTTGGCTGTGGGTATGCTGTTGGTTGCGCTTATAAACCCACTGCTTAAAAGGTTAAATCCGCTTTTTTTAGCAATTGTTTTTCTGGCGCTGTTCATTTTGTGCTACAATGTGGAATACGGTTATTTGGGCTTGGGCTCCTTACGTTTTCAGTTACCTCAATCACTATATAATACCGATTCATTATTTATATTTGGTTTTCACAGCCTATATTTTTATTCAGCCGATTATTTTCCGTTGCTTCCTTGGATATTTATGTTTCTCTTTGGTGCGGCATTGGGATTATACGAGGCTAGAGGGAAATTCCCAAAATTTTTAATAAAACGCCGCATAATACCTTTCGGGTTTATAGGTAGGCACGCGTTGGAAATATATATTCTGCATCAGCCCGTTATATTTGGCATAGCTTTTGCCATAGAGTGGGTAATATCATTTTTCCAGAGGTAAATTTTTATGGAATTAACACAAGTTGAAATGTTTACAGACGGCGCCTGCTCAGGAAATCCGGGACCGGGCGGATGGGGAACAATCCTCCGCTATAAAGGTGTTGAAAAAGAGCTTTCGGGCGGTGAAGAAAACACCACCAACAACCGAATGGAGCTTACCGCCGTGATTAAGGGTGTAGAGGCACTGAAAAAGCCCTGTAAAATTCTGCTCACAACCGACAGCCGTTATGTTGCCGACGGTATAAGCAAGGGCTGGGCTGAAGCATGGCGCAAAAACGGTTGGCGCAAGGCTGATAAAAAGCCTGCATTAAACCACGACCTTTGGGAAAAACTACTAACACTTTTGGAAAAACACGAAATTGAAATCCACTGGGTGAAAGGACACGAGGGTCATCCCGAAAACGAGCGATGCGACCGTTTAGCTGTGGGAGAAGTTCAAAATTACCAATAAATCAAAAATATTACATTTTTTTGCAAATTACTATTGCAAAGTATACTAAAATGGTATACAATAGGTTAGCATAGTTAAAATAAGAATAAATACCTACTATTATGCCAAGGAAATTTGATGTTTGACAGGAAGTAATCGCCAGTGAAAAAATTTATTTACGCTGATAATTCTGCAACAACTGCTCTGGCACCTGAGGTGCTGGAGAAGATGATGCCATATTTAAAAGAGGAATACGGCAACCCTTCAAGCCTTTATTCCTTTGCCTCGGCAGCCAAAGCGGCTGTCGAAAATGCCCGTCTTGAGGTGGCAGAGGCTATAAACGCAAAAACCAATGAAATCTTTTTTACTGCAGGTGGCAGTGAATCGGATAACTGGGCTATAAAGGGCGTAGCCAAGGCTATGAAGAAAAAGGGCAAAAACCATATTATTTCCAGTCGCTTTGAGCACCACGCAGTTCTCCACGCTTTAGAAGCATTGAAGAAGGATGGCTATGAAATAACCCTGCTGGATGTTCATGAGGACGGACTGGTTCGGGTGGACGAATTAAAATCGGCAATCCGCGAGGATACAGGGCTTGTTACCATTATGTATGCAAACAACGAAATCGGCACAATCCAGCCAATTTCTGAAATCGGTGCGCTTTGCCGCGAAATGGGAATTGTATTTCACACCGATGCTGTGCAGGCAGTGGGCAATCTGCCCATAGATGTAGTGGCAGAGAATATAGATTTGCTTTCTATGTCTGCCCATAAGTTTCACGGACCTAAGGGTGTGGGGGCGCTCTACTGTCGCAGAGGGGTTTTCTTCCCCAATCTTGTAGACGGCGGCGCTCAGGAAAGAGGCAGGAGAGCAGGAACCGAAAATGTACCGGGTATAGTTGGCTTAGGTGCGGCAATCAAGCGCGCAACATCAAATATAGACGAGCGTGCAAAACGTCTTTGTGAAATTCGCGATTACTTTATGGACGAGGCTCTTAAAATAGAACGTTCCAGAGTTAACGGTAGCCGCGAAAAGCGTCTGCCTTCAAATGTAAATATGTGCTTTGAGGGAATTGAGGGCGAATCACTTTTGCTAATGCTGGATGCCAACGGTATATGTGCCTCCTCAGGCTCGGCTTGTACCTCAGGCTCTTTAGACCCCAGCCACGTGCTTTTATCTATAGGCTTAAAGCACGAGGTTGCTCACGGCTCGCTTCGTCTTTCCTTCTCGGAGGACGCAACAAAAGAGGATGCAGAATATATCCTTTCTGTGTTACCTCCTATTGTTGAGCGGCTGAGAACTATGTCGCCTCTTTGGGAACGAATAAAAAAAAGAAGAAAATAACAAATAATTTTTGGGAGAATAAATTTATGTATACCGAACAGGTTATGGACCATTTTATGAATCCCCGCAATATGGGTGAAATTGCCGATGCCAACGGCGTTGGTGAGGTTGGCAATGCCAAGTGCGGCGATATAATGAAAATGTATTTAAAAATAGAAAACGGAGTAATTACCGACTGCAAATTTAAAACCTACGGCTGTGCTTCGGCTATTGCCACAAGCTCTATTGCTACCGAGATGGTAAAGGGGCATACTGTTGAAGAGGCTGTAAGCCTTTCCAACAAGGCAGTTGTAGAAGCATTAGGCGGACTTCCCGCACATAAGATTCACTGCTCTGTTTTAGCCGAGCAGGCAATCAAGGCGGCTTTGGCGGATTACTATACAAAGCAAGGTATTGATTACCGCCCAATCTTAGGGGAACTGGATGAGCACGACTGTGAGCATTGCGAGGGCTCTTGCGGAATCTAAAGAGCTAAAGCAATATATATTAAGGCTCAAAAAATGCACCGCTGTTAATTTAATATCGAAATTATTAAAAAATGGGCAGATGCCCTGTCAGTTCGAAACCATCCTGACAATAATAAAAACTACGGAGTGAAAATTTAATGAAAAATTCAAAAGCAGCAAGAAACATTACCACTGCGGCGGTAATAGCCGCGCTCTATACAGCGCTTACATACGCCTCTGCGACATTAGGCTTGGCATATGGACCTATACAATTTCGCTTTTCGGAAGCATTAACGGTTTTGCCCATATTTACCCCCTCTGCCGTATTGGGACTTACGGTAGGCTGTTTTATTTCAAATATAGCTTCGTTTAATCCCATAGATATGCTCTTTGGCACAGCCGCCACACTTATTGCGGCACTTCTTACCCGTGGGTGCAGAAACATAAAAACCTTTAAAATGCCCCTGCTTTCCCTTTTTCCCCCTGTAATTGTTAATGCCGTTCTGGTGGGTCTTGAAATCTCTCTGTTTTATCTCGATGGCTTTACCCTTTTGGGATTTGTGCTATCATTTTTTGAAGTGGGCTTGAGTCAGCTGCTTGTGTGCTATGGCTTAGGTCTGCCCCTTTACTTTGCATTAAATAAGCATAGTAAACTATTTTAGTAAAATTCAACTCACAATAAAACTTAATAGAAAACAAATTAAAATGCACAACATCAGGCTGTGCATTTAGTTTTTTTAGTCTGCCGCAGTGTCAGAGGGGGAGTATCCAAAAAATTCACGGTAGGCTCTGAAAAAGGTGGTGTAGTCGTTATATTTTACCTTTAAATAAACATTAGTGGGCTTTTCACCGACCCTTATCATTTCACGGGCGGCAAGCAAGCGCTTGGTTTTGATATATTTCATAGGGCTTGTGCCTAAATAGTTGTGAAAAAGCTTGTGAATATAAGCTCGGCTTATAAAAAGCTCGCGGCAAAGGTCCTCAATTTCCTCTAGCTCAAAAAGATGCTTGTCAATATAGCTTATGGCTTTTTCCATAGTTTTTCCGTATCCTGCAAAGCTTGTGGGCTCGGTCGTAGCAGTGTTTGCAGAAAGCAGATAAATAAGCTCGGTTAAAAGATTTTTAAAAAGTGTGTTGCGGTCGACACCTGAAAAAGCAGTATAATAACTGCCGTATCTATCAAAAACATTTTTTATAAGCGGTGTGGCCATTATTATTTTAGGCGAAGAAAAAAGATGGGAAATTTGCGCTGAATCCACATCGGTCATATCAAAATTAAGCACAATTCTTTCATAAGGCTTGTCGCTGAGAATATCTATGTAATGTCCATAAAGGCGGGGAATAAGTACTAATTCTCCGCTTTTAAGATTGTGTCGCATATTTCCTACAACGCAGTCGGCATCTCCTGCAATAAAATAAAGTATCTCATACTTTTTGTGAAGATGGTATGGAAATTCCGTATTGCTGGGCTTTAGGCTCTTGGTGTAGGCATATCGGAAGCTTTGAAAGGATAAATATGTGTCCAAACCGCACCCTCCTATACTATTTGCAAACATTATATACCGAAAGTAGATTTTTTGCAATATAATTTTATATAAAACACAATATAATTATTTAAATTATTTGGTATTATAAAATTGTAAAAATAAACTTTAAGGTGGCTGGAAATCATCGCCTTAGTAAAAGGAGCAATTTTTATGAGGAAATTAAGAGTAGCAATCATCGGTCAAGGCAGAAGCGGACGTGACATTCATGGTAAATATTTCTTATCAGAGGCAAACGACAAATGCGAAGTAGTTGCCTGTGTAGATGAAATATCTCTTCGCCGTCTTATAGCTGAGGAGCGTCATCCCGGCTGCAAGACCTTTGCCGATTATAAAGAGCTTTTTAATATTAAGGATGAAATAGATATAGTTGTAAACGCCAGCTATTCTCATTACCACTATCCCATTACTAAGGATTTGCTCGCTCACGGTATGAATGTTGTTGCTGAAAAGCCCTTCGCCCGTACATACGAAGAATGTCTTGATTTAATCGAAACAGCAAAGGCAAAGGGCTGCCATGTTTATCCCTTCCATCAATCTCTTTTTGCTCCTAACTTCACAAAGGTTAAGGAAATCCTTGCCACAGGTAACCTTGGCGAGCCTTTGCAGTATTCACTCAGATATTCAGGCTTCGCCCATCGTTGGGATTGGCAAACAATTCTTGCTTGCTGCGCAGGCGGTCTTTATAACACCGCACCTCACCCAATTGGTCAGGCACTCGATTTGCTCGGTTGGGATAAGGATGTTAAGGTAGCGTTCTCAAAGCTCAGCTCCAACAATGTTAGCGGCGACGGAGACGACTATGCAAAGCTTATTCTTACAGCACCCAATAAGCCCGTTGTCGATATTGAAGTTATCTCCTGTGCAGATGCATATTCCGATTTCATCTTCAAGGTGTTCGGTACCAATGGTACCCTAAAAGTAGGCTTTAATGACTACAAGATGACCTATTATAAGCCTGAGGAATACACCGAAAAGCCACTTGTTAAAACCGCTTTGAAGGATGTAGATGGTGACCCCATCTATTGCTCCGACGATATGAAGAAATACGAGGAAGCAGGCGAAATTGTGGGAACAGGCTTCGATGTAGGCCCGGATTTATTCTACAATATGGTTTACGATGCAATTTTCAATGGCAAAACTGCTTATATTTCTCCCGAAAAGGGCGCACTTGCTATCAAGATAATTGAAGAGTGCCACAAGCAGAATCCTTTAGAAAGAAAAATTGAGCTTTAATTTCAAAGTACAAGGCAAGGCAAGGAGAATAACTATGTATAATGTTGTAATTTTAGGCTGTGAAAACAGCCACGCAAACGCCTTTTTGAATCTTAAAAAAGAGGGCAAATTTCTGGATGTTAATTTTATAGGAGTTTACAGTAACGATACCTTGGCAGCAAAAAAACTCAGCGAAGAATTCGGAGTTGAGGTTTTAGAGAATTATGCCGACGCAGTTGGCAAGGTAGATGGAGTAATCATCACCGCCCGCGACGGCAAATACCACTACGAATTTGCAAAACCTTATATGGATAGCGGTATTCCTATGTTTATAGATAAGCCCATCACCTGTAATAGCGCCGAGGCTGTGGAATTTATGAAGGAAGCTAAAGCCAAGGGTGTAAAACTCTGTGGAGGTTCTGTTTGCAAATTCTTTGATGGCTTGCAAGAAATGAAGGCAAAGCTTGAAGAAGGCTCTATGGGAGAAATTAAGGGGGGCACTATCTTAGCACCTCTCGATATCAATAGCCCACACAGTGGATTCTTCTTCTATTCACAGCATCTTATCCAGATGATGCAGGAGGCTTTTGGCTATGATATCAAAAGAGTAGCTGCCACACGTAATGGTGATAAGGTAAATATACTAGCAGATTACGGCGATTATACCATCAACGGTATTTACAGCGATACAGGTAAATATTACTATTGTTCTGCCTTCTGTCAGGAAGAAGCTGTATCTTACGAAATAGGCTACAACAACAAATATTTTGAAATGGAATTTGCCGAGATTTATAGCCTACTCAAGGGTAATGATATGGAAGAAACATATGAAGAGTTTATAAAACCTGTTTTCGTTCTAGAGGCTATCAAAAAGGCATATGAAACAGGAGAATGGGTAGATGTTGCTCCCGTTCCGGAGGTTTAATATATGAGCAAGTTTATTTTAAGCGGCTTTGCCGACGAAATGTATGATGAAATTGAAAAGCAGGCCGAAGGCTTTAATGAAATCGGCTTCGATAATATAGAGCTTCGCTTTATAGACGGTAAGAATATTGCTGACCTTAATGACCAAGAGGTGGAGAATGTTAAGGCTATTCTAAATAGGCACAACATAAAGGTTTCTGCCATCGGTTCCCCCCTTGGCAAGATTAACCTTGACGACGATTGGGCAGTCCATCTTGAGAAGGCAAAACGTGTTTTCAAAACCGCAAATATGTTTGGCACAAAATTCATCCGTATGTTCAGCTTCTATCCTGCGGGTTATCCCGAAAAGGAGAAGTTCGCGGACGGTGACTACGATATAATTGTGGAAAGATTGGGTGAGCTTTTAGACCTTGCCGACGAGTATGGCGTAATCCTTTGCCACGAAAATGAATACAGAGTTTGGGGTGAAAGCCCCGAAGCATCTTTGCAGCTTTTGGAACAATTCGACGGCAGAATGAAGTGTGTATTCGATATGGGAAACTATGTTCTTGAACATTACGACCCCGTGAAGGCCTACGAAATGACTAAGGACTACATTGCATATTTCCATATTAAAGATGGTACAGATACAGGCGCTATTGTACCTACCGGTTTGGGTGAGGCTAAAATTAAGGAGATTCTTGCAATGCATGAGGGCGAGATTATAATTTCTCTTGAACCTCACCTTTGCGATTTCACAGGTCTTTCCGCTTTAACCGGTGGCAATGATTTGGATCAATCCGCATCAAGTGGTTATCCCGACAATGCTTCGGCTTATCGCGATTCCGCTAGCAGACTTTGTGAACTCATCGCAGAAATCAGCTAAACGGAGATATAATATGAAACAATATAATGTAGACAAATTACAGGTTAAAATTATGCCCACTCGAGAGGAGATGGGAAAGGTTGCAGGCGATGATATTGCCGCAAAGATTGTTGAACTTTTGAAAGAAAAAGAATATATCAACATAATTTTTGCCGCAGCGCCTTCTCAGAATGAAACTCTGGCATCCCTTTTAGAGCATAAGGAAATTGAATGGAACCGTATAAACGCTTTCCATATGGACGAATACATAGGCTTGCCCTCTGATTCTAACGCAAAGTTTGGTCAATATTTGAAGGATCACATTTTTGGGCTTGCTCGCTTCCGTTCAATCAATTATATTAACACTGCCGTTAAAAGCATTGAGGCGGAGTGCGAGCGTTACTCCCAGCTGCTTAAGCAGTTCCCACCCGATATCGTATGTATGGGCATTGGTGAAAACGGACACATTGCCTTCAATGACCCGCCCGTTGCAGATTTTAACGACCCGCTTATGGCAAAGCCCGTGACCCTTGATATGACCTGCCGTATTCAGCAGGTAAACGACAAGTGCTTCAAAACCTTAGATAAGGTTCCAAAGTTTGCCATAACCCTTACAGTTCCAACCTTATTTAATGCAGGGCATCTTTTCTGCAGCGTACCTGCAATCACCAAGGCGGCAGCGGCTAAGGAAATGCTTACTACCGATAAAATCGACGAGCATTGCCCCGCAACAATTTTAAGGAAGCACGACAGCGCAATCCTTTACCTGGACACTCAAAGTGCATCGGAGCTGTAAATATGATTACAAGAATTAAAAGTGATAAAATTATTACCCCAAAAGGTTTAGAAAATGGTTATGTTTATTTCGATGAAAATGGCATAATTGCAGTAGGTGACGTTTCGTTAAGCTTTGATAAAGAGTTTGATTTCACGGGGAAATATGTATCCCCCGGCTTTATCGACCTACACGTACATGGCGGTGTGGATAACGATTTTTCGGAATGTGATACCAATGGAACTGCAAAGGCGATAAACTATCATCTTTCTCACGGAACCACTACCATTATGCCCACCATAACCTCCTCTTCTTACGAAACTATGGTGCGGTCACTAAAAAATGTACGTGAATGTAAAGCTAAGGCATTTACTAAGGCTAATATTTACGGCGCACATTTAGAGGGTCCTTATTTTTCTCCTATGCAGGCAGGGGCACAGCCTCCTGAATTCATAATCGATCCTAAAAGAAAGGATTATGAAACTTTAATAGCCGATTTCGGTGATATTATAAAACGTTGGAGTTATGCACCTGAAAGAGATAAGGATCAAGTATTTTGTAAATACCTTAAGGAACACGGAATTTTGCCCTCGGCAGGACATTCCGATGCGATTTACGACGATGTTGTGTCGGCATATAATTCTGGCTGTAATTCGGTTACCCACCTTTACTCCTGCACCTCCACAATCACCCGTGACCACGGCTACCGCCGCTTGGGTGTTATAGAAACCGCCTATCTTTTAGACGATATGTATGTGGAAATAATTGCCGACGGTAGCCATTTGCCATTGGAGCTTATCCGTCTTATCTGCAAGTTAAAGGATAATTCAAAAATATGCCTTGTTACCGATTGTATGTTGGTTTCGGGCAGTGATGTGGTTACAGGCAATATGGGCAGCAATCAGTTTATTGTGGAAGATGGTGTGTGCAAGCTGCTTGACCGCTCCGCCTTTGCCGGCAGTATCGCTACTGCCGACCGCTTGGTAAGGACAATGCTTAAAGCAGGACTGACGGTGGAAACGGCTGTGAAAATGATAACCGAAAACCCAGCAAGACTGTTAGGTCTTGAAAGCAAGGGAAAGCTGGAAAAAGGTTACGATGCCGATATACTTGTTTTCGACAATGATGTAAACATCGAAAAGATATTTGTTGGTGGCGAGGAAATTCAATAGTTCATACCCTAAGGCCGTGGAAAAACCACGGTCTTAATAATTTTTTCACAAATATTGCAAACCTACACAAAAGATGTATAATAATATTAGATTGAAATTTAAGGGGGGTAGAGGTATGAAAAAGATAATCGTTGCCGATGATGAGGTTCTGATAAGAAGGCTTGTGAGTGACTTTTTTACCAAAGCAAACTTTAAAGTGTTAGAAGCAGAAACCGGCAAAGAGGCGGTAAAGCTTTACGAAAATCACCCCGACACCGCACTTATGATAGTTGATATTATGATGCCCGAAATCGACGGCTGGGAGGTTTGCCGTATAATTCGCAAGACCTCTGCCGTGCCCATTATTTTATTGACTGCACGCAGTGAGGAATTCGACCAGCTTATGGGCTTTGAATCGGGTGCCGATGAATATGTAACAAAGCCCTTTTCACCCGCTGTGCTTGTAAAAAGAGCAGAGGCTTTAATCAAGCTTTCTGAGGGAAAGGGAGTAAAAGAAATCTCTGAAACCGGCATCAGGATAGACAGGGAAGCCTATGTGGCATATATCGACGGCAAACCCCTTGATTTAACCTTAAAGGAATATGAAATTCTTTCAATGCTTTATGAAAACAAGGGCAGGGTATTTACCCGCGACCAGCTTCTCGACGCTATATGGGGGTACGATTTTTACGGTAACTCCCGCACGGTGGATTCCCACGTGGCAAGGCTTAGAACAAAGCTTGGCACCTACGGTGAAAAGCACCTGAAAACCGTGTACGGAACAGGATACAAGCTGGAAATTTGATTTGTATTAAGGCGGATGGAAAATATGTTCAACAAAATGTGGGTGCGCCTGTTTTTAAAAATAGCGGCAATTTTTACGGTATTTGTGCTGGTGCTGGCATTGTCAAACAGCACACTGCTTTTAAATTATTATGTGTTTAAAGAAAAGGCTGAAATGAAAGCGGTGGCAGCCGATATTGATGAGGTACAGCTCTATGCAGACGACAGCGCCACCCAGCTTTCCAATATAATTTCTGAGCAGGGCTACACCCTTAGAATAACCGACAGCTTTGGCAATATGCTGTTTTACAGTTCCAATTCTCCCGTTGCCGATTACAAAGGATTTTATGACCCCAAAATTCAAAAGGATATTCCTAATAAATTCGATGATAAGGGATTTTATATATCCAAATCCAACGGCGGCACAGGGGAAGATATAATGGTTTTAACCCATCAGCTTTCGGGAGGGGAGACCTTAACTTTGGGCATTGAGCTTGCGCTGCTTAAAAACAGTGCAGCAGTAGCAAATGAATTTATGATAGCCGTAGCGGTTGTATGCCTTTTGGCAAGCCTTGTGTGGGTGTTATTCCTTTCAAAAAAGATTGCACAGCCTATCCGACAGATGCAGGAAACCACAAGCAAAATGGCTGCTCTTGATTTCTCTCAGAAACTGCAAATAGAAAGCGATGACGAAATAGGTCAGCTTGCTGATTCTATAAACACACTTTCAGCCACCCTCAATGAAACTCTTGTTGACCTGAAGGATAAGAACCAACAGCTTCGAGGCGAAATAGAAGCAGAGCGCAGATTGGATAAAATGAGAAAGGGCTTTGTTGCAAATGTTTCCCACGAGCTCAAAACCCCTATTTCCATTATAAGCGGTTATGCGGAAGGGCTAAAACTTGGCATAAATTCCGATGCACAGCGCACTTTTTATGCCGATGTAATAATAGAAGAATCTGCAAGAATGAATGATATGGTTTTAAGCTTGCTTGATTTATCTCGAATGGAATCGGGTCAAATGCCGCTTAATCCTGCAGTTTATAACCTTAGCCAACAGCTGAGCGACACCTTGTTGCGAATAAAACCAAAAATTGAATCGTCTGGCGCCGAGCTGCAAACAAATATTGAAGAAGAGTTATATGTATTTGCAGACAGTATTCAGGTGGATAAAATACTTAATAACTACTTAAGCAATGCTTTAAGCCATGTAAATACTGGCGGCAGGGTGATAATAACCGGCAAAAACTCTGAGGGAAAAGTTTTTATCAGTGTTTATAACGACGGCGAAAATATTCCTGACCACCATATGGAGCGTATTTGGGAAAGCTTTTTCAGAGGTGACACCTCCCATAAGCGTCAAAGCGACCGAGTGGGCTTGGGGCTTTCAATTGTAAAGGCGGCGGTTTCAATGCATAAAACCCAATGTGGTGTGCAGAACAAAACAGGTGGTGTGGAATTCTGGTTTACATTAAGCGCCGCAGATGGCAAATCAGAGAATTGATATAATGTAGGTTGCAAAATTTATGGGCCGTATCGGTAAAAGTCAATAAATACCGATATGGCCCTTTTGGTAAAAAATATATCTTGAATTTCTATTGAAAAAGAATGTAGAATAATGTATAATAATAGATAAATTTAACACAAAGGATTGATTATATGAAAAAACTATTATCAATTATGTTGATATTATGCTTGCTAGCGGCATTGGTAGGCTGCGGCAAATCAGGTAATACTTCATCCGGTTCATCTGCCAATAGTGAAATCACATCTGAAATTGAAGATTTGGCTACCGACGGCGAGGCTTTGGTAAATCCTTTAACAGGTGTAGCAGATTTAAAGGCAGATGCCGTAAAAATTCAGCCCGTTGCTGTAATGGTAAACAATATCTCCTTGGCTTGGGGCGTTCAAAGCGGTTTGTCTAAAGCAGATGTTATTTATGAAGCCTATGTAGAGGGCGGAATTACAAGGCTATTAGCTGTTTTTAAGGATGTTCGAGATGTTGAAAAGATAGGCTCTCTTAGGTCTGCAAGATATTCCTTTGTAGATTTAGCGGCAGGTCACGGTGCAAGGTTTGTACACGCAGGTAGAGACGAGGATTATTGCACACCTCACTTGGCAGAATTAGGCATAACCTCGGTTGATCTCAACTCCGGATCTACAAGTGCAACATCTATAGGTTGCGGCAGTGTAGCATACCGCGAGAGCAATGGTCTTGCCACCGAGCACACCCTCTTCACCACAGGTGAAAAGCTTTATAATGGCCTTAAAAAAGTAGGCGTTACAAAGCAAAAATCCAAGGGTAAAAATTGGATGAACTTTGTTGATGAAGACAGCAAATACGTTCCCGAAGACGGTGAGTGTACCGAGCTGTATGTACCCTTCTCAGGTAGCTATGGTGTAGAGTTTAAATTCAATAAGGACACAGGCCTCTATGATAAATATCGCAGTGGAAGCAAGCAGGTAGATGCAGGCAACGGCGAAACCGTTTCTGTGGGTAATGTTTTAGTGCTTTATTCCAATACTACCGCCTTCTCTGATGGTTACCATGTGAAAACCGACCTTTCCTCAGGCAAGGGATACTACGTATCAAATGGTGGATATATGGAAATCAATTGGTCCAAGGGAAGCGCTTCTTCCTCCTTTGAGATTACCGATGCCGACGGCAACGAGATTGATTACAATCCGGGAAGCACCTATGTCTGCTTAACCCAAACCTCAAACAAAAGTGGAACAACCCTTTCTTAAATTAAGGTAAATTTAAAATACCGACAGTTTCTAAAAGCAACTGTCGGTATTTTTGTGCCCCTAAACGTTTCGGCAGCATTTCAACATTTAAATGAGTATGTTAGTGCTGTCAGAATTCCGAGGGCAGGAAAAACAAAAAAACTTTTTATTCCAATCCCATTACTTCTAAAGGCGAAAGCCAGGTGTCACCCTGTTTTATAGCAAAATGTAGATGTGATTCATCGAGACATTCGCAAGGAATTTTTCCAACTGTACCTATAATTTTGTTCATTTTAACCTCTTGACCTTTTTCAACAGTGGTATCATTTAGTCCACAGTAGTGGCTGGTAATGCCCCCTGAGTGTTCAATGATAACCATAGTTCCGTAGAGAGGGTCGTTGGTTATTTCCTTAACTGTTCCGTCGGCGCTTGCTTTAACTGTAGTACCTTCTTCTCCTAAAATATCTATGCCTGTGTGAAGCCGCATATCACCGTAGGTTTTGGAAAATTGCAGACTTTTAAGGCTAAAGCTTTTAATAATATCTCCTGTAATGGGCAGAGCAAAGGTTACGGGCTTGTTAGTAGCGGCAGGGGATAATTCCTCTTCACTTTCTATCTCGGCAGTGTCGGGTTCGGTGGCTTCGCTTTCGGTTATATCGTCGGCAACCTCAGGAATTTCCGAAGAATCGGAATAG
>JAZNRT010000042.1:0-6678 GCA_045590875.1 Acutalibacteraceae bacterium
GCTCCCAAAACTAGTGCGCTACCAACTGCGCCACACCTCGATTAATGTTTGTGTTATACAATTGAAGATTGAAAAAAATTTCGATAATAGTGAGTCGTATATATAACACAGTAAATTACGACTATATTATGATACACAAAAAACAATTAAATGTCAAGGATATTTTGTGATTTAGCTGTTATTATTTTTAATATTTATAATAAAAACAGAATTTACAGTGATAATACGCAGAAACATATTGAGTATTTAAAAAATTGAATTTTCAATTTTTTCTAATTTTGTAAAAATAGTGTTAATAGCGGTTGAATTGTTAACTTACTGTTTAAAAATAGTTTATCGTTTTTTTATTGACAGTGGTGCTTAATATATGATATACTCACATTGGCGAAAGGGTAGAGAACTACTGCTTTTGCACCACCTTTATTTAAAAGTATATGGAGGAAATTATAATGAAAAAGTATGTATGCTTGGTTTGCGGATATGTTCACGAGGGTGATTCAGCACCTGCTGAGTGCCCTATTTGTCACGCACCTACTTCTAAATTTCAGGAGCAGAGCGGCGAAAAGGTATGGGCTGCAGAGCACGTTGTAGGCATTGCAAAGGGTGTTGATGAGAGAATCCTTTCGGGTCTTCGTGAGAATTTCAATGGTGAGTGTTGCGAGGTTGGTATGTACCTTGCAATGGCAAGGGTTGCTCATAGAGAAGGTTATCCAGAAATAGGACTTTATTGGGAGAAGGCAGCATTAGAGGAAGCAGAGCATGCAGCAAAATTCGCCGAGCTTTTGGGCGAAGTTGTTTCTGACAGCACTAAGGAAAACTTACAAGCTCGTGTAGATGCTGAAAATGGCGCAACCGCAGGTAAAACCGAACTTGCAAAGCTTGCTAAGGAGTTAGGACTTGACGCAATTCACGACACTGTTCACGAAATGGCACGAGACGAGGCTCGACATGGCAAGGCTTTAGAGGGACTTCTGAATAGATATTTCAAATAATTTATAAATTCAATAAAAATTGAAGGGCTATCTCACCGACATTTGTGAGATAGCCCTTATTTGTTACTACAGCCGAGATTGTGCAAAACAGGTCAATAACTATTAGCACTTTCTGTATTGTAGGGGGCTTAAGCCTGTTTCTTTTTTGAAGGCGCGGCTGAAATAGTTTGCATCATTGAAGCCACATTTTTCTGAAACCTTGTTTATAGAGAGATTTGTGGTTTCAAGTAACCGCTTTGCCTCATCCATTCTAAGCCCTAAGACATATCTTCCGACACTCATACCCTTGAATTTTGTAAAGATATGGGATAAATAAAACTTATTAACATAGCAAGCGGTGGCAATATCTTCAAGTGTGATGTTGCTTTTGTAGTTATCGTTTATATATCTAAGAGCTATGTCCATAGTGCCGTTGCCTTTGTGCAAATTGAAATTATTATCGGCATAATTTATAATTCGGAAAATATACATCAAAATAGTACGAGATATATTTTGCGCAATCTCAACATAGAAATCATCCTTTTGGGTAAACTCAGTGATCATTCTACTGAATAGGTCGAGCAAAACATTGTAACACATTCCTGAATTGTAGATTATGTCATATTCAGGGGGGAGCAGATTGTTTTTTTCAAGGTCTGTAATCTCAAATTTATCCAGAGCAAAAAACATAAATTCGGTAGGCTCACTCAGGCTGCTTTCCTCGTAATGTTCAACGTCTGGATTATAAATTAGTATATCCCCACGTTGAAACTCTTTTCGCTCGCCGTTCACGGTGGTTGTGCCTTTACCGTCTACCACAAAAATAATTTCGCAAAATCTGTGGCTGTGAGGATGCTCCTGCCATCCACCGTTCTTTTTTAACTCACCAACGTAAAGCAAACGTGGCTTTAATTTGAATGAATAATGGTGTCTGAGTAAATAATGCTGTCGCTCTTCACTATTGTACCTATGCAGTATCTCCATATAACACGTCACCTCAATGCATAAATAGGACAAAATTTCATTATTTTATCACTATTATAAGCAGAATTAACAAAATAGTCAATAGATATTGCATAATTTTAGTACTTTCTTGCTTAATAAACTAAACAATATTATTCATTGCAAATTTACTAAAATCTAGTTATCATATGATTGTAGACATAGTAATTGTGTACAAAAAATAGGATTTCGATTAAGGAGGCTTTTCATATGAATGATGTCATTCTGAAAATGGAAAACATAGAAAAGCATTTTTCCGGCGTTCATGCGTTGAAATCAGTTCAGTTTGAATTGCGTTCAGGCGAAGTACACGCCCTTATGGGTGAAAACGGAGCAGGTAAGTCTACTCTTATTAAAGTGCTCTGTGGAATCCATAAAAAGGATGGCGGAACGATAAATTTCTTTGGTAAAGAGGTTGAGTTTTCAAACATCGCCGAATCGCAGAAGGCGGGTATCAGCGTTATTCATCAGGAATTGAATATGATGAATCACCTTACAGTTGCTCAAAACATCTATATCGGTCGCGAACCGAAAAAACTCGGTATGATTGACGATAAAAAGATGGAGAGGGACGCAGCCGCACTGTTTCAACGTATCGGTGTAAAGATTGACCCGTCGGTTACTCTTGGCACCCTAACGGTAGGAAAACAGCAGATGGTAGAAATTGCAAAGGCAATTTCTCACGAATCTAAGCTTTTAGTTTTAGACGAACCCACAGCGGCACTTACCCAGCCCGAGGTTGAAGAGTTGTTTAAAATTATGAACGACCTCAGAACAAAGGGAATAGGTATGATTTACATATCCCACCGTATGGACGAAATCAATCGAATTTCCGACAGAGTAACCGTAATGAGAGACGGCGAATATGTTGGTACGTTAATCACCAAGGACACAACGAAAGACGAAATTGTTAAAATGATGGTTGGTCGCGTAATTTACGGAGAAAAGAAAGAACAAAGCAATGTACCCGACGATGCCGAGGTAGCACTTGAGGTGCGCGGATTATATCGCGGTAACGAAGTTAAAAATGTTAGCTTTAAGCTGCATAGAGGTGAAATACTTGGTTTTGCCGGACTTATGGGTGCAGGCAGAACCGAAACCGCCAGAGCAATCTTCGGCGCCGACCAAAAAGACAGCGGAGAAATATTTATCAACGGTAAAAAGGTGAATATCAAACAACCTAGTCAGGCGGTAAAGGAAGGTATTTGTTATCTGTCTGAGGACCGTAAGCAGTTTGGACTGTTGTTGGATAAATCGGTTGCAGAAAACTCAGTTCTTGCTTCTTTAGATGACTACATTTCCTGCGGTTGGATTAACGATAAAAAAATCAAAGCAGCCGCTGCAGATAAGAATGCACTACTCAGAACTAAAACCCCTTCTATGGAGCAACAGCTCAAAAACCTTTCGGGCGGTAATCAGCAAAAGGTTATTGTTGCAAGATGGTTGCTTAAAAACTCAGATATCTTCATTTTCGATGAGCCAACACGTGGCATTGATATCGGTGCAAAAAGTGAAATGTACGAATTGATGGAGCAGTTGGCATCTGAAGGTAAGGCTATTATAATGATATCTTCAGAGTTGGCTGAAATTCAACGCCTTAGTGACCGCGTAGTGGTTATGTGCGAGGGCAGGGTTACAGCAGAGTTGGATATTAAGGATGCCTCTCAGGAAGAAATTATGAAGTACGCAACCATGCGGGATTAACCGATGGAATAATAAATCAGAAAGGTTTGTGCTAAATTATGAATAATACATTAAAAGAAAAAGCAGTTGCACGCAAGCCTATTAAGGTAGGTCAAAACATAATAATTATTGCGGCACTTGCTGTTTTGGTACTTATTTTTGCAGTTATAAACCCGAACTTTTTGAAATCGGGAAACCTTATCAGTATGTCCCAATCTTTAGCGCCATATGCAATTATGGGACTTGGTGTAACCTTTGTTATCGCCACTGGCGGAATCGATCTTTCAATAGGTACTGTTTGTATCGCCTCTGCAGTTGTTGCAGGTAAGCTATATACAGCGGGTATGCCTCTATGGGTTACAATTCCCGTAATGATTGCAATCGGTACTTTTTTTGGCTTTATAAACGGACTATTGGTTGCAAAGCTTAAGTTGCCCGCATTTATTGCAACCTTGGGAACAATGATGTTCTCTCGCGGTCTTAGCGCCTTGATAGTTGCTGTTCCTAACATTTTCTTCCCAACAGGTACCTGGTTTAATAAAACTTTTTCGCGTTTGAATAATATACCAACGGGTCTTATTTGGGTGCTGGTATTTGCAGTAATTTGTGCGTATTTTATGTATAAAAACAAGATAGGTCGCTATATTCTTTCAATAGGAAGTAATGAAGAGGCAACACGCCTTTCGGGTATCAATTCCGATAAGTACAAAATCATTGCCTACACCATCAGTGGTATGGGAGCAGGTATGGCAGCTATTTTCTGGGCTGCATCATTTGCTACAGTTGCCACTGCAACAGGTAACGGTATGGAGCTTGACGCAATCGCGGGTGTATATATCGGCGGTACTAGTGCCGCAGGCGGTGTAGCATCAGTTTCAGGCTCGGTTATAGGCGCTATTTTGTTGGTAGTTATCAGAAGTGGTCTTAACTTCGCTCTTGTTAAATTTAATCTTGACCTTAACTCAACATACGTTACCTTCGTATTAACAGGTATAATCGTTGTAGTTGCTGTTCTTATGGACGTTATTAAAACAAAGAATCAGAACAAGGTTAGAATTGAAAACAAACCTGAAAAGCCTCAAGAAACAAAGGTTGAAGAAAAGCAACCAGCAGAGGCAAAAGAATAAATTTAATTATGTATCAAACCCCACTGGGGTATTATAAGGAGGAAAACTTCTATGAAAATGAAAACATTAACCCGCATTCTGGCATCAGTTCTGGCACTCGGTATGTTAGGCTCATTTGTAGGTTGTGGTGAAAAGGCCGGCACCTCAAGTGATGCAGGAAAAGAGAAAAAGACCATTGCCGTTGTAGCAAAGGGCGAATCCCACGCATTCTGGCAGTCTGTTAAAGCAGGCGCAGAAGATGCAGGTGAGAAGTACGGTTATGACATCACCTTCCGTGGCCCTGCAAGCGAAAGTGCAAAAGATATTCCTTCTCAGCAGGAAATGGTACAAACAGCTCTTTCTAACGATTCTGCAGCATTAGTTGTTGCAACTATCGGTGAAGGCTTTACCGATAGCTTAGCTCAGGCTTACGACAGCGGTATGCCCGTTGTTCAGTTCGACAGTGGTATCTGGGCAAATGACGTTAAGGCTCTTGATTCTCAAAACAAGAACCCCATTAAATCTTCCGTTGCTACTAGTAACGTTCTTGCAGCAGGCTTAGCAGCTGAAAAGTTCTTTGAGGCTATCAAAGAAGATATTGCAAAGGCTGATAAATATGTTGTAGGTATCATTCAGCACGACGAAACCCAAACAGGTATCGACCGCGCAACAGGTTTTAACGATAAGTTCTTAGAGCTCTGCGAAGCAGATGAAACTACTAAGGGCAAGGTAACAATTGCAAAAGAAGTAAAACCCGGTGATGCAGATAACGCTTATAAGACCGCTCTTGAAGCTCTTGCCGAAAAGAATGTTTCTGCTATCTTTATGTCTAACGAAGGCGTTGTTAAACAGGTTTCTGACGCTATAGCAGCTGCTGGCAACAAGTATGACACCATTAAGTTCTGTGGCTTTGACGCAGGTACTAAGCAGATCGAATGGATGAAGAAGACCGAAGGTCCCAAGCTCGTTGGTTCTGTTGCACAGGATTCCTATCAGATTGGCTATCAGTCAGTTGAGCAGGCTGTATTTGCACTGGAAGGTAAGGAAGTTACCGAGTCTGTTGCTATTGCAGGTGCTTGGTGGAATGCCGAGAATGTAGACGATATGGTTGCTAAGAACCTTGTATACGAGGGATAATAGCACTATATTGCGCAAAAATCAGAACAAAATTGTTCATTGAATATCAAACATAAAATGATATAATTTAATTGTTGATATTGGTTAAATTAACGACCACATCACACTTTCGGTGTGGTGTGGTCGTTTGCATTTTCGGTATCAATATCTTGCGATTTAGTATTGTTGTGCTATTTCGTAAATCTTATAAATTGGAGGCAAAAAAATATGGCTAAAAACAGATATGTGGGAGATTATCCTGTAATAGGAATCCGCCCGATAGTTGACGGCCGCAGAGGTCCAAGACAGCTTCGCGAAAGCTTAGAACCGCAGGTTTGGGCAATGGCAAATGCCGCAAAGAAATTGTTTGAAGAAAATCTTTTCTATTCAAATGGTGAACCTGTAAAGGTAATTATGGCTGATACTACTATTGGTAGAGTTCCCGAAACTGCTGCATGCGCCGATAAATTTAAGAAGGAGGGTGTTGACATTACATTGTCAGTTACTCCTTGCTGGTGCTACGGCTCTGAAACTATGGATATGGATCCTAACACAATTAAGGGTGTTTGGGGCTTCAATGGTACCGAGCGTCCCGGCGCTGTTTATCTTGCTGCGGTTTTAGCATCCCACGCACAAAAGGGTCTACCCGCGTTTGGTATATACGGACACGAAGTTCAAGACCGCGATATGGTAGAGGATATCCCTGAGGATGTTAAAGAAAAGCTTCTGCGCTTTGGTCGTGCCGCAATTGCTGTTGCAACTATGAGAGGAAAATCCTACTTGCAGATTGGCTCTCAGTG
>JAZNRT010000043.1:0-30424 GCA_045590875.1 Acutalibacteraceae bacterium
ACGGTATTTTCCTGTGGAATATTAAAACCGCTTCCAATTACATATTCGTCGTTAATCGTGGGCTTATCTGCTGAGTTAATATTATTGGAATCATTATTAGCTACATTTATTTCGTTGTTGTAATTATTTTGCTCCAAACCTTTACCTCCCATTGTACGAACTTAATCATACCAATGTTCTCTTTATATATTTCTCTGTAATTATATAGTCGAGTTTCCTGTCGTATCTGCCGTGATATAATCTGTTTTTTATGCTGCCCATATAGCAAAGACCGACTGTAAGTCCGCTATATTTAGAAATATACCTATCGTAATACCCTTTTCCGTAACCTAATCGGTATCCGTATTTATCTATTACCAATGCAGGCACCAGCATTATTGATTTATCATAATTTTCGGCAAGTGGTGCTTCGGGTGATGGCTCTAACACAGAAAATGTTCCGGCTGATAGCTCGTCAAAAGAATTTATATAGTGAAATGTCATCTGACGCGTTTCAGGTATACATCTGGGAACAGCAACCTTCTTATTATCAGACCAAGCCATTTCAATAATTTTTCTTGTGTCGACCTCTATTTGCGTGGAAACATAAATATAAATTGTTGAACACCGCTGATACTCACGCATTTTTCTTACATTCGCAAGCACTCCGGCATCCAATATTGATTTTTCCTGAGGTGACATTTCGCGACGCAGTTGCTTAACCTCATCACGCAAATTTTGTTTGTATTCTCTAATATCTAACGGACGCATTGCATATTCTTCCTTAACTCATCACTGATTTCGGCGCCCTTAAAATATTCTACTATTTTTAATCCAAAATCCAAAGCTACACCCGCGCCTTTAGCGGTAATGATATTACCATCACGAACAACATATTCTTCTGAAATTTCAACACCGAGAAGCCTATCCTCAAAACCGGGATAGCAGGTTGCACTTTTACCCTTCAAAACACCCATTTCACCCAACACCGAGGGGGCCGCGCAAATCGCAGCAATCATTAGACTATTTTTATGCGAGTATTCGATATATGATTTAACTTCAGAACAGTTTCCTAGATTGGTTGTGCCCGGTAAACCGCCCGGTAATATAACACCTTTAAGATTTTCCGTTGTAATATCCTTTAATCCGCAATCGGTATTTACATTGATATTATGCGAGCCAACTATTGAACCATCGGTTATTCCAACGGTTTTGATTTCTAATCCAGCACGGCGGATTATATCCAAAGTAGCCAATGCTTCAATCTCTTCAAAGCCATCGGCTAAAAACATATATATCATCTAACTATTCTCCTTTAATAATTTCAAGAGCTACCGAGTGAATTTCATTGGAAATATCCTCAATTTCTCTAAGTTTCCCGCTATTTGTGCAATCAATTATTTTCCAGTTATTATATTGTGCCGAAAAGATAGCGGCGTTTCTGCATTTTCGTTGATATTCTATATCCTTTTCATGGATATCTTTCTTACTGCTATCTCCTGAATATCTAGTCATAAGAAGCTTTTCTGACATTTCAGGCGGCATACTAAGAAACAGCACAGCATCAGGCACAGGAATACCGATTTTATTATATTCAAAATCGTATAACCAATCGGTAAAGGACTTCCACTCCTCCTGAGGTAGCTTAGAGCATTGATGCACCGCATTAGAGGTTACATATCTTCCACATATAATTATACCGCCGCTTTTATAAAAATCTTCCCAATCACTTTTGTAGCTGGCATATCTGTCAACGGCATATAGCGTTGAAGCAGCATAGGCATTCACAGCTTGTGGGTTAGCTCCAAATTCACCATTAAGATACATTTTCACGGGCTCACAGGCGGGTGAATCGTAGTTAGGAAAAGAAACAGTACGGCAATTAAGCCCTTGTTCGAGTAACTTTTTACCTAATATTTCTAATTGGGTGCTTTTTCCACAACCATCTAAGCCTTCTATTACGATTATTTTACCCAAATTATTCACCGCTTTTTATATTATTGTATTTATCCCGTATTTCCAATATTTTTCCGCAGCTCATTTTGCCTTCGGGACATTTTCCGCTAAGGCAGGCGGGGCCGGCATTTGCAAACAGATTAGGTGCAATTTTATAAACTAATGCATACATCTGCTCTGCTACATCGCGAATTTCCCACTGAGCTCTGTTGCAACAACGATGTTTAAAGAAATTATAAAGACTTCTTACATTCATAGTAACAACCATTTTAGTTTCACAGGCGTTGGGTAAAACAAATCTGGCGTCCTCATTTGCCTTTTTCTGGGCTGCTGTTTTAGCGGCCTTTTCGTCTATTCCTTGAGTTATCATTGCTTTCATATGATGCTCTGTTAAAATTTCCGAAAGCTTATTGTAATAAGTTTTATCAGCTTCAATAGCTTCGTTAAAAATCTCCATAGCTTCAGGTATTGCCTCTATTTCGGGAGGTACAATATAAGCAAAATCCTCTAAGGACACATATCTTTGACTTTGCACAGAATATGAAGCAATTCTATGACGGGTAAATTGAGCAAGCAGAGCACGGGAAACGCCCTGAATTCCGAATGTAAATGAAACATGCTCTGTGGGACTTTCGTGACCTATATCTGCAAGCATTTTTACAAAAGCTGCAGTTTTTTCATCAGTTAAATTATTGCTTATCTCACAAACATCAGATTGAGAATAGCAAAGCTTTGCGGCGGCAGCCACAACGCGTTCCGGATCGGGAGTATGTGCAATTAAGGTTACAATAGCCATATTATCACCTATTTTATAGAAATTTTAATTTATTATACCAAAAAAATCACGTTTAGGCAACTATACTTCACAAAATATGACTAAATTTTTAAAAAAGCATAAAAATGTCTTTTATAATACTATAATTTGTGTTAATATATATTTGTAATATATTATTGGAGGGACAAGTATGTCAGCACAAAACAAACACTCAACCTTTGGAGATCTTGCAATTATTCCTCTCAGAGGTTGCGAAGCCTTTGCTGCAAAAGTAGACTACTATCTTTTACAGTGGCGCGGTATGCCAGATGAACACACATATATTGTTAATGTAGACTGCCCACGTTTTGGCACAGGTGAAGGCAAAGCTGTTATGAAGCACACCGCACGCGGTCTTGATGTTTACATAGTGGTTGATTGCTTTAACTACGGTGTAACCTACAAAATGTATGGTATGGAAGTACCTATGAGCCCCGATGACCACTATCAGGATTTAAAGCGTGTTATTCAAGCACTCGGCGGAAAAGCCCGTAGAATAACCGTTATTATGCCTATGCTTTATGAAGGCCGTCAGCACAGAAGAACCGCCCGCGAATCTCTAGATTGCGCAATGGCTATGCAAGAGCTTATAAGTATGGGTGTTTCAAACATTCTCACCTTTGATGCCCACGACCCACGTATACAAAACGCTATTCCTCTTGGCGGTTTTGATAATGTACAGCCAACCTATCAAATGATAAAGGCAATGCTTAAAACCGTTCCTAATATCAAGCTAGACCGCGAGCATGCAATGATTATCTCTCCCGATGAAGGTGCAATGTCGCGCTGTATATACTATTCCTCTGTTTTAGGCTTAGAACTTGGAATGTTCTATAAGCGCCGTAATTATTCTAAAATTGTTAACGGCCGTAATCCTATTGAAGCTCACGAGTTTTTAGGCAACAATGTTGAGGGCAAGGATGTAATTATTGTTGACGATATGATAGCTTCAGGTGATTCTATCCTTGATATTGCAGAAAAGCTCAAGGGGATGGGCGCAAACAGGGTGTTTGCCTTTACAACCTTTGGTTTATTTACTAGCGGTTTTGATAAGTTTGATGAATTTTATGAAAAGGGTCTTATTGACAGAATCTTTACCACCAACCTTATTTATTCCACCGACGAATTGCTTAGTCGTGAATGGTACACAAGTGTTGATATGTCTAAATATATTGCCTATCTTGTTGACACCCTTAATTACGATAATTCCATCAGTCAGCTTCTTAACCCTGCAGAACGTATAAAGGCTGTTCTCCAAAAATATAACCAACTTTAAATAGTATAAAAGCTAAATGGGCTGTCTCGATTGAGACAGCCCATTTTTCGAATTAAATATCTTCAGGATCAACTATCAAATTTTGAATTGAACGAAGCTGATAATCGCTGTTTTTAACTAACTTGGGATTTTTAAGCACTCTATCTGCTCCGTGAAGTGCACCGCAACGCGGGTCGTTTACTAAATTGACCTTTATGTCAAGAAAATCCGAAAGCATTTTATCCATTCCATAAAGCTGTGCACCGCCGCCGAGAAGATAAATACCATCGGCGCTGATATCAGCCACAATATCAGGATCGGTTTTTTCAAGTACACTCTGACAACAAGCACAAATCATATGCAAATGGTCCAAAATTGATTCGTGAATTTCAGTAGAAGAAACCTCGAAGGTTTCAGGCAGTCCTGTAAATAAGTGCCTGCCCTTGGCAGTAATTGTCACATCAAAATCGCGTTTAATGGCACCGCCGACAGCACGCTTTATGGTTTCGGCTGTTTGCCCGCCTATAAGCATATTTTTCTCTCTGCGGACTAATTTCACAATATCATCGTCAAAATCTATTGAACCAACACGCAGAGTATCATTTTGCACAACCCCGCCCATAGAAAGTGTAGCAACATCGGTAGTTCCACCGCCAATATCAACAATCATGCTTCCGTGTGGCTTTTCTAAATCAATACCTAAACCCACAGCGGCTGCAATTGTATTTTCAATGGTGCTTATATTGCGGCAACCTGCAGCGGCAACGGCGTTGGCAAGAGAATGATGCTGAACGGTGGTAACACCGCTCGGTACAACCACAATAATTCTTGGTTTTATAATGCGGTTTCCAAAGGTGGATTTAATGAAATGAACTATCATTTCTTCAGCAATATTGTAGTCTGAAATAACACCTCGTTCAAAAGGGAAAACCGTGGTAACGCTATCGGGAGTTCTTCCAAAGGTTGCCTTAGCCTTATCACCGAAGGATAGCGGCTCCCAAGTATCGGTATCTACAGATACACAGGAGGGCTGTTCTAAAACTATTTTACCGCCGCTATATAACACAGTTTTATATGTGCCGGCATCCATAACAATATCGGTAGGCATTCTAATTCTCCTTAACAGTTTATGTGTTTATTATACAACACGCATTATCTATTTTCAAGTAAAGGGTAAAAATTACCCATTTATTGTTACCGAAAGACAATACACCTCTTTCGCACCCTTTCGAATCAACACTTTTGCACATTCATTTAAAGTTGCTCCTGTGGTAATTATATCGTCTATAAGAAGTATTGTTTTTCCCTTTATATCATATTTATCCAGAGCTGTATAAATTCCTTTTACATTTTCTATTCTTTTAATGGCTTGACGCAATGTATGCTGAGGTTGCTTTTTGCCCGTTTGCTTAAGTAGCTTTAGATACGGCAAGGCAATAAGCTTAGATAACCTACCGCAAAGAACATCAACCTGATCATATCCCCTTTTGATTCGTGTAGTAAAACGCATAGGTACAGCAGTTATTAAATCAAAACTGATATCAGAATAGTATTTATTAAAGGTGTCCGCCATTTCCTTTGCAATTAGTTCAGCCAGTTCTTTTCTGTTTTTAAATTTGAAGCAATATATCATTTTGCGACCGCCCTTTTGATGTAAAAAAGGGGCAATATAACCTGAAAATTTAGGTTTTATACATCTGGAATGGAAATTTGTTTTTCCGTGACTCCAAAGCAAAGAAACATAATGTGGTACACGTCGCAGTTTTGGTTCACAGCTGATACAATATTGTTTATCTATATCTATTACCTTGTTGCACACTGCACATCGCCGAGGAAACACTAGAAAGGCAAGCGTTTCAATAAATTTCATTATATGCATACTCATTCCTTTAAAAACCATTCAAGTCCAGTATATCGCAGGGTTTTGCGGTTGTTATCGGTCATTTTACCAACAAGCGTTCTATCCCCTATAATTATGATATTGCTTTTTGCTCTGGTAACGGCTGTATACAGCAGATTTCGATAACAAAGCTTTTCGGGGGGTGAAAGCAACGGAATGATTACACAAGGGAATTCACTTCCTTGGCTTTTATGAATTGTTACAGCATAAGAAAGCTCAAGTTGAGAGGTCTCCTCTAAATTGTAAATTGCCAATTTATCGTCAAATCGCACCGTAACCTTAGCGGAGGCTATGTTTATATCCTCAATAAAGCCAATATCTCCGTTATAAACACCAGAGCCTGTTTCTCCATCGTCACGAGACCACTCAATATCATAATTATTTTTTATTTGCATTACCTTATCGCCAAGTCGAAGAACATAGCCCTTAAAAGTAACCTCAGGCTTGTCCTCTGCGCTTGGATTCAACCTCTGTTGCAATAAATTATTAAGTACTCCTGTGCCTACAGGTGTTTTTTTAGAGGGGCAAAGTATTTGAATGTCTGAAAAGGTATCGTATCCATAGGCTTTAGGCAATCGACTTTCACACAAATTGAGAATATAATTACCCACAGCTTTTTGGTCGGAAATATCTATCATAAAGAAATCCTTATCTTTTGAATCCAGATGGGGTTGCACACCTGCTACAATTTTGTGAGCATTTGTAACAATAAGGCTTGACATCGCTTGGCGAAAAATCTCTGTAAGCTCAACCATTGGAACTGTTCCTGAATCTATAATGTCGCTAAGCACATTTCCAGCACCAACGCTAGGCAACTGATTGCTGTCGCCAACCATAATAACTCTGCAACCTAAAGTTAAAGCACGCAGAAGACTCTCAAAAAGCAAAGAATCCACCATAGACATTTCGTCTATTATAACTGCATCGTAACTTAAGGGATTATTTTCATTTCGTGAGAAAACCTGCTTGTCATTATCGTCCCACTCAACCTCAAGCAATCTGTGAAGGGTTTTGGCCTCTTTCCCCGTTACCTCGCTCATTCGTTTTGCGGCTCGACCTGTGGGGGCTGCTAAAGCCACATCAAAACCTGATTCTTCCAAAATTTCAATTATAGCTTTAAGGGTTGTGGTCTTTCCCGTTCCCGGACCGCCTGTTAAAACCAACAAGCCCTTTTCCATAGCCATATTTATGGCTTCAACCTGCTTCTCCTGATATTTAATTCCAAAGCTTTTTTCTAATCTTTCTATGGCGCCTTTGGGCATTTTCAGCGGCTTTGGTCTAAGCCCTAACATAATTTTAAGCTTGGTTGCAATATATCGCTCTGCAGAATAATATGATTCCAAAAATATATATTCAGAGTTTGCGAACTTCTCTTGTTTTATCTTTACTTCTCTTGAAAGTACATCTACTGCCTGACTTATTAACTCTTCACTACATTCAAGCAAACCGCAACCAAGATTTAATAATTTTTCCTTAGGAACACAGGTGTGTCCGTTTTGGAGATTATGCTTGAGAATATGTATCACACCGGCAGTAATACGGTTTAAATCACTGTTTGCAATATTAAAATACGCAGCAATCCCAACTACTCGCTCCCAACCAAAGCCAATATCATCGTTGAAAAGTATATACGGGTTTTTTTCTACTTTTTCAACCGTGTTCTTGCCAAGATATTTGTATATTCGGTTAGATTCATCAGGAGTTATTCCGTATTTACTGAGCTGCATCATAATATCTCTTATACCGTTGTGCTTGCGGTATTCGTCGCTTATTTTTTTAGCTTTAGCAAGAGATATTCCGCGAATTGTGGAAAGGCGCTCATAATCATTTTCAATTATTTCTAAAGAATTAGATGAAAATTTTTCAACAATTTTTCTTGCAGTTGTGGGACCTATTCCCTTAACAGCACCTGAAGAAAGATAACGCAGTATAGCCGCCGCTCCTTCCGGCGCCACCATTTCGTATGAATTAAATTTAAACTGCCTGCCGTACACAGAATGAAAGGTATAACTACCCTGTAGCTTAACCGCTTCACCCTGTGTTGGGTTAGGCATATTGCCTACACAGGTAAGCTCACCATCGGTAGTAGACAAGCTTAAAACACAATAGCCGTTGGAAGTGTTTTCGTATGTAACATGTTCAATTGTTCCGCTAACCTCTAAACTATTCTGATTTTCTTCCGTCATTGCCTTTTCCCACACTATTGATTATTTTTGAAAACTCTGATTTATCCATCAATTTTATGTCTGCGTTTCGGCAGTGATCCTCGCATACTTTAAAGCTTTCCAGCGAAAGACCACAGCCGACTATAAACACATTATCGTATCTTTTTATATTATACCACTTCAAGCGTGATAATGCAATTTTTGTTTCTAAATCTATATCACCGCTTTTATCATCTTTAATGGTTATCAAAAGATTGGTAGAATATGAGTTTTCTTTTATCCTTAAAAAAGATATTGCAATTTCTTTTACTGTAAAAAACACACCAATTAAAGCAAAAAAACTAACAATAATATAAAAAAAATACATTTTCATCACCAAAACATTATATGATGAAAAAGACAAATGGTTAATTATATTAACTGCTGAGCTACCGCAACATAGTTTTCGTAGCAATTAAATACCACCTCTCCATTAGAGGTTGAATATACATATGAACCACTTTTTGCGAGTGCTGATACCGTTGCTTCGATTTTCCTGAATTTATAGGAATTAGTCACTACGGAATATTTGGGTGAAACTGCATTAAAAAACTCTTGTGAGTTACTTTCAAACCATCCGTGATGTGGTACCTTCATAACATCATATTCACCCACACCGCTATTAAGAATTTCAGCAATACGTTCCTTTTCGATGTCTGCCGCAAATAAGAATGAGGTGCTATAATATTCCAACGATACAACTAAAGAGGAGTTGTTGCTGGGGTTGAATACATAATAATCACTTTTTGGTGGATATATCGTTATTCTGACTTCGCCATAATTCAATGTTATTACTTTTCTTACTATTGTTGGGTTAAGATTTAATTTATCAACTGTTTCAATATAATTTTTATGCGCATTGCTATAAACCTTGGGTCTTTCGTAGGTTACATATATTTGTTCTGGACTATAGTTCTCAAGTATCCTTGCGGCGCTTCCTATATGGTCCTTATCATAATGGGTTATTATTAAAGAATCCAATTTTTTTATATCCATACTTTGCAATTTTTTATTTATAGTATCATATGACTTCTCCAGTGCTGTATCTATCATAATTGCATTTTCAGGCGTTTTTATAATTATACAATCAGAATTGCCCGTTTGTAAAATAGCAACTGTTATAAAGTTTTTATCTTTACTTTTTACGAATGTTAAGGTTGATAATAGCACTAATATAACAAAAAAAGACACGGCTTTTTTCAATCAAGTCACCCCTAAATTAATTTAACCGTGTCTAAAAACATTATTTAATATTGTTTTTGCATATTCTGTTATAAATTAACAATCCAAATCCGCTTATTATGAGGGTTGCTACAAATACTGCAACTGCAAGTATGTAACTTTCTCGACCTAAAGCACTTCCACTTATGGTAGATGTGACTACCGAGGGAAATCTAGCTACAACAGAAATAAATATAAGTGTTGAATATTTCATATCGGTAAGACCGACGAAATATGATAAAATATCCTTTGGTGTGCCTGGGATTAGGAAAATGATAAATATTAGCAAATCTCTTTTTCGTGATTTTTTTAAAAAGTTGATTTTTGAGATTTTTTCATCACTGAAAAATATTTCAACAAAGCTCATTCCAAATTTTTTAACAAGTGCAAAGACAATTAAGCTTCCAATTAAAATGCCTATCAATGTAAGTATTGTGCCCTCTACCGCACCAAATGCATATCCCGCGCCAAATTCCAATGGTTCACCCGGAATAATTGCTATTATAACCTGAAACACAACCATCCCTATAAACAATAGCCTTCCTAAAATTCCGTATTCATCAACCCATTTGCGGAATAACTGGGGAGATTCAACAAAGCTTATCATAGGTCTGCCTATAAACCAAGCTACAAGAAGCATAAATGCTAAAAATAACAAAAATGCTATTGCACCTAAAAGCTTCCTCCTTTCTATTTTTACCGATTTAAATAACTTCACACTTGTCACCCCCAATAATCAGAATATATCCTTGCAAGCAAATTTTGTCAATAAATAAAATGTAAATAATTATTTAATATTGAATTATTTGTTTTTTACAAGTAATGACACACACTCCACATGACCTGTTCTAGGGAATAAATCAACAGGAGTGAGTTCTTTTAATTCGTAGCCTAAAGGTGCTAATAATGCACAGTCCCTTGCGAGTGTCGCATCATTACAAGAAATGTAAACTATACGCTTAGGTTTGAAATCCTCTGCCACTATATTAAGCAGATGTTCATCGCAGCCTTTTCTTGGTGGGTCTAGTATTACAACGTCGGGGCGCTCTTTTCTGTTATTCAAGAATTCGGCAGCCTTTGCGGCATCCATACAAAGAAATTCCGAATTAGTAATACCGTTAATTTCGGCATTTATTTTAGCGTCTTCAATTGCTGATTTAACAATCTCAACCCCAACTACTCTTTTTGCGTACCTTGCCATTGAAAGACCAATGGCACCTGTTCCACAATATAAATCCAATACGGTTTCTCCTTGCGGCTGAGCATACTCCATAGCAGTTTTATACAATACTTCTGCCATACTCCGATTAACCTGATAAAATGAAAGGGCAGAAATTCTGATTTTGATACCGCAAATAATATCGGTAATATAGTTCTGACCGTACAAAGTTTTGCATTTGTTTCCCAAAACGACATTAGTCTTTTCGGTGTTTATATTGATTTGAAGGCTTTTCAGCTTATCTCCCAAAATACATTTTAAGGCTTCAATTAGTAACTCATAATACGGAATCTCATTTGCGTTGATAACTACCACAACCATAATTTCGCCGGTTGCGTCGGCTTGTCTTAAATAAAGATGACGAAGCAAGCCTTGTCCGCTGATTTCATTATATACCGATACAGCTTTTTCAGTTGCCCAATTACAAAATACGGCTGTTATCTTCGAAAAAATATCAGGCTGCAAACGGCAATCATCCGCTTCAACTATTCTGTGGCTGGATTTTGTGTAAAAACCGCAGATAACTCTACCCTCTTTGCTTATACCAATAGGATATTGTGCCTTATTGCGGTAGTTTTCGGTGTTACTTGCTTTTATAATACTATTTGGCATATGCTCAATACCGCCGATACGTCGAATAGAGTTCAAAACCTGTGACTCTTTAATTTCACACTCTTTTGAATATGTGATGTGTCTGAACACACAACCGCCGCAGCGGTTAGAGACTGCACAATTGCTATCGCATCTATCGGGGGAAGGAGTAATTATCTTATTGAGTTTACCCAAAGCATATTTGGTTTTTACTTTAATAATTAAAGCCTCAATCACATCCCCCACTGCAGTATTTGGAACAAACACCACTCTACCATCGGGAGCTTTGGCAACACCGTCGCCGCCTCCGGTTAAATCAGTAATTTCAAGCTTTATAATATCATTTTTCTTCATTACATTTCCTTTAAAAAGGGGGCAGATATTTTCTGCCCCTAAATTTATTTTAAATATCCGTTAGGGTTGCCTGACTGCCATTTCCAGCCATCTGCACACATACGCTCTATGCCGAATTCTGCTTCCCAGCCGAGAATGTTTTTAGCTTTTGTTGCATCGGCATAAACCTTCGCAGGGTCACCTGCGCGTCTACTGGTAATTTTGTATGGTACCTTTACACCCGAAGCCTTTTCAAAAGCAGAAACAAGCTCTAATACAGATGTTCCGTTTCCTGTGCCGAGATTAAATGCATCGCAACCGGTGTTTCTACACACCCAATCCACAGCTTTTACGTGACCTTTAGCTAAATCTACCACATGGATATAATCGCGTACACCTGTTCCATCGACAGTGTTATAATCATTGCCAAAAACGCTCAATTCCTTAAGCCTGCCAACTGCAACCTGAGTGATATAAGGCATAAGATTATTAGGTATTCCCTTAGGGTCTTCGCCAATAAGTCCACTTTCGTGAGCACCTATTGGATTGAAATATCTAAGTAATGAAACCGACCAATCACTATCGGAAATACATAAATCTCTTAAAATATCTTCTATAAACAGTTTTGTTCTTCCATAGGGGTTAATAGCACCCAAAGGCATTTCTTCGGTAAGAGGCATTTTTTCGGCAACACCATAAACTGTTGCAGAAGAGCTGAACACCATTTTCTTACAGTTGAACTCATTCATTATTTCACATAGCACAACAGTGCCCGAAATATTGTTTTCATAATATTTTAGCGGAACCTGAACCGATTCGCCCACTGCCTTTAGACCAGCAAAATGCACAACTGTTTCTATATTATTCTCACTGAAAACTTTACGCATACCGTCGCGGTCAAGAATATCAACCTTATAAAACTTAACATCCTTGCCTGTGATTTTTTTAAGACGGTTAAGCACCTCTATATTACTATTTGAAAGATTATCTGCAACAACCACTTCATATCCGGCATTAAGCAATTCAACACAGGTGTGGCTACCGATATATCCCGCACCGCCAGTTAACAAAATTTGTATAAAATCATCTCCTGTTCAAGTAAGTAATATTATATAATACTGCCATTTATTTTGTCAATAATATTATGGAAGATATAGACAATTTATAAAATTTATTGTATAATAAATAAGCAAAAAATATGACGAAAAAAGGTGTAATTTTGGATTTTAGAGTTATAAGTGCAGCTGATAAGCCGTTGTTTGATAAATATAATAGTAAAAACCAACGCTCATCTTATAATTTTATTACAAATTTTATTTGGAGCGGAGAGGACAAGCTAAAAATTTGTGTTGATGATGACTTCTTATTTATATTTTGGGATATAGGCTCCCATTCACGCATGCTTTATCCCATAGGCTTTGGCAATGATAAGCGTGGCGCTATTCTTAAAGCTTGCAATTATATGAAAAAACGCGGAATTACCCCTTTATTCTCCAGCCTGCTTGAAGAAGATGTGCTTGAATTAAAAGAATTGTTCCCAAATATTTTTTTGTTTGACTACGACAGAAATAATTCAGATTACATTTACAGTTCTGAAAAGCTTATAAATTTAAGCGGTAAGAAGCTACATTCTAAAAAGAACAGATTAAACGGATTTAAACGTAATTATAATTACATCTACCGCAATATAGAGCCCAAGGATATCTCCCATTGCAAAAAACTTTTTGATTTGTGGTATAACGAAAAAGACGAAAACACCCGTTTACTACCTGAATCTAAAACTGCCACCTACAAGCTTTTGGATAATCTAAATGATTTCACACTGATCGGTGGATTGATAGAAGTAGATAACGAGATTGTTGCTTGTACTATTGGCGAAAAAATAACAGCAGACACAGCGCTTATTCATGTTGAATTTGCCAATACAGCTTTTAACGGAAGCTATGCTGCTATCAATCAACAATTTGTAGAGCACGAATGGGCCAATGTACCATATATTAACCGTGAAGAAGATATGGGTGACGAGGGGTTACGGCGCGCTAAAGAGGCTTATCAACCAATTAAACTTTTAAACGAATATACTGCAAAACTAAAATAAGAGGCTACCTCTAGGTAGCCTCTTATTTTAGTTTTTTATAAAGCGGTGATAAACCTTTTTGCCTTTTTTAAGAACGATACCGTCTGTAAAATCAGATACTGTATATGAAGTATTGGGGTCGGTTACCTTTTTATCACTTACCGAAACACCGCCCTGCTGAATAAGGCGTCTGCCCTCTCCCTTTGATGGGATAAGACCTGATTTAAGCATCAATTCAAGGATAGTAATATTACCGTCGGTAAAATCATCAGCCGAAAGCTCGGTGGTGGGCATATTTGAAATATCAGCAGCATTACCAAAAAGTGAGCGTGCAGTAGTTTGAGCCTTATCCGCTTCCTCGGTGCCGTGAATCATCTGAGTAAGCTCATATGCTAAAACTTCCTTTGCCTTATTAAGTTCACTACCCTCTAGCTTCTCAAATTCTCTGATAGTTTCAAGAGGCAGGAAGGTTAGCATTTTAAGGCATTTAATAACATCTGCATCATCAACATTTCTCCAATATTGATAAAAATCATAGGGACTTGTTTTATTAGCGTCAAGCCACACAGCATTACCTGCAGTTTTACCCATTTTCTTACCCTGCGAATCGGTAAGAAGAGTAATTGTCATAGCATGGGCATCCTTGCCTAGCTTTTTGCGGATAAGCTCTGTTCCACCAAGCATATTTGACCATTGGTCATCACCGCCGAACTGCATATTGCAGTTATGATTTTTAAACAGATAGTAGAAGTCGTAGGACTGCATTATCATATAGTTAAATTCAAGGAAGGAAAGACCCTTTTCCATTCTTTGCTTATAGCACTCAGCTCTAAGCATATTATTTACAGAAAAACAAGCGCCCACCTCACGAAGAAGTTCAACATAGTTAAGCTCCAACAGCCAATCGGCATTGTTGAGCATTACTGCTTTTCCCTCTGAAAAATCAATAAAGTTTTCCATTTGGCGTTTGAAGCACGCGGCATTATGGTCGATATCTTCTTTCGTAAGCATCTGACGCATATCAGTTCTGCCAGAAGGGTCACCTATCATAGTAGTTCCGCCACCGATAAGTGCCACAGGTTTATTGCCGGCAAGCTGCAGACGTTTCATAAGCGTTAATGCCATAAAGTGACCTGCGGTTAAGCTATCTGCAGTACAGTCGAAGCCAATATAAAAAGTGGCTTTACCGTTATTTATCATTTCTTTAATTTCTTCTTCATTTGTTACCTGTGCAATCAGGCCTCTTTCAATGAGTTCTTCGTACAGTGTCATAATTTTCTCCTTTATTCCTCAGCCTGTTCGGATTCTATTAGCTCCTTGGCTGTGTTATATAAATTTTCTGTTATATCTGAGCCAGACATAATTCTTGCTACCTCAGCAATACGGCTGTCGCCTGAAAGTGTTTCCACCGATGTATAGGTATTTTCACCGCGAGTTTCCTTTTTTATCTGCATATGATTATCTGCTATAGCGGCAATTTGCGCTAGATGTGTTATGCAAATAACCTGACGCAATTTTGAAACACGCTTAAGCTGAATGCCGATTTTTCGTGCTGCTCTGCCACTGATGCCTGTATCAATTTCATCGAAAATCAATGTATCTACATTATCCTTATCGGCAAGCACACTTTTAATGCTAAGCATTATTCGCGATAGTTCGCCACCCGATGCGACCTTTGAAAGCGGCTGTTTTTGCTGACCTTTGTTTGCTGAAATGTAGAATTCTATTCGGTCGGTTCCTAAAGAGTTATAGTTGCCAATATTATTAACAACCTCAAACTCTACATTTTCCATATTCAAAAATTTTAAGGTTTCACAAATTTTAGCAGAGAGCCTTTCGGCGGCAGTAATTCTTGATTTTGAAAGCCTGTCCGCCTTTTGTATAAGCTCATTTTGGATAATTACCAATTCCTCTTCTAAACGCGGGATACTATCGGAATTGATTCTTAGCTGACTTAAACGACTGCGGCAATCTTCCATATAGCAAATCATATCGGCTTCACTATTACCGTATTTTCTCATAAGTGAGTATAAAAAGTCAAGTCTATTTCGGTAATTTTCAAGGGTTTCAGGGTCAAATTCCAAATTTTCGTTTATTTCTAATGACTCGTCTTTTATATCACTTAACTCAAAAAGTAAAGTTTCAAAACGCTCTGAAAGTGGTTTTAATGCTTTTAGAGTATCTGAAATTTTAGAGATTTCAGTAAAAGCTGCTTTCAGCTGTGTTACACAGCTATTATCCTCTTCCTCTGAAAGGGTGTTTATAAAAACACTCAACTTTTGACTGACGGTTTCATAATTTTCCATAGCATTGATATTGGTCTTCAAGGTATCTATTTCGCCGACCTTAATATCTGCATTTTCTAACTCCTGCAGCTGAAAACTTAAAAGTTCAAGCTGCTCTTCGCCCCGTTCCTTTTCTTCAATGCAACGCATCAATTCCTTACGCACCAATTTGAACCTTTTAAAGGACTCCTGATAATCAAAAAGCAGACTACCGTTTTCTGCATATGCATCCAGATAAGTAATATGATTTTCAGGATTAAGCAACAACTGATTATCGTGCTGACCGTGAATATTTATTAAATATTTTCCTATATCCTTTAAAACCGATGTGTTAACAGGTATACCGTTTACTCTGCAGGTTGTTTTTCCTGCCGCTGACAGTGTGCGTTGAAAAATATACTGACCGTTATCATCATCTATTCCGTATTCTAAAAATACATTTTTGCAATAATTCGAAACATCATCAAACACAGCCACGACCTGTGCTTTGTCGCAGCCTGTACGAATTATTTCCCTTGAAGTTCGTTCGCCTAAAACGGCATTGATTGAATCTACAATAATAGACTTACCTGCACCTGTTTCGCCTGTAAGAACATTAAGTCCATTGGAAAAAATCGGCTCGGCATTCTCTATTACCGCGATATTGTTGATAATTAGATTTACAAGCACTGCTTGGCGCTCCTAACTGTTAAGAATAGAATTAAGTATATTCACTAGCGTTTCCGCCGACTGTAAATCAGCGGTAATTATAAGTATGGTATCGTCACCTGCAAGTGTGCCTACCGTCATATCTGAGTATAGGTTATCTATTGCGGCGCAGGCAGCGGAAGCAGTACCAGAATAGCACTTTACTATTACATCGTTCATAGCAGATTTTATGCTTAAGGTTGAACGCTTGAATATCTCAGTATATCTATCTCTGCTGTCGCTGTGTGTTGTTTCGTGAATTCGATAACGGTAATTACCCTCTCCGTCGAGCCCTTTAATTATATTTAAAGCCTTTATATCTCTGGAAATTGTAGCTTGAGTAACATTGAAACCCATCTCTCTTAACTCAGCCTGAAGCTTTTCCTGAGTATCAATAACATTATTTTTTATTAGGTTAAGCAGGGCCGATTGCCTACTGTTTTTCATTGATTTACCCCCTACCCTATTTGTTCTCAAATCTATTATAAATTGATTCAGAACTAACACGTATCAGATTAACTGTGGTTTTAGATTTAGAAATTTTAATTTCATCGTTCTTTGCTATTTTCACTGCCACCTCACCGTCGACAGTCAAAAAGGCATCTTTGCTACTATCGGTATCCACCTTGATAGAAATATCAGTGTACGATGGTATTACCATTGATTTATTGGTGTATGCATATGGACAAATCGGTGTAAGCAACACGGTATCAAGTCGTGCGTCAAGAAGTGGCCCACCCGCCGATAGTGAATATGCACTTGAGCCTGTTGGGGTTGATATAATCAGTCCGTCGGCTCTGTAGCGAAGCTGATGACTGTCTAAAGATATATCTATATCTATCATACGTGATATAGCGCCCTTGCAAACCACTGCATCGTTAAATGCGGTATACCTTGACTCACTATCCTTTGACAATACAGAAACATCCAGCATTATTCGCTTATCAATGGTATATTCGCCGTCTATTATCTCTGTTATTTTATGTAATTCAGATTGGTCTAATGTTGCAAGATAACCGATTCTCCCTGAATTTATGCCAAGGATAGGTTTATCATATTCTGCTGCTTTTTTTGAAGTATGTATTATTGTACCGTCTCCGCCGATAACCAACACCATATCACAGCAGTAAAAAATATTGTCTGCTATTTCCAAACCATCAATTCTTAACATCGCCGCTGTTTCGGCAGTTGTACATACGTCAACATTCTTCTCCCTTAGAAGCTTTATTATTTTAAGGGAGATGCTTTTTGAATTTTGTTTTTCAAAATTGATAATTAACGAAATCTTCATAACTGTTCACCATAAAATCAAGATAATGCGGTATGGGAAAGTGAAACAATTTCTTCGGCTGTAACCGACGCTTCATATAATGGTGCTTCACTCTTCTCAATAAACGCAAGATACTCTATATTACCTTCCGGTCCCTTAATGGGAGAAAATTCAATAGCTAGAACCGAAAAGCCAATTTCCAGCATAAAACCAGTAACCCTTTCCACTACCTCGCGATGTACGGAAATATCCCGTACTACACCCTTTTTACCAACCTTTTCTTTACCCGCTTCAAATTGCGGCTTTATTAGACATACCGCCTTGCCGCCGTCTTTAAGAAGCACCCTCAAAACAGGCAGAATTTTATCCAGCGAGATAAAGGAAACGTCCACCGAAGCAAAATCTAATTCATCGGGTATCTCAGCTTTGGTTACATATCTGAAATTGGTACGTTCCATATTTATAACGCGCTCGTCATTTCTTAGTTTCCACGCGAGCTGACCATAGCCTACATCAATTGAATAAACTTTTTTAGCGCCATTTTGCAGCATACAATCGGTAAATCCGCCTGTTGAAGCACCAATATCAGCGCATATAAAATTGTCTAATTTTAAATTAAAGCTGCTCATAGCTTTTTCAAGCTTCAATCCGCCTCGACTTACATATTTTAATGGGTTTCCTCTAACCTCTAAAACATCGTCAGGCTTTAATACAATGCCTGCTTTATCGGCTTTTTGATTGTTAACAAAAACCACGCCCGACATTATAAGCGCTTTGGCCTTTTCTCGGCTTTCTGCAAATCCCTGCTCGAAAACAGCAGTATCCAACCTCAACTTCTCGCCGATTTTAATCACCTTAACCTTCTGTTACTATACGAATTATAGACTCTTCGTTTAATTCATAAACTTCTCTTTGCTCTGATTGAGTTGCCTGTTTCACAAACTCATTGGCAACAGCAATTTGGCGGAATTTTCCGCTAAAACCATTCTCCAACAGTTTGGTAGCAAGGAATTCACCTACACCACCGCGTGCTGATGTTTCTTCAAATATAAATACTCTCTTATAAGTTGATAATTTTTGAATTAAAGCTTCATCAATTGAATTTATGAGATTTAACTTGATTAAATCAACACCACTGTTTATAAGAACTGAATGACAATGTGAGTATGTGATTCCGTATGATATGACACAGGTGTCGGATTTATTTGAAGTAATAGTGTAATCCCCATCTGTGTTTACCTGCAAATCTGATGACAACTCAGAACCCCTTGGGTATCTGATTACCCAAACATCCTTAGTTCTTGCCGCAGCACGTACCAACAAAGATCTAAGCTCATTGTAGCTAGACGGAGAAAATATTTTTACATTTGGAAGTGGAGACAATATAGAAACATCAAACACGCCTTGATGCGTTTCACCGTCGTTTCCTACAAGTCCCGCCCTATCTACGCATATAGTGACAGGCAGAGACGCAACTGCCGTATCGTGCATTATCTGATCAAAGGCACGTTGTAAAAATGAAGAATAAACTGCGAAGAATGGCTTAAGTCCTTTTTTTGCTAAGCCTGCTGCAAATCCAACTGCGTGCTGCTCAGAAATACCAACATCGAAAAACCTAGTTGGAAATTTTTTACAAAACTCCATAAGCCCTGTTCCCTCGGTCATAGCGGCGGTAATGGCACAAATACTGCTATCTTTATAGGCTAATTCACAAAGAGCTTTGCCAAACTCATTTGAAAAATTACTGCTACCGCTTTCCTCAACTCCAATTTCAACATCAAAAGGAGCAACGCCGTGATAGTTCTTAGGGCTTGCCTCGGCATATTTATAGCCCTTGCCTTTAATAGTGAGGGTGTGAATAACAACAGGCTTTTTAGTTTGCTTTGCAATTTTGAATACCTGAGTAAGTTTAGAAATATTGTGTCCATCTACAGGACCTAAGTACTTAAATCCTAAGCTTTCAAAAACATTGCTATGATAAATAACATTTTTTAGCATAAGTTTGGAATTATATATGCTATTTCTAAGAGGTGTGCCAACAAAGGGAATTCTGGAAACAGTTTTTTCAACAACGGATTTTAGGTTGTAGTAGGCGGGGTTTGTTCTGACTTTATTAAGAGAACGCGCCAAGGCACCGACATTTTTTGAAATAGACATTTTATTGTCGTTTATTACAATTATCAAACCATCACTATTGCCAACTGCATTATTAAGGCCCTCAAAAGACATTCCGCCTGTAAGTGCACCATCACCTATTACAGCAACGGTAAAATTACCGTTACCGCTTAGTTTATTGGCATACGCAATACCGCAGGCTGTTGAAATAGATGTGCTACTATGACCTGTAACTACAGGGTCGTGTTCACTTTCATCTGGTCTCTGAAAACCCGAAATACCACCTTTTTTACGAAGTGTAGAAAATTCACTATATCTACCCGTAATTAGCTTATGGGTATAGCATTGATGACCTACGTCGAAAATTATGGAATCATTGGGCGAATCGAAAGCTTTATGAAGTGCCACAGTTAGTTCCACGACTCCTAAATTCGACGCAAGATGACCGCCGTTCAAAGAAACGGTGTTCATAATTTCTTCCCGTATTTCAGAGCACAATGTATTAAGTTCTTTAAAATTTAATGTTTTTAATTCCTGAGGCGAATTTATTTCACCTAAATATTTATAAGACAATAAAATTGGTCCTTTCGAATTAAAATTCTCGGTAGCATAAATCCTCGGCTAATAGCCTTAATTCTTGAGCGCTATTACCGAAGGGTTCAAGTGCTGAAATAGCCTTTTTAGTATATTCTTCCGCTGTTTGCTTTGCCTTTTCCAAGCCTAGCAGTGAAACAAAGGTAGATTTGTTATTATCGCTATCACTGCCTGTGGGCTTGCCTAATTTTTTATTATCTCCCACTATATCAAGGATATCATCTACTATTTGGAAAGCAAGACCTAAATACCTTGCATATTCCTTTGCTGCTTCAATATATTTTTCATCTGCATCCGAAACAACGCATCCTAAAGTGCAGGCGGCTTGTAACAGTCTTGAGGTTTTTAGTTCGCACATGGTTTCCAAAATCTCATAGGATACCCTTTTATTTTCACTTTCCAAATCTATAACCTGACCACCAATCATACCGTTCACACCGGCACATTGAGATAAGATAGAAATACATCTGTTAATATTCACAGGGGCGGCATATTTAGTAGAGGCGGCAGTGTAAAATGCTTGAGTTAGAAGTGCGTCCCCTGCAAGCAAGGCGGTTGCTTCACCGAACTTTATATGGCTTGACGGCATACCTCTTCTCATATCATCATTATCCATACAAGGCAAATCGTCGTGAATAAGCGAATAGGTGTGAATCATTTCTAAAGCGCAGGCCATATTAAGGGCAGAGGCTGAACTACCGCCACATATGTGAGAAAACTCCATAGTTAAACATGGGCGAATGCGCTTGCCGCCAATTGAAACGCTGTAATTCATAGCATCAATTACCGAATTATACAATTCGCTTTTAAAGCTCAGCTTTTCTTTCAATGCACTATCTATAAGCGGTTTATAGCGGGAAATAATATCACTTTTCATTATCGCTTTGTTCCTTTATATATTCTTCAATTGTTGTTATTTTTTGCTTAGCAGTTTTAAGCGCATCATTACAAAACGCGGCAAGTTTTAAGCCTTCATCGTATAATTCAACGGTAGAATTTAAATCACAGTTACCATTTTCTAGCAATGATACAATTTCTTCCAATCGCTTTATTGCGGATTCATATGTTAAATTACTCATTTGAATTTTCTCCTTCAAGATTTGTAACGGTGCACTTAGCACTTCCCTTATACAGACGAATATCCACGCTGTCTCCTATTTTAAGATTTTCAGAATTTGAAATTATTTCTCCGTCAACGCTAACCGTAGAATAACCGCGAGCCATAATTTTTAAGGGATTCAGCGCTTCTAGCTTGCTAAATATACCGGAAGCCTTGTTATTAAAGTTTGAATAAGAATTATTTGCGGCTAATCTCAACCGTATAATAACTGATAACAATTGGTCTTTTTTTATTTCAATAAGTTTTTCAGGGGTTTTGGAACTAATATTTGAAACACATCTGTCTAATCTTTCAAATTCCGTATTTAGAATGCTATTTACAAAATAATTTAACTTCTGCTTTATATACTTTATTTTTTCTAGTATTTCTCCCCTATCGGGAACAGCGATTTCAGCAGCAGCCGAGGGGGTTGGTGCCCGCATATCAGCAACAAAATCACAAAGTGTAAAATCTGTTTCGTGGCCGACTGCAGAGATTACAGGAATTGGAGATTCGTATATTTTGCGCACAAGTGCTTCGTCATTAAAACAATATAAATCTTCATATGAACCGCCACCGCGACCTAAAATTATAGTATCGATACCATCAAGTGAATACACCGTATCAAGCATTTTTATAATTGATGCGGGCGCGCCGTCACCCTGAACAGTTACAGGGCATAAAATTATTTCAACACCTGCGTTTCTTCTTTCGGTAATTGAAAGAATATCACTAATCGCTGCGCCTGTTTCCGATGTAAGAACTGCAATTTTATTTGGATTTTTTGGAATTTGTCTTTTAGTTTCAAGATTAAAAAGGCCCTCTGCTTCTAGCTTCTTTTTTAGTTGTTCATATGCTAAAGCCAGAGCACCTATTCCCGTAGGTTGCATATCCTCAGCATAAAGCTGATACTGTCCATCGCGGGGATATACCGAAATTTTGCCAAAACAGATAACATGCATTGAATTTTCTGGCACAAATTTAAGTCTCATAGCTTTACTGCTGAACATAACGCATTTTATAACAGCTTCCTCATCCTTTAAAGAAAAATACAGATGTCCGCTGGCAAAATGATTTTTAAAATTTGATATTTCACCCTCAATAAAAATGTTATTAAGCTTAATATCTCCGTCGATAACCGATTTAATATAAGTATTTAGCTGTGAAACGGTTAATACTTGAAAATTCATATAGCAATATGCCCCTCTTTTATAGCGGCAAGCACCGCAATTCCGGCTGCATTGTCACGGGAATACTCAGGCTTCGCAAAAATACAGTTAATCTCTTTTGGAATTTCATTCGAAATTAGAGAATTAGACATAACTCCGCCTGCGTATACCACAGGGTACTCCCCGTATTTTAAGAATGCCTCGCGAGTAACCGATTTTATTGATTCCATAATATATTCTGTCGCGTAACGTGCAATATTTTTCGGTTCTTCCCCTTTTTCAAACATCTGCCTGCAGATGTTTTCCACACCCGAAAGACAGCAATTTCCTTCCTTTAAGGTTATCTTGATTTTCTTTGTTAACTCTCCGCTTAGCGCTAACGCATCCAGAGCTTTTCCCGCCGGAAAATCTAAACCAAGCATTATGCCAACCCTATCTACCACTTGACCGGCATTTAAATCCATAGTTTCGGCAACTAATTGACAGTTTATGATTTTTTCTTCACAAGGTGATACCAAAAGAAGCTCGGTTGTACCGCCTGAAACATGAAAGGCATAAAACTTATCGCGAGCAAGAGAAAAGGCACTATTTGAATATAAAGCCGCCATAATATGACCCTGTTGGTGCGAAAAGCTATAAAGTGGACATCCTAAGGCATACGCAATTGCCGAAGCCACCGATATTCCCGAAAGAAAGCAAGGCATATAGCTCCCCTCAACATCTCGCGGAGATACCGAAACCCCAACAGCAGATATTTTACCACCATAGCCTTCTAGCGCTTTTTCTAATATTTCTGGCAAAGCTTTGGTATGCTGAAAAACAGCGTCACTTTGGCGTAGTCCTTTTTCGCCACTCTTCACAGCTAAAAGCTTTCCGAAATTTATAACCTCGTTATTCTCAACATCGTAGATTGCGGCAGATGTGGTGTAGTTACTGGTATCTATACCTAAAATGGCAGACATTTACTCCGCCCTCGCAATAGAGCCAAGAACACCGTTTACATATGAAGAATCCTCCGCTGTTGCATACTTTTTACAAAGCTCTACAGCTTCATTGATAGAAGCACCAACCGGAACTGACTCCTCATACTTTATTTCATATACCGCAAGCCGCATTATGCTTAACACAACCTTAGAAACACGGCTTAAAGTCCAACCCTTGAGATTGTTTTTTATTGTTTCATCTATTTCTTCTAATTTATCATAAACACCGAAAAAACATTTTTCGGAATATTCGCTGTGTTTATAGTTCTCTGCATTTAGTGCATCTTCTAATATTTCTTCAACAGAATCAGGCCTGAAGCTCTTTTCGAAAATCAGAATAAATGCCTGCTCACGTTCTTCCCTTCTGTTCATAACGCACCTACTTTTTAAAATATACATTTATACATTGTTATTGTATAACATTATACCGAATTTTTCAATGATTTTGTAGTATTTTCTTTAAAATATACAGAAAAACAGCCCGAAACTTATTGTTTTTCGGGCTGTTTTGAGTTTAACTATTTGTTGTATACATCATTTTCGTCGAATTCTGCTTCTTTTAATTCATCATTACTCACTTCGTTTTGGAAGTTTTTACTCTTGAATTTAAGAATTAACCAAATTATGGCAGCCGCTATTACAGCAAGCAATAATACGATCAAGACTATCGTTATGACAGGATTAGAACCCTTATCATCACCATCAAGGGGATTTTTGTTGTTGGATGTTAAACCATCTTGTTGATTATTCCCCCCCACCGTGTTGACAATATCACTTTCATTAACTTCTGTTTTAGAAGAATTACTTGAATCAGACACTGCGCTATTATCCTCTAAAGTATCCTTTATAACATTACCACCAATAACAACCGAACCGGAAGATACCTGAGAAGAATTTGAGACGGTGTTGTTTTTATCGGATGTACTTGAATCGACATTGTCTTTTTCGGTGTTGGAAACTACAGGTTTTTTATTAGTTTCTTTTCCGGTTGAATTACCCTCCTGATAAGAACCTTCGGTACCGCTTGAGGGCAGAATAACAAGCGCATCGGTCTCTTTAACATTTATATCGAATGAGGTTGTAAAGCCCAAGTAGGAGATTGTAATTGTTTGTTTGCCGTCAATTACATAGTTATAACCGCCCACTGTGTATTCGTTTTGTTTAAGCTCCACAGTTTTATCGGTATAAATTGCAGACACTTTAAGACCAGTTAAATCCAGCGCCGGGTAGCCCTGAACATAATCAAGCTTTTTAGGCAAATTTACAATTTTAATTCCTGTAAGTTTTGATAAAACATCGCGCGGGCCGGGTTTCGGCATTCCTTTAAGTATAACCTTGCCGTCAGAAATACCCCAAACAGAACCAAAGTCAATGCCACCAAAGCTTGATGCGTTTTTAAACTCTTCGGCTGTCAATTCCTCGCTTTTTTTACCGGTTATATCCTCATTTATTGTGCCTTCGAGATGGTATGCATTTTTTACGGTGGCATTGCTATCCATACCTACCGCACCGCCTATGTAAATATGCGAAAAAATTTCAGAAGGGGTTAAAGTTCCATAGGAAATAAATCCATCCACTTCACCATATGTAAGCCCTGAAACACCGCCAAGATACGAATTGGCTGTTTTCTCAACTATAACACCGCCGCCGAAAAGACAATCTTTAACCACTGTGTCTTTTCTTGAAATACCGACAATGCCTCCGCCATAGGCATCCATAGACATATCAACTCCGTTTGCAAACACAGAGCCATATGAGGCGCACTGCTTTATTATACCTTTTTCGCAATATCCCGCTATGCCGCCTGTGTATTGCTCACCGCCATTGCTGTAGATAGTCGCATATGAAACGCATTTATTGATTTCGCCTTTGCGCATTTCTCCACAAATGCCACCTGTGTATGCAGTAGCCTCAATATTATTATTAGTACTGCTTCCTGAAACATAGCAATTTTCTATCAAACCCGAATTGATGCCCGCAATAATTCCTGTGAAAGCATAATTAGTATCGGCATTCAAGATAACGGCATTTTCAATGTTCAGATTTTTAATGGTTCCTGAATTGTATGCCACAATACCGGCAAATGAAGAGGAGCCTGATTCTGATTTTACAGCAGTTATATTTATGCCAACAATAGAATGTCCTCTGCCGTCGAGCACACCATTAAAGTGATCTACCTCGCCAAACAATGTGGAAAATTCACCGTCTGACTCACTGACAATAATGTCGTTTGCAAGGTAATAATTACCGTCGGGGTCGTTTTCTATATTGCGTAGCTCCTGCAAATTTGTGATTGCCTTAGGGCTGTCGGCAGAGGCTGTGACTACCGCAGTAGATAAACAAACACACATTAAAAGCAGGAATGTTCCTATTGACTTGATGATTTTCATAAATATTTACCTCATCTAATATTCTTCGGTTTGCTTTTTACATTGTAACATATATACTTAAAAATTTCTACCCCATTATTTAAACATCTATACTAATCACGCTGCCGTTTTCATTATAACTAACAAGAATTTGGCGGTCTATTGCGGTTTTTAGAGATGAAACGTGGGAAATAATACCAATAAGTTTATTGCTGTCGCCTAGCTTTTTCAGGGTAGATATTGCAGATTCAAGGGAATTCTCATCAAGGGAACCAAAGCCTTCGTCAATAAACATTGTATCCAACTTAATTCCGCCAGCACTTGACTGAACCTCATCTGCAAGACCCAATGCCAACGCCAAAGATGCTTTAAAGCTTTCACCGCCTGACAATGATTTAACACTTCTTACGGTACCGTTTTTATAATGGTCTATAACATTCAGCTCTAAGCCACTTTGATGCTTGTAGTCTTTTGCATCAATATTACGGGTCAATTCATATCTTCCCCCCGTCATTGACAAAAGGCGCAGATTGGCACGACGAAGTATGCGTTCAAAATATGCAATCTGTGCAAATGTTTCAAGACTAAGCTTTTCTCTGCCCGAAACATTGCCGTTAGCAGTGTCACTTAAAGACTTTATTACAGAATACTTCTTCTGTATTGAAAGTGATTTTTCATCTAATATATTTAGTTTATTAAGTGCAGTTTTGTTTGTTTCGAGCCTATGATTTATCTGTAAAATCAAATTATTGATAACGGACCTTCTATCGTTTAATTCACTATGTATCTTTACATAGTAATCATCCGATTTATATTCACCCTCAATAATACCTTTATTTAGCTCTGTTATACTGCTTTTTAAGGAGGTTACCTGTTTTTCAGCCTGTGCATATTCATCCTTAATATTCTTGATATTGCTGTTTTCATTATCAATCCGCAAGCTTAGTTCTTTTATTCCCCTTTCAAGCGCCTCGGCGCTTTGAAATTCCAGCTCATTTTTTAATTCATTCATTTGTTTAAGCAGGTTTTCCTTATTTGCAGACTCATAGCTTATGGAGTTGTTTATATTTGAAATTTTACCTTTAATTTCATTTTGTTCTAGCTCTGCTTGATTTAATCTTGATTCCGCATTTTGCGCAAATATAATTAACTCCTTTATTTCGTTTATTTCATCTGATAAAGAAGTAATCTTATTATGGACTTCGTTTAATTCTGAAGATATCTTTTCAGCTATGCTTTCTTCGTCAAAATTAGGCAAAATTTCCTTTGCGCTTTTCAATATACCCGCATATAGTGTGTCACATTCTCCCTTAATAGAATGTGCTTTTTCAGCTTTCGTGGTGGCAGCATCCAACAGAATTTTACATTCGTTTTGCTTTTTCTTGAGTTCTTCTTTATCGGGAGCGTTACCTGAAAGCATGGCGGGATGAGGATGTTCTTCAGAACCACAAACCGGACAAGGCACACCCTTTTTTAGTCCCTGTGCCAAAACACCTGCTTGCTCATCTAAATAAATTTTATTAAGCTGCTGATATAAAGTATTCGCCTCTTGATATTCGTTGTAAGTTCTTTCGTAGTCTAAAAGAATTTGCTTATAATCAGAAGACAAACCAACATATTTCTCGAAATCACAGCTAAGTGACTTTGAAGCATCTATACGAACTGTGAGTTGATGGGCACTTAATTGCAATTCGTGAAGCTGTTCTTTTAATTTAGCAGAATCACTTTGTTTTTCCTTAAGCTCTTTTATAAGTGATGTGTTTTTTTCAAGAATATCATTATGCTCATTAAGTGTTTTTTCGAAATTAGCTAATTTATTAAGAGCTTCTTCTAACTTAATTTTTAGAGAATCGAATTGTTCGTATTTAGGACGCAATGCCTCTAATTTTGCTTTGTTCGCTATAAGCCTTGTAAGTTCATTTTCTCTATTAGGTAATGTATCAACTTCTTCACTTATTTTTGCAAGCGTAGTCTGAGCATTTTTTAATTCTTCTGTTAGTCGGTTAATCTGAGAAAGGGTAATAAAATATCCTTTGGCAGCAGTTTGTAAATTACTGTTCTTCTCGATTTCTTTAGCAATTGTTTCTTCTTTTTCTCTATTTTTCTTTAGGGATATTTCATCTTCCTTTATAAAACCGCTAATAAGTTCTTCAGGTTGTTTAATATCCACAATGCCTTTAGTTAAAACCTCTTCAAAATCATTTTTACTAAGGCTATCAACAGGTGGTATAACGGTGCTTAAGCATTCTGCAAGCTCAATTTTTACGCGTTCATAATCATTCTTGGCTTCTCTACTAACTAATGACAATCTCTCGGCAAGCGCTTTGAACTTATCTGTTTTAAAAAGCTTGCGAAAAATTTCCATTCTCTCCTTGGTAGAAGCAAATAGTAGTTTGAGGAAATCGCCCTGAGCTATCATTGCAATTTGGCAGAATTGATCTTTATTTAGCCCTATAAGGCTTTCAATTGCAGCATTACACTCCGCCACACCCTCATAAACCTTACTTGGCGTGGTAAAAACAGCATTTGCTTTTTGTTCAACCAATTCACCGTTTTTCCTTTTAGAAGGACGAAAATACCTTGGGCTTCTTTTAATTTTATAATGATTAGAGTGATAGCTAAACTCCATCTCCACATATGTAGGAATATCTTCTGCGGAAAATTTGCATCGAAGCATCGAATCATCTTTTGCTTCTCCGCTTGCTTCGCCGAAAAGTGAAAAGGTTATTGCATCGAAAATTGTGGTTTTTCCCGCACCTGTATCACCTGTAATCAGATAAAGTCCTGTGCTGCCAAGCTTTGAGAAATCAATTTTTATACTTTCGGCAAAGGGTCCGAAGCCGCAAATATCAAGATTTATAGGCTTCATTGTTGCTCCTCCCAAACTGATTTTATGGTTTTATCAAGTAGTTTTATTTGCTCTTCAGTCATTTCACATCCATACTGCATTTCATATAGTTCTGTGAAAATTTCCTTCGGTGTTTTATTCTCAGTTCCAACTTCGGATATATCACATTCCTGCAAAACTGCGCGATTACCATAGGAAAGCTTCATAATATTAGGATAAATTATACGCAGACGGGATACGGCATCCTGCACATCCTCACTATCGGTTAAAATTATATGCAAGTAATCGTCGGTGTTTGTGTTCTTATAATTATCCAATGAGGTTAACTCCATATAGCTACCTTTAAGCTCTCGCATATCGCGAATTGGATTTAGCTCTACCTCATCTATTTCAATATTATTTTTACCATTGACTGAAACTATTGTAACAGATTTTTTATTTTGTGCTTCTGAAAAGGAATATTTTAGAGGGGTGCCGCAATAACGAACCGTTTCTCTGCCTATTTTCTGAGCTCTGTGTATATGACCAAGAGCAACATAATCGAAACTATCGAATACGTATGAATCTACATTATCAAGACCGCCTACAGATAACTCCTCCGATTCAGACATAACAGCACCTGTAACAAACTGATGGGCAACAAGTATATTGATTTCAGCGGTGTTTAAATTTAATGAATCTACAACTACTTTTACGGCATCGGTATATGTGTTGATTTCGCAGTCGGGGAAATGTTTTCTAGCAGCCGACGGGCGCAGATAAGGCATTAAATAAATGTTAATAGGGGGGGTGTCCCCATTTATTGTTACCTTAGAAAGTGTACCGTTATAAAGAGGTGACATATATACACCGCCACCGCTTAATATGCCCGAACCAAAGGCTATTCTTTCAGGAGAATCGTGGTTACCGCTGATGCAGAACACCTTCCATCCCCTTGAATTCAACTGGGTAATAAACCAATCAAACAGCTCAACCGCTTCGGCAGAGGGAACGGGCTTGTCATAAATATCCCCTGCTATAAGAACGGCTTCAATTTCTGCTTTCTCAGCAATAGATATAATCTGCTCTAAAATACAGCATTGGTCATAGAGCATTGAAAATTCGTTAACACGCTTGCCTATATGTAAATCTGAAATATGTAGGAATTTCATCTAAAACACCTCACATTCAGTATAACAAACTTTTATATTAAAATAAAGAGGAAAAATCGAAATACGGCTCAACACACAAAAGTGTTGAACCGTATTTTATTCTATTCATTTATAAATTTGAATTCGCCCTTTTCAAAACCGCAAATAACTCTCATTCCTGCTTTAATTGTACCATCAAGTATGAGCTCGCTTAATCTATCCTCAATTTTGTTTTGAATTGCTCGTCTTAACGGTCTTGCTCCGTAAATTTCGTCGAAGCCTGCTTTCGTTATTGCTTTTATTGCTGATGAATCGAAGGTAATTGC
>JAZNRT010000044.1:0-31997 GCA_045590875.1 Acutalibacteraceae bacterium
TATGACGAGGGCGGTAACCTAACTTCATATAATGATTATACCTATACTTGGGCAAATGGAAGACAGTTAGCCGAAATTACCAATGGTACAAATACTTATAGTTACACCTATGACGATAATGGTATAAGAGCAAGTAAAACTATTAATGGTGTCACTACTAATTATATAACCAACAACGGCACAATTCTTGCGGAGTATAACGATAGTTATTCTATAAATTATTGGTATGACGAAATTGGTAATCCGTTAGGCTTTATCTATAAGGACAACCCCGCCGAAAACAATCAAGAACAAGTGTATATCTACACAAAAAATATTCAGGGCGACATAACTGGTATTCTTGACAGCACAGGAACACTTGTAACACAGTACACCTACGACGCATGGGGTAACATTACTAATATTTCAGGTGAGCATTCTACAACAATAGGCGTCCTAAACGGACTGCGCTATCGTGGATATTATTACGATAGTGAAACACAATATTATTATTTACAATCGAGATATTATACTCCTGATTGGTGTAGATTTATAAGCACAGATGATATTGTACAAGGAGAATTAAATCTATATAAGTATTGCCATAATAACTGCATAAACACATCAGACCCAACTGGTAATAAACCTAAAACTGAAAAATTATCTTTTGCTATATTCACGACTACAGAGTTTGAAGATGAATGCAATATGATTTCCAAAGAATTGAAAAAAATGTATAATGTTAATGAAGGTAAGCTTTACATCATAGAAAAATGGAATGATTTTTCAAAGAAATGGAACGCTTTAAAAGATATTGACTTAGTAATTTTAAATTATCACGGAACTGAAAAAACAATAGGCCCAGTTAAATCTAGCAGTATCAGTAAACTTAAATTTAAAGATATAAATTCTCTTATTATATTGGGATGCAATAGTGCACATCAATCTGCGCAATGGTCTAATGTTTGCGAAAAATTTGCCAAGAAAATATCCGGTTATGTTGTTGGTAGTGACGGTACGGTACAACCTCGTTATTATGACTATTTTATGTTTAAAAATTTATATAGTTATCGTTATGATTCATTAAATGATGATGCGTGGAAAAGAATTGAAAAAACCAACAAAGGAAAAAGAAAAAAGAACATGGGATGGTTTGTTTATAATTATCAGCCGAAAAAAAATAAAATATATTGCACTCAAACCAAGATAATGACTATGTACATACCTAATATGTTGGACTACTTATATAGTAAGAAGAACGGTAAATTTTACGAAAGAAATACAAAATACTGGATTTTTAATACAGCGTATATATTGGGGGTCAGGTAGTATGTTTAAACCAGTTAAAACAATTGCTTTGTTTTTATTAGGTATAATAGGAGTTTTCATGTGTTCTTGTTCAAGCCAATCCAACAAAAAAGAAGTTAACAATCTTTTAGATACGAATTTTTTAGAAAACAACGAAATTTTATTGTTTGAAAGCACTTCTGAAAATGATAATTGTTATGCGATAGAAATAAAAATAGAAAATAACAAGCTTGAAAAATTACTAGAATCAAAACCCAAAACGACATATATGGATTATGAAATGTATGAGGAAATAATAAAAGAAAATATAAGTTCGGATGAGTTTTCAAAAGATTTATCTCTTTGCGACGAGGAATATCAATTTCTTTATCGCACAGAAAAAAAGGGGAGGAAAGGAATTTTTGAAGTAACGCGACTTATAAAAACGTATGCACATTTATATGTTTATACAATCGATGATAACTATTCTTTTGTTTGCATAAGACTATATTCCTCAAAAGTTGCCTCACAATAAATGAATTGTCATATGACAGGGAATACTCTGCTAATTGCTGTTACCAACTCTACAAAAAAACTTCAGGAGTTGTTTTGGGGTCAGACGGAACCGCCGAAGCCAATGCAGGTAGCGAATATCAGTTATTCAGAATTGTCAAGAGTAAATACGGCTATCGACTTATACCTAAAAAATACCTTACTCGTTGTGTTCAACTAAACGCCGCATCGGCGTCTGAGAATATCAATGTAGTAACCGCGGTATATAGCGGTCTTAACCATCAGGAATGGTATTTGATTGACGCGGGAACCATCTTGGATAAACCTGATTTAACGGTTGATAGTTTAAATTGCTTAGATGGCGTGGTTGGTCAATCTCTCGATGTGTCTGCGATTGTCAAAAATATTAATTCACTAGCAAGTGCATCTACCTTAAAAATTGTTATATCCAATGGTAGCGAGGAAACCTTTGAAATTAATGAGATTCTTGCAAACGACACTGAAGATAACAGTTTCTCTTGGACTCCCGAAGCCGCAGGTACTTACACCATAACTGCAACTGCAGATTCCAAAAATGACGTTGCCGAAGCAAACGAAGACAACAACACCAAATCAATTACTATTCTTGTTGTGGATGACTGCGATGCTACCGACAGCACTGTCGATGGTGCAACTTCTGTTGAATTTGGAAACATAGTAACAGACAATACATACGGCAAAAAATCAAAAGTAGATATTGAAGGTCACTACATTTCTTATGCGAGTGACATTGACTATTTCAAAGTAGATGAAGAAAACCTAATTATGACAGAGGTTCAAGTGCCTGATAATGTCACAGTTTCCATTGAAGACGAGGATGGTAATGTTCTTGCTTCTTCGGATACAGAAGAAGATTGGTTAAAGGTTAAGTCCTCCCTCAACCCGTGTTACATCAAGGTTACCTCAAACACCGTTGGTAGCTATACCTTGACAATCAACGCCTACACAGAGAAATAAGGAGGGGTGAAGAATGCTTAAAGGAAGAACAAAAAGATATTTGCAAGCAATAGCTTTCTTGCTTACCTTTGCCATTTTTGCCGGTAACTTCACAGCGGCGGCAGAGGCAACTCAAAACTACAACACCACTCATATTTGGCTAATTGACGATCAATTAACCTCTACGGCTTTTTCTGAGGATGTATTCAACAAATATGAAGACGGCAATTTCGAAACCAACACCGCCGAGATTTTCACCTACAACGAATCGGGCGAGGTGGATTATACCTATTCTCTCTCCGGCTCTGTTGGCGATGCCACGGCCTCTCTTGACCTGAATTTTTGGCACAATACAAACGATTTGGGCAACGCTCCCTATGATTCCGCAGTTGCCGAAGGCTCTGAAACCTTCTTAACTGAAACCGATGGCACTAACTTTATGAACTCGGTCTATGGTTTTGGTATCGGCTGGAGTTTGGATATTCCCCAAATTGAGTATATCAACTCCTCCACAGCCTATTTCCACAACGGCGAGGGCAAGGCATACCGTATTGGTGCAGTAGCACCCGAAAACGAGGACGAAGAAACCACCTATAAGCTCTGTGGCTTCCCCTATGATTATACCATAGAAAAGAATATAACCTTTGAGAGCGAAGAAGACACCGAAGGTACTCTGCAGGGCTTTATAGGTACCGATAGATACGGCAACCGCGACTATTTCAATTGCGACGGTAGATTTATTAAATCTGAGGATAAAAACGGCACAGTCCTTTCTTCTGTTTCATATAACGAAGATAACCTCATCTCCACCTATTCGGGCGAGGATTATACCCTCAACTTTGTCCGTACTGCGATAGATGATACCACCGAGGAAATCAACCTTGATATGTCGTCGGACATAGAGGAAACCGACGAGGAAGGCAACACCACAACCACCACAGAAACCGAAGCAATACATACCTTTACTATAACAGATGGTCAACTGGTATCAGTATATGAGGGTGAAAAGGACTCCGAGCCCGAAATTTCCACAGAAACCGACGAGGAAAACGGTGTAACCATTACCACCACCGACGCCTCGGAAAACAGCGTAGCCTTTGAGTATCAAGAGGAAACCTCCGCAATTCTCCTTGATTCAGAGGTTGATACCATTGAATCTGACCTCAGCGGTATGGACTTACTGTTGCTCAAAAAAGTGACTGTAAATTCCGAAAGCTCAACCGCCGAAAGCTATGCTGCTATCGACGAAACAAACGAAACCGCCGTAGCCTATGCCACCCAGCAGAACGAATCAGCGCTGAATGAAACGGAAAACAGCATAGAAGTCTACGCGGCAATATATGAAAAAGAATTTCGAAATATCGGCACACAAAGTTCACAAAGATATATAAGACTTTCAAGAATAAACCACGATATTACTAAAAACTATCGTGACAAAACTAAAGACGAACTGTTTGGTAATAGGATATTTGCGTTTAATGAAAACAAAAAGGTAATTGAAGATTCTTATAACAGTCAAGGAGATTGGTATAATTCAAAAGGATACCAAAAGAAAACATCTAAGACAACCGATACTCTTCTTTATACTCATACCGCTGACGAAAATCAAAACACAAACATTTCCACATTATATAGACACTATTATAAAGAAAGTACGGTTAGCTCATCCGTTGAATATCCAACAACGGGCAGCGGCGGATATGGTGATGATTGGGTTTATGCTGAAGATACCCTTGATGATGGGGATGTTATCGAATATCCTTATGTTTTTAAAAGCTCAATAACTAAAAACACAAAAGGCGAGGTAATATATTATCAAGCTAATGATGGCGCGGAATATTATTATACCTACGATAATAAGGGCGACGTTGAAAGGTTAGAATTTGATAACTACGAGGTTTTATACGATTCTAACGGAAACATTACCAGCTTCAAGGTCGGCGAAACTGTACTTAACAGTTATCAATATAACTGCTCTGCAGACCCAAGCTTAGCCACAGCCGTTAGTTATGCAAACGGCACAACTGTTAACAATACATACGACGAGAACGGTAACATAACAAGTATCTATACCCCTGATTTCGGCAATAGATATACTTTCACTTATGATACCGACCAAAGAGTAACCTCTGTAACAGACCACGTCAACAACAGAAAAACAGAGTATGTGGATACTATTGTAGAGGAAGAAACTACCGAAACAACAGAAGAAACCACCGAGGAAGAATCTACAGAAGAAACAGAGGACGAGCCTCTTACTAAACGCACAGCAAAGGTATATGATATTACTGACCCCGATTCTCCCGTCCTTATGTATTCCTACGATGTGGATGGTGACGAAAGAAATATAACGATAGATTCTGTATCGCTTGATTTTTCTACTGCCACAGAGGACATTACAAACGAAGACGAGGAAACGTCAACTATAACAACTTCATCTGTTTCTTTGGGTGAAAATATATGGTATAATGAAAACACAGTTGATTCAGATAGTTTACCTCAATCAACATACGTTAAGTTGGGAGACTCAACCAAATATTCTCATACATTCTCGTATGATGAAGACAAAAAGTTAACCTCTGAAACGTCAACAACAAGTTCATCCAGTAGCACATTATCTTATACATTTGATGATGACAACAACATCACATCAGTTACCGACGGAACTTATACTACCGAATATTTCTATGATGATTTAAAACAGCTTGTTCGTGTTAATGACCAAGCAGCAGGCATAACCTATTCGTATTCTTACGATAGCCGTGGTAATATGCTATCTTCATCAGAATATACTTATACCACCGCCGAAGATTTAACCTCATTTGCTCCCACAAAAACCGATAGCTATACCTATTCTTCAAACGAAGAATGGAAAGATAAGCTTTTAACCTTTAACGGCAACCCCATAACCTACGACGCTTCAGGTAACCCGTTGACCTATAACGGATATACTTATACTTGGGATATGGGTCGTCAGCTAAAGTCTATTTCTAACGGAACTAACACATATTCGTATACTTATGATGGAAGTGGAATTAGAACAAGCAAAACCGTTAATGGTATTACCACAAACTATATCACAAAGAACTACACAATCCTTGCGGAGTATAACGATAGTTATTCTATAAATTATTGGTATGACGAAATAGGTAACCCCATTGGCTTTATCTACAAGGATAAAACTCTTGAAAATCCTGAAGAACAAGCATATATCTACACAAAGAATATGCAAGGGGATATAACTGGTGTTCTCGATAGCTCAGGAACGCTTGTAACACAGTACACTTATGATGAATGGGGTAATATAACTGATGTTTCGGGTTCATTAGCCAATACGATAGGTTTGTTAAATAGTCTTCGTTATCGCGGATATTATTACGATAACGAAACAGGATATTATTATCTGCAGTCACGTTACTATAATCCTGAGATTTATAGGTTTCTTAACGCAGACAATTCAAGATTTATTGGCGTTTCTGGAACTGTTGTTGGAGTCAACGCTTTTGCATATTGTGAGAACAACAGTATTAATTACACTGATAGTACAGGTTTTTTAAAAATCAAAAAATTTACGTTTAAGTATAATAGAGAAAAAGCAATAAAGTATGCAAAAAAATGGTACGATTCTTACAATAAAGATTACCGTAAATATAGTAGTGATTGTGCCAACTTCGTTTCTCAATGCTTATATGCCGGAGGAATGACCCTAATGACATTAGAAGAAGAAGGATGGCATAGTTTTAGATATGATAAAAAAGGGTATGATGTAACTAGAATTTTAGGGGTGATTAGTTATAAATACAAATATAACTGGGATGTAGGAGAAGCTTGGAGACTGGCTGATAAACAATATAAATACTTCAAAAATTCCGTTTATGCAAACAAAACCATTAAAATTACGAAAAAGAGTGATATTTCATCGTTGATTGAAAAGCATAAAATAAAAAAAGGGGATTTGATGTATTTTGATTTTGACAAAGATAAAAAAATAAATCATGCCACAATTATTTCAAGCATTAAAAAAGGTAAAATTTATTATTCAGGGCATACAAGATCCCAATTTGACCAACCATTAACCAGTTATTTTGAAAATTATAGTAGCGGTATTGCATATGTCATAACCATTAAAGACAAAATAGGATAAGGGCGAGTGCTATGAAAAAATTTGTTAGAGTAGGCATTGTTATTGTGTTGTTTCTCTTTTTAACGTTTTCTTTTGTATATGTTTTTTTTAGTGTAAAAATAAACAATGTGCTAAACAACATATATAACAATAAAGAATATATATCTTTAAATAAAGACGTTGTTGTAAGTGAAGAAATTTATAATTTAATAAATCCTAAGAAACATTTTGATATAACAAATATAAGCACAAAAGACAAACACAATAGAACGCCATTGCTTTTGACTTTTGGTTTTAAAAAGATAAAAGTTTATTATAAATATTCATATAAAGCTTATGATGAACAAGGCGAACTTGTTGCAGGATGCGCTGATATACCAGTGCAAATGACTATAAATTTCTACGAAGGTAGGTTGCATATATCAGATTATAGGGAAAGTTTATTTTAAAAATATTTTTCAGCTTAAATAACCTATGATGAATCGGGCAACCCGTTGACCTATAACGGATATACTTATACCTGGGAAATGGGACGGCAGTTAAAGTCTATTTCTAACGGAATAATCAGGGGACGGTTCTATGTGTTTATAGGCGCAAAGAAATCAAGGGCAAAACCTATAAATTTGATAAAAACGGAAAACTGAAAAAAATAACGTTAAAAGGCTTGGATTTTCTCCAAGCCTTTTTTATACATTATAAATGTTGTTTGAATTATTTATTAAGCGCTTCGTTAACAGCAACTGCACAAGCAACAGTCATACCAACCATTGGGTTGTTACCGGCGCCGCAGACGAGCGCGTGGGACTGCTTAAAATCGACTATAAAAAACTTATGAAAAAAATTGAAGAACTGCAAACTAAACCAAAAGGCTTGGGTCATCCCGAGCCTTTTTTATGTGGCAGAACAATCAAAAAAGCTAATCGCAAAGAAAAAGCCGCAGTACGTCACCACAAAACAACTATTGATATTTACTTGCGGCGGTGATATAATAAGAACATACCACACTAAATCTTAATATTGGGCTCATTACGCGAGAAGTGGCATTTTTATCTATTGGTAAAAATGCGGACTTCTGTTTTTCGCATTTCTTGTGTGATGAGCAATGATTTAGTGTGGTAGCTAATCGAAGTCTGCATTTTTCGGTGTGTGCGACTTCGATCGCACACACTTTTTTAATTTTTAGGAGGTTATATTTATGTTTGAAAACATCGGAAAGAAAATCAAAGGCTTGACAAAAACTATCTTCTATATTGGTTGCGCAATACCGATAGTCGTAGGTATTATGCTTATGGCAATGGAAGAAGACCTATTGTTAGTTGGTCTATTAGTAATGGTAGTTGGCGTATTTCTATCTTGGATTTCTGTTTGGTTATTATACGGCTATGGCGAACTAATAGACAAAGTTTGTGATATAGAACGCAACACTCGTTTAGCTGATGACTCCCCAGAAGCTATCTCAAACAAAACGGATAAATTTAAAGATCTACTTTCACAAGGCCTTATCACCCAAGAGGACTACGAACAACTCATTCAAAAACAATAAAAAAGGAGGAGTTAATTATGAGCTTTGTTTCATTATTGAAAGAGCGACAACCCAATTATAAATCTAAAGTTATATTATTTAGTTTAATCTCTATAATTATCGCAGCTACTGCACATGTTGTTGCTATATTTGCTGCGGCAGCATATAATGCAGAATTTTCTATAAGACTTATAATAAGTATGCTGATTTCTTTTGTTTTATTTATACTTCCAAGTCTATACATAATGAACTTTATTAAATCTAAAGAAAAGAAATCTACCATACATTTAATATTTATAATAATTATTTTAACTCATATAATAGATAATATAAATTATGGTCCAATTGGACTTATTGTACTTGTAATTTGTGCTATTGCATTTTCGTTAGCAACAATAAGCGCATCTAAAGGCTTTTTAAACAAAAGCACTATCGCGTTTGCAATTATAGTTGGCTTTGCAAATGAAATAATAAATTTCATTCGACCTTTTATCAATTTTTTTAGTGGCAACGATACCGAATTATTCAACTTTTTCATTGGTTTTTTATCAGCATTAAGTTATATGTCTCTATATATTGCATTACAAATATTAGTTACAAACTACCGTACTGAAGATAGCGTTTCATCAAAGAAACATAAAAAGATAACTTTTGAGGAAACATTAAAACTACTAAAAGATGAATTTGATTCAGGGGAAATCACCGAAGAAGAATACAATGCAAAAAAATCTGCACTTATCAACGAAGAAAAATTATCTGATTAGACAATGCTTTGCGGAGATAATTTTATGAAAAAAGCAACAGTTGCAACACTCTCTTTTGTGCTTACAATAATTCTTTTATTGACGGCGTGTAGCGTAAATTTTGTCGATAAACATTTAGACAATTCCTATTCTAATGAATCTTATATCGATACTACTTTTGAACAAGATTACACCGAAGATGTCGCATCATACAGCAATGTTTCTAACAAAATATTAGAAAGAACTTTAGAATTAAGCGATAGTAAAGTCTCAAACTTTAATGAATCAGTATCGAATATAAGCGTTAAGTACGAAAAAATGAACAATAAAGATATTGAAAAGTGTTTAGATGCTTATTATAGTTTAAAAAAGATGCAAGCACCCGTTTCAAATGAAATAATAACGAATAAAAAGGTAGATTACAATACACTTTTAAAAGTTGTAAAAAAAAATAACAAGGCAAATAAAGACAGTTATTATTCCCTTATGCCTAATGATGTTATTGACAAGGTTGTAAAATATATCACCGAAACAGTAAATTATCAAATTTCTGTTAACCCATATATTAATTTGAATATATTAGACCATCGTCTAAAAAATCTTAAAGTTATGTATTATGATGATTTTGGTTATGCTCTATATAATCAAGATGATTTAGCTATGGGTATTCAAGAAAGTATAGATCTTAGCGATTCTGAATTTAAACAAATAATCTCACACGAAGCCAATCATATGGTACAAAATGCAACCATTAAAAAATCCGATTCGATAGAAATGAACTTTGGTGTATGCTATCAATTTAAAGATATTGAGATTAATTATTTATATTGGCTTTGGTATGTAGAAGGTGTGGCACAAGGCAATACTTTAACCCAACATACCACAAAACTACAAGATAGTTTTATATACGACTCTTTTGTATCTTCCTTGCAATGCCTTAATTCTACTATGCTATTTGCTACGGATAGAGTATACGACTTATATTATGTAACAGCTCAAAATGATTTAGATGGCTTTTTCAAATTATTTAATTGTGACACACAAGAAGACAAAATAGAAATTATAAAAATGATGGTAGCCATTAACTTAATAAAAGACTCGTACGATGATATATTTTCAGATATATTCAATAAAAAAAACGAAACAGAATACAAAACTGATTTTACAAAACATATTACTGGTGCGTATGGTCAGACACAAGCAAAAATTTTCTATAAAAATTTAGCCAATAAAATAAAAAGCACAAAGGTTACTCTTGGTGATGTGTTCTATTTAATTTCTATGTTTGAAAGCCAACTCTATCGAGAATTATGGTACAATTCCACCGAACGTATGAATGCAAAAGATTTTTACAAAAACTATGAATTTATTCAAGATGAATTTTTCAAAATGATGGCAGAAAACATGGAACTCACAAAAGAAGAACTCAAAAAATATTATGTAGATTTCTTTCACACTAACGATCATCTTAAATATAAAAGTGAAATGCTAACCGAAGAACAAGATAGGTTTTATAAAAATTCATATAAAGAATTTTTGCAAAAACCGGACGCTACTGTGTCTGAAGCTACAAATAAGTATTTTAAAAGCAAAAAATAGCATAAATTAAGGCTTGGGGTGTGTCCCCAAGCCTTCGTTGTTTATTCTATATCAAAATAACTTTGCACATAAAAAAGGGAGGCAAACGCCTCCCTTAAAAATTGAAATTTTTAATTATTTCTTTAATGCTTCTTCGATAGCAACTGCACAAGCAACAGTCATACCAACCATTGGGTTGTTACCGGCGCCGATAAGACCCATCATTTCAACGTGAGCGGGAACAGAAGAGGAACCTGCGAACTGAGCGTCGGAGTGCATTCTGCCCATAGTATCGGTCATACCATAGGAAGCAGGACCTGCAGCCATATTATCGGGGTGAAGTGTACGACCTGTACCGCCACCTGATGCTACTGAGAAGTATTTCTTACCCTGCTCGATGCATTCCTTTTTGTAGGTGCCTGCAACGGGATGCTGGAATCTTGTGGGGTTGGTGGAGTTACCGGTGATAGAAACGTCAACACCTTCGAGGTGCATAATAGCAACGCCTTCACGAACATCGTCGGCACCGTAGCAACGAACCTTGCTTCTCTCGCCGTTGGAATATTTAATTTCTTCAACGATTTCTACCTTACCGGTGTAGTAATCAAACTTAGTTTGAACATAGGTAAAGCCATTGATTCTGGAAATAATCTTTGCAGCATCCTTTCCAAGACCGTTAAGAATAACGCGAAGGTCTTCTTTTCTGGCCTTGTTAGCGCTACGAGCCAAGCCGATAGCACCTTCAGCAGCAGCAAAGGATTCGTGACCTGCCAAGAAAGCAAAGCACTTGGTTTCGTCGCGAAGTAACATAGCTCCTAAATTGCCGTGACCAAGACCAACCTTGCGGTCGTCGGCAACCGAACCAGGGATACAGAAACTCTGTAAACCGACACCGATTTTTTCGGCAGCTTCAGCTGCGGATTTTGCGCCGTCTTTAATAGCGATTGCACAGCCTACAACGTAAGCCCAGCAAGCGTTTTCGAAGCAGATAGGCTGAATGCCTTTAACAATATTGTAAGCATCTACACCGGCTTCGTCACAAATTTTCTTAGCATCTTCAATAGAGGCAATGCCGTGCTTCTGAAGCTCAGCGTTAATGCCATCTATTCTTCTTTCATAACCTTCAAATAATGCCATTACTGTTTACCTCCCCTTATTATTCGTGCCTTGGATCGATAAGCTTTGCAGCATCGTCAACACGGCCATACTGACCTGAGGCCTTTTCAAGAGCTTCGTTGGCATCCATACCCTTGCCAATCATCTCCATCATTTTGCCCAGGTGAACGAATTTATAACCAATAATCTCGCCATTGTCATCAACAGCAATTTTGGTTATGTAGCCCTCAGCCAATTCAAGGTAGCGGGGACCCTTAGCCTTTGTAGCGTAGGTTGTACCAACCTGTGAACGAAGACCCTTACCCAGATCCTCAAGACCTGCACCGATGGGCAGACCGTCTTCACTGAAAGCAGTTTGTGTACGACCGTAAACAATCTGTAAGAAGAGCTCGCGCATTGCGGTGTTGATAGCATCGCAAACCAAGTCGGTATTAAGAGCCTCAAGAATGGTTTTACCAACGAGAATCTCAGATGCCATAGCGGCGGAGTGGGTCATACCCGAACAACCGATGGTTTCAACCAATGCCTCTTCAATGATACCTTCTTTAACATTAAGAGTGAGCTTACAAGTACCCTGCTGGGGAGCACACCAGCCGATACCGTGAGTAAGGCCGGAAATATCTTTAATTTCCTTTGCCTGAGTCCATTTACCTTCCTGAGGGATGGGTGCAGGACCGTGATATGCGCCTTTAGCCAAGGGACACATATTCTGAACTTCTGATGAATATTTCATAGTGGAAAATCTCCTTTCATAAATCTACGAGAATAATTATATACTTTTTATGTCGTAAATACAAGATTAAAACGAAAAATTGTTAAAAAATAAACAATTTAAACATTAAAACCAAAATATTTTGCACAGTTGTTATAAGAAATGTCTTCAACCATTTTACCCAGTACTTCCATATCGGCAGGGTATTCTCCGTTTTCCACCCAAGTACCTATAATATCGCAAAGTATTCTGCGGAAGTATTCGTGCCTTGTATAGGAAAGGAAGCTACGGGAATCGGTGAGCATACCTATAAAGTTGCCAAGCAGAGAAAGTGAGGCGAGGGTTTTCATATGCTCTCTCATACCAAGCTGTGTATCGTTGAACCACCAAGCAGAGCCGTGCTGAATTTTCATAACGGCATCGTCGGTTTGGAAGCAACCGATTACAGAGCCTATTGCGGCATTGTCGTTGGGATTGAGAGAATAAAGAATGGTTTTTGGAAGCAGTCCGTCCTGCTCTAAATTATCCAAAAGCTTAACCAAGGGCAGGGGGTCATTAGCCGCTGCAATACAGTCGAAGCCGGCATCTGCACCAATGGAATTGAATTTGTTCGTGTTTGAATTGCGTATTACGCCGATATGTAGCTGCATAACCCAACCGCGTTTTGCATATTCTCTACCGAGGTACATAAGAAGTGCGGTGTGATATTGCTCAATTTCGTGTTGAGATACGGTTTCGTTACGAATGCCCTTATCTATAATATCATTGATTTCCTGCTCGGTTGCAGGCTCGAAGAACATAGAGGAAAGGGAGTGGTCGGAAGCCTTACAACCCATTTCATCGAAGAAATCCATTCTTTCTTTAAAAGCTTTGCACAAGCTACGGAAATCGTTAATTTCAACACCCGAAACCTGAGATAAGGTTTTAAGGTATTCACCGAAGGTGGGTGCGTTTATGTTCATAGCCTTATCCGGACGCCAGGCGGGAAGCACCTGAACGTTAAAGCTTTCGTCGTCACGAATAAGCTTGTGGTATTCCAATGAATCTGCAGGGTCGTCGGTAGAGCAAACCACAGTTACGACTGAGCGCTCAATCAGTCGGCGAACTCTGAAATCCTCAGTAGCCAGCTTTTCGTTACAAAGTGCCCAAACTTCGTCTGCAGTTTTCGAAGAAAGGCAACCATTATAATTGAAATAACGCTGTAATTCAAGATGAGTCCAGTGGTAAAGAGGATTACCAATGGCGGATTCAAGCATTTTTGCGAATGCGTCGAACTTTACCTTATCGTCGGCATCTCCTGTGATGTCGTTTTCAGCCACACCGTTTGTACGGATAGCACGCCATTTGTAGTGGTCTCCGCCAAGCCACGCTTCGGTAATATTTCGGAACTGGTGATTTTCCCAGATTTCCTTTGGGTTAATGTGGCAGTGGTAGTCGATAACAGGCATTTTAGCCGCATGCTCGTGGTAGAGCTTTTTTGCAGTCTTTGTGGAAAGCAAAAAATCCTTGTCCATAAATTTTTTCATTTTAACAGCCCCTTTGGTTGATTTTTGGGAGTTTTGCTGTATAATTATATAATAAATCCAACAATATATCAAGGAGTGTTTTTTGTGAATTTTAAAGAAATTAGTCCTAAAGAAATAGACGGCAATATTATTTCTATGATAAGCGACGAATGGATGCTTATTTCGGCGGGAAATGAGCAAACCCAAAATATGATGACTGCTAGCTGGGGCTTTATGGGTGAAATGTGGGGAAAAGATACCGTAATTGCCGCTGTAAGACCAACTCGACATACCTTTGGTATTTTAGAGGAAAACGATACCTTTGCTCTGTGCTTTATGGGAGAACAACGTGATGTTCATAAAATTTGTGGTTCTCAGTCGGGCAGGGATATAGATAAGGTTGCAGAAACGGGTCTTACTCCCGTTTATTCAGAGGGGACTGTGTACTTCCGCGAAGCAAGGCTTGTAATCATAGCAAAGAAAACCTATGCAGACACACTTAAACCAGAATGCTTTATCGATAAATCTGCAGACGAAAAATGGTATAATAATGATTACCATAAAATGTTCTACGGAGAAATAATCAAGGTGCTAAAAAAGGAAGATTAACACATAGTAACAAAACAAAAAAGGTTTCCGCTCTATAAGATTCGGAAACCTTTAATTTTATATTTATGTTTTCTTATTTAGATTCGTGCGGCAGCTCTTTATAGAGGTTAAAGCGGAATAGCAGTGTTTCATCCTCGGGGTTGGTGCAACGGATTGTAGCTTCGTTGATAATTGCGCCTTTAAGGATATTGGCAACACCAATCATCTGGCAAAGCTTAGATTTAAGATTCAAAGCATCACCATCGCTGGTTTCTAAAAAGACGTCACCCTTACAAGCGTCTAACGTCTTGATAAAATCGGCTATGTCAATGTCGTGCATAACTATAAATTTTTGCATAATAAATGACCTCCTAATATTGCTATAACTATTTTATCAAAAAAGCTAACAAGAGTCAATAAAACTCTTTATTTTTTAAAAATTTGTGGTATAATGGTAAAATGTAAAGATATATGCATATACTTATATGTATTTATGGAGTGATTATTTTGGATTGGTTAGAGCTTTTAATAACCGTACCGGTAGATAGGCTTGAGGAAGCTGAGGCTATTGCCAATATGTCGGTGCCTTACGGTATTTATATTGAGGATTATTCCGATTTAGAAGAGGGCGCTTTGGAAATTGCCCATATAGATTTAATCGACGAGGAATTAATTAAGCGGGACAGAACTAAGGCCTTAATTCATATTTATTTCGGTGAGGATGAGAATTTAGTTGAGGCTAAATCCTATTTGGAAGAACGCTTCCGCGGGGTGGATATGGACTTTCAAATCGATACAGGCTCTATTTCTGAAGAGTCTTGGCGTGATAATTGGAAGAAATATTTTAAGGTAACCGAGGTTGGCGAAAAGCTTGTAATTCGTCCCGGTTGGGAGGAATATACCGATAACGGTAGTGGCAGGAAGGTTATTACAATTGATCCCGGTGCCGCATTCGGCACAGGCACCCACGCCACCACAAGGCTGTGCTTAGAACTTTTGGAAAAACATATGTCAGGTGGAACCGTGCTTGATATAGGTACAGGCAGTGGTATACTCGGCATCGGTGCGGCACTTCTCGGTGCCGAGAGGGTAATAGGTGTGGATATCGACGAAACCGCCGTTAAGGTGGCTCGCGAAAATGCACTGATAAATCACACCGAAGGTATAACAGAATTTATCGTGGGCGACTTAACCGATAAGATTAGCGGTAAATTCAATATTGTTTGCGCAAATATTGTTGCCGACATTATTATCGGACTTTCAAAAACAGTTAAAGAATTTTTAGAGCAAGATGCGGTTTTTCTTTGTTCGGGCATAATAGATATGCGGGCTGAGGAAGTAGAGAAAGCCTTGATAGACAACGATTATCAAATAATTGACCACTTTATCCGTGATAATTGGCACGCGTTTGCGGTCAGGCTGAAACTTAACTAATTTATTTGGAGAGATTTATGTTACAATTTGAAGAACAGCGTTTAAAGCTTGAAGCAATCGAGGGCGATATTAAGGAGCTTGGCGAGGCTTTGGGTATAGAAAAGCTAAAGAATACAATGGAAGAAAAGCAAAACCTTACGGCTGCTGAAAATTTTTGGGATAACCCTGAAAATTCCCAAAAGGTTTTGCAGGAAATAAGCAAAATTAAAGAAAAGCTCGAAAGCTATGAAAGGCTTTGCACCGACTATAGCGACACCTTGGATATAATTCAAATGGCAGATGAAGAAGGGGATTTATCCCTTTTAGATGATGTAATTGTGTCGGTAAACAGTATCTGCACATCAATGGAAAAGCAAAGGCTTTCTACTCTGCTTACAGGGGAGTACGATGCCAATAACGCAATACTCACCTTCCACGCAGGCGCAGGCGGTACTGAGGCGCAGGATTGGGCAGAAATGCTGCTTCGTATGTACACACGCTGGGCAGATGCTCACGGCTTTAAGGTTAATGTTACAGATATCTTAGACGGTGACGAGGCTGGCATTAAAAGTGCCACAATATTTGTTGAGGGCGAAAATGCCTACGGATATTTAAAAAGCGAGATAGGTGTTCACCGATTAGTGCGTGTATCACCCTTTGATTCTTCGGGTCGGCGCCATACATCTTTTGCTTCCCTAGAGGTTATGCCCGAAATCAGTGACGATATAGAGGTAGATATTAGGGAAGAGGATTTGAAAATTGATGCCTTCCGTGCAAGCGGTGCAGGCGGTCAGCACATCAATAAAACAAGCTCAGCAATCCGTATTACACACATTCCTTCGGGCATAGTTGTTGCCTGTCAGAATGAGCGCAGTCAGTTTCAGAATAAGGATAGGGCTATGAAAATGCTTCGTTCAAAGCTTGTAGAAATAAAAGAGCGTGAGCATTTGGATAAAATCGAAGATATTAAGGGTGTTCAAAAGGAAATCGCGTGGGGCAGTCAGATACGCTCATATGTGTTTATGCCCTATACTCTGGCTAAGGACCACCGCACAGGCTTTGAAAACGGCAATATAAATGCCGTTATGGACGGAGACCTCGACGGCTTTATAAATGCATATTTAAAGGCAGATTCTTTAGGCACTTTGCAGAACTAGTGCCGGTATAATCTAAGTTTCTATATAATATATAAATAGATTGGTTTAGAAAAGTGTGATTTTATGAGAAACAAGAAAATTTTAAAAATTATTTACGCATCTCTCTTTGCAGCGCTTACCTGTGTAGTAACAATGTTTCCGCAAATTCCCGTTGCGGCAACAAGCGGTTACATACATATGGGTGATGCAGTGCTGCTTACAGGCGCTTGGGTGTTAGGTCCTGTATACGGTGCATTGGCGGCGGGTGTAGGATCGACCTTAGCAGATGTGTTTTCGGGTTATGTATTATATGCACCTGTAACATTCGTTGTAAAATTCATTACTGCATTGCTTGCCGCGCTATTGGCAAATATTCTCAAAAGGCATATTAAAGCACCTTCTGTATGCTACACACTGTCTGCGGCTGTAGGGGAAGTGTTTATGGTGCTGGGTTATTTTATCTACGAGCTGTGTTTGTACGGCATTGGTGCCGTTGCAAGCATACCCCCGAACTGTATTCAGGGTGCTTTTGGGGTTATTGCAGGAGTTATCATAATTAGCTTGCTTACTGCAAACAAAGCAGTAAGAAAATTTATACTCAATGAGGTTTAGAGGGTAAAAAAATGCGTATTGTAGTAAAGGTGGGCACATCAACCTTAGCCCATGAAACAGGAAGGCTTAATATTCGTCATATAGAATCCTTAAGCAAAACCTTAAGTGACCTTAAAAATGCAGGGAATGAGATAATCCTTGTTTCCTCAGGCGCTATCGGCATGGGTATGGGCAAGCTGTCTTTGAGCGAACGTCCCAAGGATATGCCCACAAAGCAGGCGGCAGCGGCTGTGGGTCAATGTGAACTGATGTATACATACGATAAGCTGTTTTCGGATTATAATCATACAGTTGCACAGATTTTGCTAACAGGGCAGGATATGCAAAGCGAAGAGCGGCACATAAATTTCACCAACACAATCAACCGTCTTTTAGAATTGGGTGCACTGCCGATTATTAACGAAAACGATACAGTAGCAACCGAAGAAATAAAGGTAGGAGATAACGACACACTAGCGGCAATAGTTGCCGTAAGTGTAAAGGCAGATTTACTTATTCTGCTTTCTGATATCGACGGTCTTTACACCGCCGACCCGCACAAGGAAAAGAATGCCAAGCTTATCCCTGAAGTTAATGAGATTACCGATTCAATAAAAGGCTTGGCAGGAGATATACACACCTCCCTTGGCACAGGCGGTATGGCAACAAAAATCAGAGCGGCGGAATACTGTATGGATAAGGGCACGGATATGGTTATTGCCAACGGCAGTGACCCTGCAGTTTTATATGATATTGTGGATGGGAAAGTAGTAGGAACCCGTTTTAGAGGTAATGATAAATGACAACAAAGGAAATCTTATTGAATGCCGCAAGGGTTAAGAGCAGTATTTTAGAGTTAACAACCGATATTAAAAATATTGCCTTGAACACAATGGCAGATTGCCTTATTAACAGTAGTGAAGAAATACTTGCCGCAAACAGATTAGACGTATCAGCAGCGCGGGGTAAAATAAGCGATGTTATGATAGACCGCCTATCTTTAACTTGTGACAGAATAGAGGATATGGCAAAGGGAATAAGAGAGGTAGCAAAGCTTCCCGACCCTGTGGGCAGCGTTATATCTCAAAATATTCTTCCCAACGGCCTAAATATCAGCAAGGTGTCGGTCCCATTGGGTGTTGTTGCAATAATTTACGAAAGCCGACCAAATGTTACCTCCGATGCGGCGGCTTTATGTTTTAAAAGCGGAAACGTTTGTGTATTGCGCGGCGGAAAGGAAGCCTACAACTCCTCTTGCGCTATAGTTAAAGCGTTGAGATTTGGCTTGAAGAAATGCAGTTTGCCTGAGGATTACATTCAGCTTATAGAGGATATTACCCGCGCAAGTGCAACCGAGCTTATGACAGCCACAGGGCTTGTGGATTTATTGATTCCGCGTGGTGGTGCAGGTCTTATAAAAGCTTGTGTGGAGAACGCAAAGGTGCCTTGTATCGAAACAGGTACAGGTATATGCCATATATATGTAGATTCTTCCGCAAACCTCACTATGGCGCTGGATATTTTAGATAACGCAAAAACCTCAAGGCCTTCTGTATGTAACGCGGCGGAGGTTTGCCTTGTAAATAAAGAGAAAGCAAAGGAATTTTTACCAAAACTCAAAAAACGTTTGGTAGAGGATAGAGAGCGCGAGGGAAAAATTCCCGTAGAGCTTCGCCTTTGCGAGGAATCCACAAAAATAATAAGCGGAACATCGGTGGGTGAAAATGATTACGATACCGAATTTTTAGACTATATTTTAGCAGTGAAAATTGTTGAAAACACCAACGAGGCAATTTCTCATATTAGTCTTCATTCAACAAGGCACAGTGAGGCAATTATCACCGAATCATCTGAAAATGCCGATAAATTTACAAAGCTTATCGACAGTGCCGCTGTGTATGTTAATGCCTCTACCCGTTTTACCGATGGTGGCCAGTTTGGGCTAGGTTGCGAAATGGGAATTTCAACAGGCAGGCTTCACGCTCGCGGTCCTATGGGACTCCAAGAGCTTAACACCTATAAATATGTTATTCGCGGTAACGGACATATAAGGTAGAAGGGGGTAAAAAATGAACACATTCGGATTTATCGGTTGCGGCAATATGGGCGGAGCGCTGGCTTCGGCTGTTGCAGGCAGTGGAATAGCAGGAGAAAACCTCATTCTTTCTGATGTAAGCGCCGAAAGAGCAACCCTACTTGCTGGCGACATAAAGGCAACAGTGGGGGATAATAAAAAAATTGCAGAAAAATGTAACTACATTTTTCTTGGCGTAAAGCCAAATATGGTAGCTGAAGTTTTAAAGGATATCAAGCCTATTCTGGGAAAAAGAACAGATGCGGTTTTAGTAAGTATGGCGGCAGGCTTAAGTATTGAAAAAATACAGTCGGTGGCGGGGAATATACCCATAATCCGCATTATGCCCAACACCCCTGTGCGGGTAGGTAAAGGTGTTATTCTTTACGCGGGTAGCGGTGTTACCGACAGTCAGCTAAAGGGATTTTTAGATGGGCTCTCCACCGCAGGCACAATAATTGCTTTGGAAGAACGCTTAATAGATGCAGCCAGCGCTGTTTCAGGCTGCGGCCCCGCTTTTTGCTATATGTTTTTAGAAGCATTGGCAGACGGCGGTGTAAAATGTGGCTTGAGCCGAGCCGATGCAACCCTGCTTGCGGCAGCAACACTGAGGGGGGCTGCAGAAATGGTTATTAGAACAGGTGAGCACCCCGAAAAGCTAAAGGATGATGTATGCAGCCCGGCGGGCAGTACAATAGCGGGTGTACAAGCCCTTGAAAACGGTGGCTTAAGAAGTAACGTTATAAACTGCGTTGAAGCCTCATTCAGGCGCACAAAAGAATTAGGATAGAATTAGTTGAAATAAGCATTAAGGAGAAATCAATTATGAACAAAACTATGGATTTTTTAAAGGTATATGACCCTGAGTTAGGCAATGCCGTTGAGGCGGAGTATAACCGTCAGCAAAGCTGTATTGAGCTTATAGCTTCTGAAAATTTCGCATCTAAGGCTGTAATTTCGGCAATGGGTACAGTTCTTACAAATAAATATGCAGAGGGCTATCCTGCAAAGAGATATTACGGTGGCTGTCAGTGTGTAGATGTTGTTGAAGAAATAGCAAGAAAACGTGCCTGCGAATTATTCGGCGCAGAACACGCAAATGTTCAGCCTCACTCAGGCGCTCAGGCTAATCTTGCAGTTTATTTTGCACTTCTTAACCCCGGTGATACAGTTCTCGGTATGAACCTTGCTCACGGCGGTCACTTAACTCACGGAAGTCCTGTTAATATGTCGGGTAAATATTATAATTTTGTACCCTATGGTGTGGACTCTGAAACAGGCAAAATAGATTACGACGCATTAGAGGCTTTGGCTAAAGAGTGCAGCCCTAAGCTTATAGTTGCGGGCGCTTCTGCATATCCAAGAATTATAGATTTCAAAAGAATTAGTGAAATAGCCAAATCCGTAGGCGCACTGTTTATGGTTGATATGGCTCATATTGCAGGTCTGGTTGCGGCAGGTCTTCATCCATCACCCGTGCCCTATGCCGATGTTGTTACCACAACCACCCATAAAACCCTGCGTGGTCCACGCGGTGGTATGATCCTTTGCCGTGAAGAATTGGCAAAGGATATAGACAAGGCAATTTTTCCGGGCTGTCAGGGCGGTCCACTTGAGCACATTATCGCTGCCAAAGCAGTTTGCTTAGGCGAAGCATTAAAGCCTGAATTTAAAGAGTATCAGACACAGGTTATCAAAAATGCTAAGGCATTTGAAAATAAGCTTTTGGATGAGGGCTTCGATTTGGTATCGGGCGGTACCGACAATCATCTATTACTTGTTGACCTTCGTCCTATGGACCTCACAGGCAAGGAATTAGAGCATAGATTAGACGAAGTAAACATTACAGTTAATAAAAACGCAATTCCCAACGACCCTCAGAAACCATTTGTTACAAGCGGTATTCGTGTGGGAACTCCTGCAGTTACCTCTCGCGGCTTAAAGGAAGCAGACCTTGAAACAATTGCAACACTTATTAAAAAATGTGCAGTGGATTTCGAAAACAGCAAGAAAGAGGTAAAGGCAGCAGTTGCTGAGATTTGCGCAAAATATCCCCTTTACAAATAAACGGAAAAGAGTGAAAAGATATGAACTTCAAACTTCTTAAAATATTAAACAAAAACTGCCGCAGATCAGATCAGGAAATTTCGGTTTTAACAGGCTCCAGTGAGGAAGAGGTTAAAAACGAAATCAAACAGCTTGAGGAAGATGGCATTATTCGCGGATACAAAGCTGTTATCGACTGGGAACGCCTAGATAATACCAACGTTTCAGCTATTATTGAGCTTACCGTTACTCCAAAGGCAGGAGCAGGCTTTGAAGAAGTTGCAAAAAAGGTAATGAAATATCCCGAAGTAGAAAGCGTTTATCTTATGTCGGGAGTTTACGACCTGAATGTAGTGGTTAAGGGAAAAACCTTTCAGGAGGTTGCGATGTTTGTAGCTAAAGAGCTATCTACCCTTGAAAATGTAACCGCCACCACCACCCACTTTGTTCTCCGCCGTTATAAGGAGTTAGATGTTGAGTTGTTTGACGATAAGGGTGACGACAGGGGGAGCTTTTCGTTTTGATGGATTATAATAAAATTCTCAACCCTGCTGTGTTGGAAATTAAGCCATCGGGAATCAGAAAGTTTTTTGATATAGCCGAAACGATGGCTGACGTTATTTCTCTGGGTGTGGGTGAACCTGATTTCCCAACACCTTGGCAGATTAGAAAAGCGGGTATAAAATCTTTAGAGGAAAGCAAAACCCGGTATACATCTAATCGGGGTTTAGGTAAGCTTCGTGAAACGATAGCAGATTATACACTTCGTAAGTGTGGTGTTAGTTACCATCCCGACGATGAAATATTGGTCACCGTTGGTGGCAGTGAGGCTATTGATATGGCAATCAGAGCAATTGTAGCAAGGGATGAAGAGGTTATAATACCACAACCCAGCTATGTTTGTTACGAGCCTATCACAAAGCTTGCAGGTGGTGTGCCTGTAATTATAGAAACCAAGGCAGAAAATAAGTTTAAGGTAACTGCAGAAGAACTGAAGGCGGCAATAACCCCAAAAACCAAGGCGTTAATTCTGCCGTATCCCTGCAATCCAACGGGTGCTATTATGGAAAAGCAAGACCTTGAAGCAATTGCAGAGGTGCTTCGTGGAACCAATATAGTGGTTATTTCTGATGAAATTTATGCAGAATTGACCTACGGCGGTAATAGTCATATATCCATAGCAGCAATTGACGGTATGCAGGAACGCACTATATTGATTAACGGATTTTCCAAAGCCTTTTCTATGACAGGTTGGAGATTAGGCTATGCATGCGGACCTAAAGAGCTGCTTAGCCAAATCACTAAAATTCACCAATATGCCATTATGTGCGCCCCAACCGTTTCGCAGTATGCAGCAATTGCCGCTATGACCGCTTGCGATGAGGTAGTGGCAGAAATGGTCGAGGAATACGATATGCGTAGGCGGCTTATTGTAGATGGATTTAATAAATTAGGCTTAACCTGTCACGAGCCAAAGGGCGCGTTCTATGCGTTCCCCTCAATCAGCAGCACAGGTCTTTCAAGCGAGGAATTTTGCGAAAAGCTATTATATTCCAAGCAGGTAGCAATCGTGCCCGGTACTGCGTTTGGTGAATGTGGCGAGGGCTTCGTGCGAGCTTCTTACTGCTATTCTACCGAACATATTAAAAAAGCATTAGAGCGTATCGGTGAATTTTTAAACGAGCTTAAAGGCTAGAAAAGCAAATTGATACATAAAAAAGGAACCCCGAATTATTTCGAGGTTCCTTTAAGTTTTGAAACAAATTTTAAATTAGCTTAGAATTCGTAGTCACCGCTACCAACTTCATAGCGTTTGCCATCGGGCATTTCAACTATTGCTTCGCAGTTTGCGGGGATGGAAACCTTAAGCTTCATAACACCCTTGTCATCACGCACCCAGTTGACTTTGAATATACCGCGAATAGTTTCGAGAACACAGTCAACATTGGTGATTTTTGAGGGGGCGGTGGGCTTAATAAGTGTCTTTTTATAATAGTTTTCAAGGTTAATAATACCTGCAAACTTTTTATAGAAGTCGGCACCAATACCTGTGTACATTGAGTGAGAACAGGTCATCATACCCTGCTGGTTATACCACTGTTCCCAAGCGGTGGTGGCATCCTTGCCCATAATCTGTCTGCCATAGCTTGGATATGTAGTCTGTGTAAGAATATCGTATACGAGCTCTAAGCCTTCGGGACTGCGGCTTAATACTTCAATAAGAAGACGTGTGCCGTAGATACCGGTATCAAGGTGAGAATTATTATTTTCTCTAATAGATTTTACTAACGCTGCCAAAATCTTATCCTTGTCTTCTTCAGGAGCGATTCCACTAACAAGTGCTATAAGGTTTGGAGTTTGCTTACCATTTGAATAAAGATGTGTTTCTTTATCGTAGAAGGTGTCATTCACATATGTTTTTGCCATTTCCATAAATTTTTCAATTTGTGGAATATCATCCTCTTCACCAACAACCTTTGCTAAATCTCTTAGCATCTTCATCTCAATATACCACATGCAGTTGTTTATTTCTTCAGGATGAGAGAAGGAGTCTTCAAAATCGTTTGTTTTACTTGGTGCGGTCCAGTCACCGTAACCGCCAGAGAAGTGTTTTTCACTGCCGTTAATGCCTGACTGCAGGTAATAAAAGTTCCAAGCAAGGTTTATAAGGTGGTGATAGTAGCGCTTGGCGAGTTCGGTGTCACCGTAGTATTTGTACATAAGCCAAGGCAGTACAATGTTTTCGCCGTCCCAGTCAGGTCTGCCAGCTGTGGCATAATTCCTGTTGGTCCAGTTATCGTAATATGCGTGGATATTGCAGTTGTGCATAGCCATTTCTTCATAAATAAGAGAGTCCATATTACAAGCAGTTCTTTCGTCGCGAACACCTGTATCGGCAGGCCATGACATAAAGTTTGTTTTAAGAGTTCTGATAAAGTTCTCTTGAATGCGGTTGATAAGTTCGTTGCTACAGCTGAACTTGCTTTCGTTAAATACATCAGAGCCAAACACAAGAGCCTCAGCCTCTAGTATTTCTGCATTACCGTTAATGGTAATTTGTACATATCTGAAGCCATGATATGTAAAGTGAGGAGTGTATATCTCTTCACCGTCACCCTTTAAGATATAGCGGTCGGTAGCCTCGGCGTTACGGTTGGTCCAGGGTTGCAGGGTACCGTCGTCGTGAATGTTTTCAGCATGGTGCATAACGATTTCAGCACCTGGGTCACCCTTAACCTTAATTTTAAGAGCGCCTGAGCCGTTGTATTTGAAATCGTAAATGTAGGTATTTTCGCCAATTTTGTTAATTGATGATAGGGGACGTGTGCCTAACACCTTTACTCGGGATGTAAATGCCTCAATAAATCCCTCGTGGAATTTGGAACGAACGGCATTTTTCCAATCACAATCGTTGTAACCGGGCTTGTTCCAACCGGGAAGCTCTAAACGAGCATCGTACCATTCACCATCGTAAATGTGGTTCATAGTGATAGGGCTGTGGTGCCATTTCCAGCTTTCATCGGTCCAGATGTGCTGATATGAGCCGTCGGTAAATACAATGCTTATATAACCCCAAAAACGCTTGAGTCCTTCGTAGTAACCCGGTCTGTAATGAGAAGAATAACCGTTACCTAAAGCAAGACCTAAAGCATTTTGTCCGGTCTTTAAAAATTTAGTGATGTCATATGCATTGAGTCCCGAATAATCGTGACGGGCAAGTGTAGTAGTGGCAAGTCTTTCGTCTTCTGCAACTCTTTCACCATTTAGGTAAAGCTCAGACCAACCACGAGTAGAAATGTAGGCAGTAGCATATGCAACTTCATCGGATTTCAAGGTGAATTCACGTCTGAAATAGGGGGCAGAATAACACTCAGCACCCTCTGTATCTGCAGAAATCCAAGCAATATGAGGCGGGAAATAGCCAAGCATACCTGTGCGGAATTCTGTCTTTGCGGTGTAATCCTTGCCATTTACTCTAACAGTGAGATAAACGGTATAAAGAGTGTCGCGCTCTAAGGACTTACCCTTATACTTGATGTTGGCAGTTTCTTCGGATTCTATGTAGCCTGTTTCCCAATAGGTGTCGGCAATCCAAGCCATAACCTTCAGGCTATAGCCCTCTTGCTTAATGTTTTTCTCGTCTGATTCGATTTGCCAAGAAAATCTTGGTGCGAGAGTTTTTACACCGATTGGTGAATCCATAAACTCTACTTGGAATTTTTTGATGGAAATTGACATAAGTATCACCTAACTTAGTTATATTATTTTATCACAAAAAGTGTAACATACATATACATTTTTTGCAAGTATATTTTGGTTCAATATATTATTAAGTTAATTTTGTACAAATTTTGATTGAAATCTTTAACAATAATGGATTAGAATTCGTAATCACCGCTGCCAACTTCATAGCGCTTGCCGTCGGGCATTTCGATAATTGCTTCGCAGTTTGCGGGGATGGAAACCTTAAGCTTCATAACAGCATTGTCATCACGCACCCAGTTAACTTTGAATATGCCGCGAACTGTTTCGAGAACACAGTCAACATTGGTGATTTTAGAAGGGGCAATCGGTTTAATAAGTGTCTTTTTATAGCAATCTTCAAGGTTGATAATGCCTGCAAATTTTTTATAGAAATCAGCACCTATACCTGTGTACATTGAGTGAGAACAGGTCATCATACCTTGTTGATTGTACCACTGCTCCCAAGCGGTGGTGGCATCCTTACCCATAATCTGTCTTCCAAAGCTTGGATATGTAGTCTGTGTAAGAATATCGTATACAAGCTCCAAGCCCTCAGGACTGCGGCTTAATACATCAATAAGAAGACGCGTGCCGAATATTCCGGTATCAAGGTGAGAATTATCTTTTTCCCTGATGGCTTTTACTAATGCTGCCAAAATCTTTTCCTTATCCTCTTCGGGGGCAACACCGCAGGCAAGAGCCATAAGGTTGGGGCCTTGCTTTCCACCTGAGTATAGGTGAGTTTCTTTATCATAGAAGGTATCGTTTACATAGGTTTTTGCCATTTCCATAAATTTTTCAATCTGTGGAATATCACACTCTTCACCTGCTACTACTGCTAAGTCCTTAAGCAGTATCAAAAGAGCGTACCATAAGCAGGTGTTTATCTCTCTTGGGTGAGAGAAGCAATCCCAAAAATCATTTGTGCGACTGGGAGCAGTCCAGTCACCATAGCCGCATTGGAAAAATCCAATATTACTGTTTTTATCTATAAACATGTAATAGAAGTTCCAAGTAAGATTTATAAGATGATGATAGTAACGCTTGGCAAGTTCGGTGTTACCGTAATATTTCAGCATAAGCCAAGGAAGAACAATTTGCTCACCATCCCAGTTAGGTGGGGTGGAAGTTCCGTAATCTCTATAGGACCAGTTATCGTAATATGCGTGGATATTACAGTTGTGCATAGACATTTCTTCGTAAACGAGAGAGTCCATATTACAAGCAGTTCTTTCGTCGCGAACACCTGTATCGGCAGGCCATGACATAAAGTTTGTTTTAAGAGTTCTGATAAAGTTCTCCTGAATGCGGTTGATAAGAGCATTGCTACAGCTGAATTTACTTTCGTTAAATACGTCTGAGCCGTAAACCAAAGCCTCAGCCTCTAATATTTCTGCATTACCCTTAATAGTTATTTGGGCATATCTGAAACAATGGTATGTGAAATGGGGAGAATAGATTTCTTCACCGTCACCTTTTAGAATATAGCGGTCGGTAGCCTCAGCATTACGGTTGGTCCAGGGCTGTAGGGTGCCGTCGTCGTGAATATTTTCAGCATGGTGCATAATAATTTCAGCACCTGGGTCACCCTTGACCTTAATTTTAATAACACCCGAACCGTTGAACTTAAAATCGTAAATATATGTGTTTTTACCAATTTTATTGATTTTGTGGGTAGGACGAGTGTCAAGAATTTTTATTCTCGAAGTAAAGGACTCCTGAAGACCTTCAAAGTATTTTGGACGTATGGCATTTTTCCATAAAGAATCATCAAAGCCCGGCTTATTCCAACCTGGTAATTCAAGGCGTGCATCGTACCATTCACCGTCGTAAAGGTGGTTCATGGTGATGGGGCTATCCTGCCATTTCCAACTTTCGTCGGTCCAGATGTGCTGATATGAACCATCGGTAAACACAATGCTTATATAACCCCAAAAACGTTTTGGTCCTTCATAGCCTAGTTCAGGTCTAAAATGGGTGGCTGAAAAACCGCAGCCCAAGTTTATACCAAGTGCGTTATTCCCGTTTTTAAGTTCTTTTGTTATATCGTGTGCGTTAAGTGCGGCAACATCGGTAAGTCTGCAAATAGAATTGGATAAAGCCTCATCTTCGCCTATCTTTTTTCCGTTGAGATAAAGCTCATACCAACCGCAAGCCGCTATGTAAGCTGTGGCATATGCAACCTCGTTGGATTTTAAGGAAAATTCACGCCTAAAATATGGTGCGTTATGGCATTCAGCACCCTTTTTATCGGCACAAATCCAAGCGATGTGAGGCGGGAAATAGCCAAGCATACCTGTGCGGAATTCGGTGGTTGCAGTGTAATCCTTGCCGTTTACTCTAACAGTGAGATAAACGGTATAAAGTGTGTCGCGCTCTAAGGATTTACCTCTGTATTTTATGTTTAAGGTTTTTTCAGATTCTATATATCCCGTTTCCCAATAGGTGTCGGCAATCCAAGCCATAACCTTTAGGCTATAGCCCTCTTGCTTAACATTTTTTTCGTCTGATTCGATTTGCCAAGAAAATCTTGGTGCGAGAGTTTTTACACCGATTGGTGAATCCATAAACTCTACTTGAAATTTTTTGATAGAAATTGACATAAGTATCACCCACGTTTTTTGTTATAAAAAGTTTATCATACATAAATTTGTATTACAAATATTTTAATTGATATTGTTAATAATTTTTATTAAATTTTGTGTTTCATTAAGATGCGGCTCTTTTAATACCGCCTCTAAAAGTATCCTTTGTATTCTGCTGATTTCTTCACCGTTGAAGCCCAGCTTCATAATGTCGCCTCCGCTTATTGCCAGCATTTTTTGGCAATAGGGATGGTTTTCATTTTTTGCTGTTTTTAAATCTGTAAGCAATTTGGAAAAATCCTTGTTATAAATTATCTCACAGGCTTTAATAGCTTTTTCACAGCCTTCATATCCCAAGGCTTCTAAATGATGCTTTATAAAAACAAGGTCTGGCTTTTCTGATTTTAAAATTTCGTAATATGTCTGGGCGGCAGATTTGTTGTTATTGCTCAGTTTCAATCCGTTGCATATGCTTTTTGCTTCTGTATCACAAAGATAGCACATAACCGCAAGCCTTAATAGGGGGCAGGGGGGAATCAAATCGAGCAATTCTGCATTTTTGCATTTTTTAATTCCGAAACTATCAAACCCTCCGTTGTTTAGAATTTGTGAAATGAGGGAAGGCTTTTTACCGCCTAATGTTTTTAAAAGCTCTATGGCAATTCGTTCAGCGCTCACATTTTTCAGAGAGGGAGAATTTTTAATTATAGATTTCATTGTTGATTCTTCAATCCGGAAATTCAAAACCGAAGAAAAACGAATTCCTCTGATAATTCTTAAAGCATCTTCATCAAAGCGTCTGTTGGGGTCGCCAACGGTGCGAATAATGCGTTTTTTTATGTCCTCTTTACCGCCAAATGGATCGAATAATCCATTTTTTGGATTATAACCAATGGCATTAACCGTGAAATCACGTCGGGAAAGGTCGGCTAAAAAATCACCTGTAAATTCCACATTGTCGGGCCTACGATGGTCGGCATATTCTCCGTCAATTCTGTATCTCGTAATCTCGTAAGGCACATCATTTATCACAACAGTAACTGTGCCGTGCTTAATTCCTGTAGGTATCACCTTGTCAAATAAATCTGATGTAACCTCGCAAGGGGCATTGGTTGCAATATCATAGTCGTGGGGTGTTATTCCCATCAGCATATCTCTAACGCAACCACCAACACAATTGGCTTCATAGCCCGCACTTATCAGTTTTTCTAAAATATAAACCACATCTGTTGGTAATGTGAAGGTCATTTTTATCACCCCTTATCTTCCTTGAGCAAAATAAATTATTTTATCAAATCTTTTATAATCTCACCCGCCATTATTAGCCCCATAACAGGTGGAACAAAGGGCAGGCTTCCTGCGGTAGTTTTACCGCTTTTATCGTTGATTTTTCCAATAGGTTTGGTAGGCTCTTCCTTTGAATAAACCACCTTTAAATCCTTTATACCACGAGATTTTAACTCGCGGCGCATAACCTTGGCAAGTGGGCAAACGGAGGTTTTGTAAATATCCGAAACAAGGAATGCTGTGGGGTCCAGCTTGTTGCCAGCACCCATAGCAGAAATTATAGGAATATCTAAGGCTTTTGAGCGGCAAATAAGCTCAATTTTAGCTGTGATCGTATCTATTGCATCGGCTATGTAATGGTAGGATGAAAGGTCAATCTCATCGGCATTTTCGGGCATAAAAAACATCTTGTGTGTGTTAACGGTTATGTTGGGGTCGATATCTAAAATTCGACTTTTCATAACCTCAACCTTAGCTTTACCAACAGTGCTGTTAAGTGCAACAATCTGACGGTTGATATTGCTTAAGCTTACTTCGTCGCGGTCAATAAGGTCAATAGTGCCAACACCGCCTCGCGCCAAAGCCTCGGCAATATATCCGCCGACTCCGCCTATACCGAACACGGCAACTCTTGATTTTTTTAGCTTTTCTATACTGTCGTCACCTAAAACAGCAGCAGTTCTAATAAATCTTTCTTCCATAATATCACCGTAAATATAATGTTTACAATTGAATTATACAATAAAAACGAAATAAATCAAACAACAAATTTATAAAATTGTAATTTCCAAAAAAAATTACTCAAAATTAAAACTTATCTCTTGACATTTAAACATTGGCAATATATAATAATAACGCTGTGCCGCTGTGGTGGAATTGGCAGACACAAGGGACTTAAAATCCCTCGGTAGCAATACCGTACCGGTTCAAGTCCGGTCAGCGGCACCAAAGCATTCAAACCCGAACCTTTTACCAATCGGTGAAACGTTCGGGTTTGTTGTTTTCTTAAATGATGTTAAATAGCCTTTGTTTGTGGCAGTACAGAGTGTTCGGCTCTGTATTGCCACTTCTTCGTTTCAAAGAATTTCGTACATAAAGGAGATTTTGAAATGAAGAACACAAAAACAAGGATTATTTTCTTTTCCGTAGCACTTACATATAACTTACTATTGGGATTTTATTTGAGAGACTTTCTTGTTCTTTCTCCCACTTTACAAGTTTTCTATCTACTATCGGCTCTACCCACTTTGTTTTTAATGGTTAAGATAAATTCAAAAGCAATGAGATCGACAGTTTATATTTCACTGATACTCATTGCTTGTATGAATATTGCTTATGCAGTTTATTGCCGTAGAGTATTTCCCATTTTAGCTATCATATCACTTGCCATTGTCTTTATGTATTTCGTTGCTTTTGCCAATGCTACTCGTAAAGATAAGTTATCAACTAAAATTTTTGTATGGCTGTTATCTGCTGCCATTTTGTTGTTGCTTTTCTCGGCATATATTTTCGTCTACAAACAAAATAATCTTTCCCTCACCAACGGTCAGGCAACATTGTGGGATACGGACACTGTCAAACTTGCTGACGAAATTTGTGCCTACTGTGATACAGATGAAGAAAAAGTAAAAGCAATACACGAATGGATGATATGCAATTTCGAGTATGACTATGAATGTGAACCCATTGTTCAATACTTCAATGTTCGCAAAACCTTAGGCACACGAAAAGGAATCTGTTATGACTTTTCTCATCTGTTTGCCGCACTATGCCGGAGTCAGAACATTCCCTGCTATGTCGTTGATGGCGATAAGCGTGATAACGCACAATATCACCATACTTGGAATCTAGTTTACTTTGATGGCTCTTGGTGGGATATGGACGTTACCTTTGATATTGTTCAAACTAAAAATCAAGGAGTACTTTATGGTTTTCGCAAAATTGATGGTCCATATGTTACTATTAAAGAATTTTTTATA
>JAZNRT010000045.1:0-8851 GCA_045590875.1 Acutalibacteraceae bacterium
CCTTGCTCGGCAGATTCTAAAGAGCCGGTGCTTGATTATATATCTCGTTTGCGCAGGGTTGAGGATCAGGTTAAGGATAAAATAATCATAATCCCAAGAATTTACACAAACAAGCCCCGTACTACGGGTGACGGATATAAAGGTATGCTTCATCAGCCCGACCCAAATGAAAGCCCCGATATGCTAAAGGGTATTGTAGCTATACGCGACCTGCATATGGCGGCTCTTAAGGATTACGGCTTTACCTGTGCTGATGAAATGCTTTACCCCGAAAATCATCGTTATCTTTCTGATTTGCTGGCATATGTTGCGGTAGGCGCCCGTTCCTCAGAAAATCAGCAGCATCGCCTTACCTCAAGCGGTTTGGATGTGCCTGTTGGTATGAAAAACACAACCGAGGGCGACCTTTCTATAATGATGAATTCCATCACCGCCGCTCAGCATCCTCATAAATTCATATACAGAGGCTGGGAGGTTCAGTCTCTGGGCAACCCATTAGCCCATGCAATTTTAAGAGGTTATGTGGCACCCTCAGGCAAGGCTTTGCCAAACTATCACTACGAGGATTTAATAGAGCTTTGCAGACTGTATGAAGAAAAGAAGCTTCAAAACCCCGCAGTTATTGTGGATGCTAATCACTCTAATTCGGGCAAAAAATATCTTGAGCAGATTCGTATATCTAAAGACGTTATCCACAGCATGAAAAAGAGTGAGGATATTAAAAATATCGTGAAAGGTCTTATGATAGAAAGCTATATCGAAGATGGTGCACAGGCAATAGGCGAGGATTACACCTACGGCAAATCTATCACCGACCCCTGCCTTGGCTGGGAAAAGACTGAAGAGCTTATCTTTGATATTGCAGATGCTCTTTAGTATAAATTAAAAGGGATGTATTCGAATACATCCCTTTTAATAATTTTTTATTTATTTTTGAATAGTCTTCCCCATTTAATGTGGAACGTCAGCAAATAAAGTATAGCCGAAATCACCATACCTACCCACACATCAACTATTGAGTGTTGCTTAACATATACAGTGGAAATGTTTATAAGCAATGCGGTTGCGGTAAAGATTATTAGCCAATACCATTTCGAAAAATGTTTGCTGTGCCAGGCGGCAAACATAACCGCCATAGAGCCAATTACATGCATTGAGGGGCAAACGTTGGTGTTGGTATCAACGGAATAAAGGGTGGACATCAGTTGGGTCAATACGTTTTCACGCCCTAATTCTTCAAGATTGGGCCTGAGGTCTTGCCCATTAGGGTAACAAAGATAGGCTATAAAGGAAATAGAATATCCTATAATAATAAACCACATAAATTTTTTGAACAAAGGAACATCGAAGAACAATGTGTAAAAAACCATACCAGCCAAATACAAATACCAGAAAACATAGGGTATGGCAAACCATTCGCAAAAAGGGAAAAAATTATCTAAAGGGTGAAATATAGGGGAATATTCTGAATTCACCAGTCTTTCCACACCCGCAAAAGCAAGCCCGTAAAGGGGCCAAAAAATAAGCATAAGCAGGTGCCTGTAATCTTTAGAGATTATGTTGTTAAACCGTAGTTTCTTGTAGTTTACTGTGTTCATTACTCTGTCCTTTAACAATATGGTTATAAATCGCCTCAGGTGCGCAACCGAACTCTTCCGACAGTTTGGTTTTTACGGAATTCAGCAATTCGTCATTGTTTAGGTATTCCAAAACAAGGCGCGCGAGTTCTTCGGTTGATGAGGCGGTTTTTGCAAAGCCCTGTTCTGTAAAAAATTCTAAATTTCGGGTTTCACAGCCGGGTACTGCATCAATAAGCAAAAGGGGGAGCCTTTTAACAAAAGCTTCGGTAGAGCTTAGTCCCCCTGGCTTTGTAAGGGCAAAATCTGCCGCCGACATATACAAATGCATTTTTTCTGTGAAGCCTATAACAGTGGTTTTATTGTATGCTTTACCGAGGGTTAGCTCTTTATAAAGCGACCTGTTGCTTCCACATACAACAATCAGGTGGGCATTATCAGGAAGCGACCTTTCGAGTATGTGTGTTAGTTTTTCAATTGGTCCGCAGCCCATGCTACCGCACATAAGAAGAACGATTTTTTTGTTTGGCAGGTTAAGCATACGTTTTGCCGTATTTTGGCCGATGCTTTCGTAAAATCTGCTTCGAACAGGTATTCCGCTTGGAACAATCTTAGCGCTGGGAACACCCGAAAGCACATATTCGTAAATGAGCCCTTTGTGGGGGATAAAGAAAGAATCTGCATCGATTTCGGTGGTACCGGGTGTGCATGTATAATCGGTTGCCACAAGGTGTATTTTAAGGTCGCTTATGTATTTGCGCTTAGTGGCAGTTGCCATCATTCCCGCAAATACGTGGGTGCATATTATTTCATCATACTGATTTTTAGAAAGGAATTCCTTAAGCGCCTTTGCGCCAAGGGTAAGAAAATCGTAAATTAACGAACGATCGTTTTCTCTTGTTGGATGATTCTCCACAAAGCGATATACCGCACCAAACAACTTGGGTGATTTTTTATAAAGTAGCACATGGCCGTTGCTAACGAGGTTCGAAGAACTTTTGGAAATAAAAGCCAGCGCATCGCGGATATCGCACTCGGCGCCTTTGGCATCAAAATAGTCTTTAATTGCATATGCCGCAGAGTTATGTCCACCGCCTGTATTACAAGACAGTACTAATACACGCATTAAAGCTCTCCTTTCCAAAATACTTTTACAACAAGTTAAGTATATCACAATGCCCTACATTTTTCAATGTAAAATGATGCAAATAAGCTAAAAACGACAGGTTTAATCAGTTGTCAACATATTGCGCACGACATCCGCCGATGTACTTCGGACGCGTATATGCGGCAGTAACATAGGCTTTTCCAATATACCTTGTTTCAAGTCGCAGAGGCACTGCGACATTTTTTAAATGCATACCTATAAGGGTCGAGCCAATGTCGAGCCCTGCGTCGGCACTTATACGCTCAACTGCAACAGGCTCTTTCATGTTTTCAAAAACAGCTGTAGCAAAAGAACCTCCCGCCTTAGGCATAGGGCGAACATTAACAATTTCAAGCCCAAGCTTTTCAGCTGTGGATTTTTCCACTATAAGTGCGCGGTTAAGGTGCTCACAGCACTGAGCCGCAAGATTTATTCCTTTTTCTTCTAAAATGGGCATAATGGTTTCAACTACCGCTGTGGCAGCATCGGGACTTGAGCCCTTGCCAATAACACCGCCTATAATTTCACTGGACGAGCAACCGATAACCAAGGTGCTGTTTGCACCGAGGCGGCATAAATCCAAAAGCTCTTTTAACACCGACTCGGCTTGTCTTTTTATATCACTGTACATTTGTTTCACCTTTCTTTTGGGGTATATTTATATAATATTATATATTTTTTATTTGTCAAGAATTTGTGCTTGTTTTTAAGTGTAGTTATTGACATATAAACCCATTATTGTTATAATTTTAATAGTAAAGTAATTGTATTTAAGGAGCAACCGTATGAAAAGAATCATTTCTTTATTGATTTCAATAATTATGATAATAACCCTTGTACCTGCAGTTTCTGCCGATTCTGTTTCTCAAGGTGAAATATCCGCAACAGCAAAGCTTAGCGGAACCACAGGCACAGTTGAAATCAACCTTGTTCATCCTAAAGATAAGGATATTAAGATATCCGCTTTAGAAATGGAGGTTATTTTGCCAAGCGGGTTCTCCTTTGGTGGCGATATTACCACACCACTTGGAGCAAAGTGGGAAATAGGGCAGGGCTCTACTTATGATGCTGGTGGAAGAAGTGCCAAAACTATTTACGTAATAAGCTCCGATAATTCTGCAATTCCCAATGAAAGTGACTATTCTGTAGTTGCCCAAATACCAGTTGCTTTTAGTGCAAATATAGCACCTGGGGATAAAGAGGTTACAGTTAACCTAAAAGATGTAGCGGTTGTAAACCACGATGGAACATTTGTCAGTGGCAAGGACGATTACTTTGTTTCCGACACATATAATTGCATTATAAAGTATTATAAAAGCATAACCGGCGCCACTATAACAGGAATAGAGAATGTAGTTTACAATGGTTTTAACCGTACTCCCATTCCCACTGTTGTAGTAGACGGTACTACACTTATTGAGGATACCGACTATACTGTTGTTTATTCCAATAATATAGAGTGCGGTATGGCTACTGCCACCATTAGGGCAAAGGGTAACTATAGCGGTCAGGTTGTTAAAAATTATTACATTATTCCTCAATTGATTACAGGCATAAAATGTTCTAACCCAACAACAAACAGCGCAAAGGTAAGCTGGAGAACCTCTGAAAACGCAGACGGATATTATATTTACCGTTCAACTTCACAAACATCAAACTATACCCTTATAAAAACTGTGCAGGGAAGCTCAATTTCAAGCTATACCGACACGGGATTGCTTTCAGGCACTAAGTATTATTACAAAGTTTGTGCTTATATGGTGGTTAACGGCAAAAAGATTTCAGGTACTCTTACCTCCTCTGCCCCTGCCTGCACAACATCGGGATATACGGTAAACACACCCACAGGCTTAGCAGTTAGCGCCAGAACTTCTACAGGTATTACCTTAAAATGGAACAAAACCCAGGTTGCAAATAATAATGTAAGCAACAAAAAAGTAACAGGCTATTATCTTTATCGCTCTACAAATAAGAACAGTGGTTATAAGCGAATTGCTGATATAAAGGGTGGCGACACATTAACCTATAAAGATTTAGGTCTTGGTGCCGGCAAAACCTATTATTACCGTTTGTTGGCATACCGCACCTATAAAGGTGAGGTATGTAGCGGTGGTTATACCTCAACCAGTGCCACAACCCTTTCTAAGGTTGGCAATGTAACAGGCTTCACAAAATCAACCGTTAAAATCAGCCAGATAAATCTTGTGTGGAATTCTGTAGCAACGGCTAACGGATATGAAATTTATTTCTCTTCACAGAGCGCATCGGGTTACACACTTTTAGCTACCGCTTCAGGCACTAAATACACCCACAGCGGGCTTAAAAATGCTACTAATTACTACTATAAAATCCGAGCATACCGTTTAGAAGACGGTAAAAAGGTATATGGCAGTTTTACTTCAGCGCTTTCTGTGAAAACCGGTGGCTACAAGGTTGCAAAGCCGAAGAACCTGAAAATATCCTCTAACACCACAAAACAGATTAAAATTAAATGGAAAAAGGTATCGGGCGCAAACGGTTATTATATCTACCGCTCTACTAAAAAGGCTTCTGGCTATAAAAAGGTGAAAACTATTACAAAGGGCAGCACGGTTTCCTTTACCAATAAAAAGCTGAAAGAGGGCACAACCTATTATTACCGTGTGGTTGCATATCGCACTTATAAAGGTGAATACTGCCTAAGCGAATATGCACAGCTTACTGCAGGAACAAAATCCAAAGCGCCTACAATTTCTCTTAAAAAGGCTTCTAAAACTTCTGTTAAGGTAACGGCTAAGAAGGTTAAGGGGGCTAAGGGCTATCAGGTGTACTATAGCACGAAGAAAAGCAAGGGCTATAAAAAGCTTTATACAGGCACAAAGAAGGTCTACACCAAGAAATCACTGAAAAAAGGCAAGAAATATTACTTTAAGGTGAGGGCGTATAGAGTAATAAACGGTAAGAAGTATTACAGCTCATATTCCAAAGTAAAATCAATAAAACTCTAAATTCAGCGGGGCGCCCAAAAGCGCTCCGCTAATAGTTTGCCAAGAGTTTCCACCGTATTGACTTTTAAGCATTTTGTGGTAAAATAACATATACAGTATTTTTATGTTTTTTATTAGGAGTACATATATGAAAAAAATTATAGCATTAGTTTTAATATTAACCTGTTTATCATTATTCTTTATGTTACCAACGGCAAGTGCCTCCGGTAGCGCGGAGGTAGGTTCCGATGATTCTCGCTTTACTACCTTGGCCACTTCTTCATATGCTTCTGTAAAAAAGAGTATTCAAGAACTAAACGATGGAAAAATTACAAAAAACGAATTTGCCAATGAATATGGCTCTCAGCTGCAGTCGGTAGATATTTGTATTTCAGGGCTTAAAAATCTTAACGATATATATGGCATACAGTTTAATGTAGAGGCAGATAACGATAATGTTCTGCTTGCATATATCGAAACCAACCTGCAAAACAGTGAAAAAATAGGTGTTTCCCGTTGGGAGGCTTATATGACTCATATGGATACCACCTTAAAATATGCAAGAGTGCTTATGTACGGCACACGGGCGGTTACCGCTGCACCTAATGATGTGGTAAACAAAATCACAAGCAATAAGTATAAGGTTGCCACACTCTATTATTTCGCCGACGACGATTTAACCGAAGATTTTACCCTCACTTATAAGGTTGAAGATATTGCCTCAAAGGATAAAACAGGCACCGTAAAATCTATTCCAAACAATTTCAAAGAAAAAATTGAATGCAAAATGAGTTATGTGGAAAAGATAGAAGATATTTCGCTAAAAACCTTAGGTGCTCAAATAAGAGTGTCGGGTAACCAAGGCTTGCGCTTTGGCACTAGGGTATTAAAAGATGCCTATTACGAAGAATGTTCAGATATTTCCTACGGCACTCTTATTGCCGTTACAAACACATTAGGTACCGAAGAATTAACTCTTGACGCCGAATGCAGCTATCTTGATTCACAGGGCAAAATTCTAGAGGATACCGACAGTTACATCTGTTTTTCGGGCGAGATTACCGATTTCCCAAAAAACGGTGATTATGATTCGGTAAACTTCACTGCAAGGGCTTATGTGAAGTACAAAGCCCCCGATAGCGACGAATATACAGTAGTTTATGCTGAGCCTATAGTTCGCAATGTGTCACAAATCAAAAGCATAGTAGGAATGAAATAGGGGGGACTTCAGGTGAAAAAAACAGCATTGATTTTACTTATATTAACCTTTGCTTTAACGGTTGCCGCCTGCAAGGGTGTTAAAGAAACCGACTCAAGCAGCTCAGTCGCCTCAAGCGAGCAAACAAGCTCGGTAGTTTTAACTGAGGAGGATTTCTTCCCTCACACAGGTACAACCTCTGAATTCCAGATTACAGAATCTGAAATTGAAGAATTGTTCCAAAATCAGCCAAGCAATGAGGAGGATACAGACTCAGAGCAAAGCGAAAGTACGGATTCATCAAAGCAGGGGACAACAAGTGAAGATGAAGCTTCCAAAGAGGATGAAACAGGTAGTGAGGGCAGTTCAGATAGCTCAAATTCAGGCAGTAAGCAAGAAACTGCAAACAGCAGTTCTTCTTCAACAGAAAGCAAATCTGAATCAAGTGGTAAAACTTCAAAATACGATTCCGACTCCGACGGCTGGACCGACGGCTGGAATTAAAACTAATTGATTGAAACACAAAAAGCACTTCATAGAGGCACACTCCGTAAGGAAGTGTGCCTCAGTTGTATTCGCCAAAGGCGAGTTGTATTGTTTCGCAGTTATATTTGGGCTTCGCCCAAGTTGTATTCGCTTTGCGAGTTTGGGGGCGAATATAATATAACTAAAACCAAAGGTTTTAATATCACTTTGCCGTTAGGCAAAATATCACTGTGAGACCTGTCTCACAATATCACTCATTACATTTCTCTTTGAGATAGGTTAATTTTTAAAGTATGTAACCCACTATGACACTTTCAAACCGAAAGTGTCAATTTTATTATAAAAAAGAAACAGGGAGAAACTTCTTTACGAAGAGTCTCCCTAAGAAGTGCTTTTGTTATTTATACACAGAGATTTAAAAAACAAGCCACCCGATATCGGGTGGCTTAGAATGAATTATTCAGCTTTCTTTTCAAGCTTTAAGGGGTAGTCAGCAATGTGCTCAACCTTGAAGCCATTCTTCTTATATTCTTCGTAATCGAAGGCTTCAAGTTCATCAATAGCAAGCTTGTGGAACTCGTAGAAGTTCTTCCACCACTCGTAGCCACTGCCAAGCTCAGCATTCAGATAAGCATCAGCAATATCGCAGCCCATAGCAGGAGCAACGTAGAAAGCACCCATAGCAAGAACGTTTACACCGTTACCAGTGATTGCACGAAGTGCTGCGGGAACGCTTTCAACAACGCCTGCGTGAACATGGGGACATTTGCTTGCAGCGATATGTATACCCATACCTGTTCCGCAGAAAAGAAGAGCTCTTTCGTATTCGCCTTCGCTGATTTTGCTACCAACGCGCAGGCCTACACGGTGGAACATATTTTCGGTATCGTCGGGGTCACTGTTTACTGTAACACCTAAATCTTCAATCTCCCAACCCTTTTCCTTAAGGTGAGCAACAACTGCCTCTTTAAGAGGGAAGCCTGCAAAATCGGCGCCAACTACTAATTTCTTGTCTTTAACTGTTTTCATCTGCATATATCTCCTTTAAATAAATTAGATGTTAACTGAAACATAAACAAACTCGCTTGAAATTCCAGTATACTATTATAATACAATTTTTTATAAGACAAGTCAAGGTTTTTGTTATAATGTTAAATCAAACAAGTATCAAAGTGTGGAATTAAACTACAAATATCATATCGGTGGCAAGCCGCACCGAACTTATTACCTCTTACTTATTACTTACCAAAGCCCCAAGTACTTTTGAGGTAAGAGTGAAGAGGTAAGAGGTAATAAGTAAAAATCCTGAACGCTGTCGCATTCAGGATTTTTTGTCTTATGGCTTTAGCCAGTTGAGGACGTAAGTCCGAAACATACAACCACCCGCTATGCGGGTGCGCGACGAATGTTATACAAAAAAATTCCCCAAAGTAGTACAATAAGGTTGTTCAAGTCTTAGAGAACTACGAAAGGAGAA
>JAZNRT010000046.1:0-21600 GCA_045590875.1 Acutalibacteraceae bacterium
GTTTCACCCATTTCATCTGTCGCCAATGTTGTCAGTATAAAATTCACATTTTTCTCTTTTGGAAGCTGGCTTACTGTTTCAAACTGTGTTTTTCTTGCAGGGCAGATTTTACTACTTCGCAAAAATTTCAAACCGATACAGCTTTTGCAGATACCGTTATCTTTTTTATTTGGCTATTTTACGGATTTTGGACTGTGGTTGGCTGGCAAGGTACCCAACGATATGTACATAGTTCAGCTTTTATTAGTTTTATGCGGTATCATTGTTCTCGGTTTTGGTATAACCCTTGGAGTTATTGCAGATGTGATACTCAACTCAGCAGAAGCATTTGTAAAAGCCCTTGCTGATGTAACAAAGAGAGATTTTGGTGATGTAAAGATCACCTTCGACGTCGCTTGGGTGCTGCTTTCTATTGTGCTGTCACTGATTTTCTTTGAAGGTAAGCTTTATGGCACGAGAGAAGGAACTATTATTTCGTCATTGCTTGTAGGTGTAACCGTCAAGCTGTTTCGCAAATTGCTTTCAAAACCCTTTTTAAAAGTGATAACAACGAACAAATAACAAAAGAGGAGTGAATTGTGGGACTTCTCATAAGGAAGTCTCGCAGTTTTAGTCGCCTTACGGCGAGTTTTATTGCTTCGCAGTGATATTCGGCTAAACGCCGAGTGTTATTTGCTTTGCAAGTTTTGGAGGCGAATAAAATAGCACTGAAACCTAAAGGTTTCAATATCACTATTGCCATATGGCAATAATATCACTCCGACGAAGTCGGAATAAAACTTGAAAGCCTATAATTTATTATGTATAATAATTTTAGAGGTGATAATTTTGGCTGATAGTATTTTAAGGGACAAAGCAAAATAGTTTGCAAAGATCGTTGTTTTTCTCTGTCGTGATATGAAATCAAATCGTAAAGAGTCGATTTTAATAAATCAACTTCTTCGTTCTGCCACTTCAATTGGTGCGAATTTGCACGAAGCACAATATGCACAAGGAACAAAAGATTTTATTTCCAAACTTGAGATAGCACAAAAAGAATGCTATGAGACTGAATATTGGCTTGAACTTCTTTTTGAAACAAATTGTATGAACGAAGAAAATTATAAAGCATTACAAAACGATTGCGGTGCAATTCGTAGAATGTTAATATCTTCACTTAAAACCATTAAATCAAAATAAGGGTTTGGGCTTAACCCTTGTCAGCTTTTGTACATACAAATTCGATGCTGATTCTATCCGAAAGGAGAGAAAATTATATGAACGTAATTGAGCATTATGATAAACTAATCTATGAAAACAATGACCCTGTATATGACCCTGAGCCTCTGAGAGAGTATATGAATAAATGGGACGGGCAAGTGTTTGTTGATGCAATGAAACTTGATAAACATAAAACTGTCTTAGAAATCGGTATTGGTACAGGTAGACTTGCATTAAAAACCGTACCTTTATGTAAGAAATTCTTTGGTATTGATATATCTCCAAAGACAATAGAAAAAGCCGCACACAATTTATCACAATATCAAAACATTGAGCTAGTATGTGCTGATTTTATAACTTATGATTTTAATACCACTTTTGATGTTGTATATTCTTCGTTAACTTTTATGCACATACATAATAAGCAAGAATGCATCAATAAAATATATTCTTTGTTAAACTCCAAAGGATGTTTGATTTTAGCCATTGATAAAAATCCCAACGAGTATATAGATTATGGGGACAGAAAAATTAAAATATACCCTGATAACCCTGATGAGACAAAGGAATATTTTATTAATTCTGGCCTATCACTATTAGATTGCATAGAAACAGAATTTGCATACATTTTTGTTGGTTTAAGAGTATAGAGAAAGCCGATAGATTCAAAAACGAATCTATCGGCTTTAAACATCCTTATGAGAAGCAGGCTTTTCACTCCTCTTTTGTTGTTATTTCAGGATGGATCATCGGTTTATCGGTGATGTTATGACCAAACAGTTGCTTATACAACCGGCTTACATAGTTTGGATCGTTATAGCCATACATAGCTGCTACTTCATATAAATGCAAATTAGTATTGTCCATGAGAGTCTTTATGCTCTCCAGCTTTAATTTATTGATATAGCGCATAATGGTTGTGCCTTGTGTTTTTTTGAAAACTGCACACAAATATTCAGGTGAAATCCCCAAATGCTCTGCTATAGAGTTTTGGGTAATACAATTATGAATGTTTTGCTGTATATAACTTATCGCCCGTTTAGTATATAGTAGCTCGCTTGGCATATTCAGGTTTTGAGATTTTCGGTTGCATTTATCAATTGCACAAAGCAATTCGAGAAATTTCGCCGCCCCTAAAGCCTTGGAGGTTTTATATGATATTTGATTGTGTATTAAATCATCTATTAAGCGGCAAATATTTGCGGTATTGTATTCTGAGGGTGTAACAGTGGGCAAAAGGAGACCCTTTTGTTCGGTATTTAAAAAACTCCAGTTCACAGCCGCCCCCACGGTATGGTGGCAATGAAAGGCTTCGGCTGATATGGCGGTTTCAAAATTGCGCATAAAACAAATTACATCACCTTTTTTAATACTAAGATTCTCTTTTCCGTTTTTAAGGTATATCAAACCCTCTTCAACATAAAAAATTTCTAAAAAGTTTTCTCTGACAGCAAAATGGTTATGGTAGGTATCAGCCTTGTAAATATGTGAAAATAATATTTCAGGTAAAGATGAGATTTCAATAAAATTCATATTTACCCTCCCCTTATAATAATGTTACTATTTGGCGAAAAATGATGTTTCGCTATACTACATTCATTATAACCGTTGCAATGATTATAATATTTTATATCAATTTTGTCAAGAATTGCAAATTTATCTATTTATTACCTGAGACTGATTTTATATAATAAAATCAATGAAATTTACGAGTCGGAGGGTTTTTATGAAATTATTTGAACATCTCAAAGATGAAATTCGTGAAGAAACCAAAGGTGTATATGCTCCTTATTATTACAGTTATTTAGGATATAAGAAGGATATTGCCGCAAAGCCTTCTGCTTTTCGTGCTAACGGTGTATATGCTTTGTTTACAGAAACAAAACCCAGAATACTTAAGAACGAAATAATCGCAGGAAACAACAAACCACTGTTTGCACAAGTAGATAAAATGAAGCTTGAATATGCAAAAAAGGTGGTTGAAAGCTTTGGGGCGAGAAGTATCATATCAAATAAAGATCATTATGCACCGAATTATGAACATATTTTGCAGGTCGGGCTGCCAGGTCTTATAGACGAAATTGATATTTCGCTTGAAAAGCATAAAACTAATTCTGAAAAATGCGAAACCTTGTCAGCGATGAAGCATACTCTTTGCGGTTTTTCTCAGATGATAAAAAATTACGCTATTGCAGCGCTTGAATGTAAAAACGATCCGGAATATGATAATCAGCGTCTTGAAGGGATAATCGAAAACTGCAACGCTATTGTTTTGGGAAAACCTAAAACCTTTGCGCAAGCACTTCAGCTCGTATGGTTTTGCCACACGGCATTTTTGATGGAAAACCGTGAGGCTATGGCACTTGGAAGAATGGATCAATATTTGTTCCCGTTTTATAAAGCCGATATTGAAAAAGGCATTATTACTGATGAACAAGTGGTTGAAATGCTTGAAAATATATTTATTAAGATTCAGGAAATACAAGAAGATGTTGTTAACATTTGCTTAGGCGGGCAGAACAGGGATGGAAAATGTGAAATCAATCAGTTAAGCTACTGTGTTTTAAAGGCGGTGGGCAACTGTAATGTTCCGGGGCCTAATCTCTCGTTAAGGTTTACGGAAAATATACCCGACGATTTTTTTGACGAATGTCTTAAAACCATCGGCACAGGTCTGGGTTACCCTGCACTTATGAATGATGATGTAAATATAGCCGCGCTGAAAAAATACGGCTATGAGGAAGAAGATGTTTACAACTATTCAATGGTTGGATGCATAGAAAACTTTATTACAGGGATGCAACCCCCTTGGTCTGATGCACGGTTTGATACGCCGCGGTATTTTGACTATCTTTTTAATAACGGTGCAAGCGAAACCAATGGCAGCATAGGACTTGATACAGGTGATGTTGAAGATATAAATTCTATGCAGGAATTTATGGCTGCCTTTGAAAAACAGTTAGCTTATGGTGTGGCAGAGTACTGTGCGTATTTTAATCAACAAAACAACTCTATGAATCAAGCCTATTTTCCTCAGCCGTTTTTATCCTGCTTTTGTTATGATTGCATAGGCAGAGGACTTGATATCAATAACGGAGGCAGTAAATATCCATCGGTTCACGGTGCTGTTTTAATGGGAATCGGAACTACGGCGGATTCCCTTGCCGCTATTGAAAAAGTGGTATTTATTGATAAAAAAGCAACATTAAAGAATGTGAAAAACGCTTTGAACAACAATTTTGAGGGCTACGAGGAATTACAAAGAGAGTTGCTTGCCGCACCTAAATACGGAAACAATGATGATTTCGTAGATAAATATGCAGTTTGGTTCTTGGAATATTTGGGCTCTCTTTTTGAAAAATACAGGACCCGTGACGGCGGCGGTATCTATATCGCAGCGGCTGCAAACATAAACAATATTTCTGCAGGCAGAATAATAAACGCTACACCCGACGGAAGAAAACGCGGCGAACCACTTTCCGATGCAGCTTCACCTACATATGGCAGGGATGTTCGAGGCACAACTTCAACGATCAATAGCGTTACAAAACCCGATTACACAAAGGTTGCCTGTGGAAGTGTGGTGAATCAAAAGTTTTCACCGGCTATGTTTAATGACCAAAATCGCCCTAAACTTCAAGCACTTATCCGCACATACTTTAAAAAGGGCGGGCAGGAAATTCAAATCAATGCAACTTCTCGCGAGGTTTTAGAAAAGGCAATGAAAGAGCCTGAAAAATACAAGAATTTAGTTGTTCGTGTTTCGGGATTTTCAGCATTTTATATCACACTTGACAGGGCGGTACAACTAGATATTCTCAACCGCACTCAGCAGGGGTAACTGATATGCTGTTAAATATTTCAAACATTCAACATTTTTCAACGGGCGACGGAGAAGGAATCCGTACAACAGTATTTTTTAAGGGTTGTAATCTTTGTTGTCCGTGGTGCCATAACCCCGAAAATCTTTCAGCTGAGCCATCTGTAATGCGATATAAAACAAGTGATGAAACTCAAGTGCTCGGAAAAAAGGTTACAGTAGAGGATATATTACCTGAGCTTTTGGAAGATAAAGATTTCTTTTTTCAAAGTCAGGGTGGCATAACTCTTTCAGGCGGAGAGGTGATGCTTCAGGCGGACGGTGTAGCAGCGCTTGTGAATGCGCTTAAAGACCAAGGAGTGTCGGTGCTTATTGATACAGCAGGCTGTGTCCCGTACAAAGAGTTTGAAAAACTCAACCCGATAGTACAAGGATACCTGTTCGATTTTAAAACAGCAGATGCAGAAAAATATCTGGGAATCGGCGGTAATCTAGATACAGTAACAGAGAACCTCACTAGACTGATTTCGGACGGAGTAAAGGTTCAAGTGCGCATTCCGCTAATTCCTGATTTTAATACAGATGAGAATTCCATTCTTGAAATCTGTGAACATCTAAACACGATCGGTATACGAGAGGTAGAACTATTGCCCTTTCACCGTTTAGGAAGCACAAAATATGAGGCTTTGGGGATAGATTATCAATATAAAAATTATGAGCCACTCTCAAAAGAAGAACTTAATGAAATAGAAAAACAATATTCCAAATATTTTAAAGTAATAATTGAAAGGTAGGCAAATTATGAAGAAAGCTAAAGCAGCAGTATTTATGGGTGCGCACAAGGATTTTGAAGTGCGGGAATTTGAGGTAACAAAGTGTCCGGCAGGTTACGGACAAATGGAACTGATTGCCAGCGGTATTTGCGGAACGGATTTGCATTTTCACAACGGGAAATTAGCCATAACTCCACCCACCGTAATAGGCCACGAATTTGTTGGCCGCATTACCGACCTAGATAAAAATGAGGCGGAAAAATACGGTCTTGAAATCGGTGATGCAGTAATCGCAGATATTGCAGTATCTTGCGGTGAGTGTATCCTTTGTAAAAACGGTGATGATGCTAACTGTGTGAATATGCAGGTAACAAACGGCGGCAGCATTGATGTTGCACCATATCTTTATGGCGGATATGCGGAGGTAAATTATACTCCCCTTACTAATCTTGTTAAAATTCCAAAAAGCATCGACCCGACCATTGCAGCCACCTTTGCTTGTCCGGGGCCAACAGCTATACACGCTTGTTGTCTTGCAGAGCAGGCAGGTGTAAAGCTTCCCGAAATCAATGTTGCAGTCGTGCAGGGACTTGGCCCGGTCGGTACTTTTGCAGTAATGTATCTAAAACGAATGGGCGTTAAAAAAGTTTATGCTATTACAGCAGGTGATAACATTAAGCGCGAGGAGATGGCGGTAAGTCTCGGTGCAGACAAGGTGTTTAATCTGACAAGAGAGGGAACCGAAGCCGTAACAAAGGCGTTGCAATCTGAAAACGGCGGTCTTGGTGTAGACCTTTGCTTTGAAGCGTCTGGTGCACCTCAGGCAGTAGTACAAGGCATAAATATTTTAAGAAATCGCGGTGTGTATCTTGTGCCTGGTCAGTATAGTGCTTCGGGTGGCATTGAGATTCAGCCACAGATGATTACGTTCAAAGCATTACACATCATAGGATCTTCTCAATATTCTATGAGCGATGTACGTAAGTATCTTAAATTTCTTGACAAAAATCCTGATTTGCACCCCCTAATTGAAAAGCTTGGTTCTAAATATAAAGTAGAGCAAATCAACGAGGCGATTATGGATGCAAAGAGCGGAAACAACATCAAGACTCTTTTGGTGAAATAATAAGAACCACACTGTGTTTCCAAAATAGGGTCTAAGCCGATTTTTACATTGCAAAAGCGAGGTGAATTTCACCTCGCTTTTTTGATATCGGTAGGGGTTTTCCCTGTAACAACTTTAAAGACCTTTCCAAAATATCCGTAATCACAAAAGCCTAAAAATTCCGCTACATCAGTTACTGTCATTCCATTTTTAATCAGTTCTTCGGCCTTCTCAATGCGTTTTTTCTTGATATAGCGAGCAACGGGCAAACCAAGATAGGTGTCTGCAATTCGGTAAAGGGTATTGCGGCTGATTTTGAATTTTTTGCATAAAACTTTTACGGATAAATCCTCCGATAAATGATTTTCAATATAACGGGTGATCTCAAATGCTACCCTTCCGGTTTCTTCTTTTATCGTGCGATTCATCAAAAGGTCACAGACACAGCTTTCCATAATTTTGGAAGCGGCTTTGATTTCCTCATCGCTTTTGCAAACCAAATTTGAAAAACAAAATTCAGCATCTTTTCCTATGTACTCAGAAGCATAATTGATGATTTCAGTGGATTTGGCATCCTTATCTGCTTTATCCAAAACCTGACCCAGCATCATATATCCCACTATAATATCCCCAATGCAAATTGGCGTTACCGCCTCGATGAGTCCTGCGTGGCACTTGTAGATGTTAAGAGCTTTTTGCTTCTTGCAAAGAAGGCAACCCTCTATTGTATTTTTGCCACATTTTTGCTTTGCTTTGGGGATTTTGCTAAGCGCCGAGCAAAAGGCGCATTCCTCATGGGGAACGGCGGCAACCACCTTCATTTCGTGGTCATAAACAACCGTCTTTATGCCTGTTATAGTATGAAAATTTTTCATTAAAGAAAGCAGCTTGTCGTAGTCGTATAAAAAATCCAAGTTTTACACTCCTTCGGGATAAATTTACCTAAAATAGTACGCATCTACCTATCATTATAGGACCTTTGCGTGATAAAATCAAGTAAAAGTAAAAATGAAAAATAGCAATAATTATGACTAAATTTATTTTTGTCGGCTACCGGCAAACCCAAACCAATATAGAAAACTAGGAAAAAAGGGGGCAGTATTATGAGCAAAAATGCAATGAAGCTCACATTTGCGGGTCAAGCAGGCTTTATTTTGCAAACCGAAAATGGGTGTAGAATAGGAATAGATCTATATTTATCGGACTGTTGTAACAGATATTTCGGTCTAAAAAGGTTAATGCCGTTTGTATTTAACCCGTGTGAACTTGATTTAGACCTATTGATAGCAACTCATGCGCACTATGACCATTTTGACCCTGACAGCATACCGCTTATTATGAGCCACAGCAAAACCCAGCTTGTGTGCGCTATCGACTGCAAAGAAGAGGCTGAAAAGCTAAACCTTGACAGAGAACGCATTACTTATTTAAAGGAGGCTGATGTGTTTAATAATGGCGATGTTAAGATAACTGCTATGCCCTGCGACCACGGTGATGAAGCTCCTGAAGCAATCGGTCTTTTGATTGAGGCTGATGGCAAACGAATCTATATAGCAGGTGACACATGCTTTAAAGAGGACGTTCTTACAATGGAGGAACTTCTGGGTATAGATGTCTTTATTATGCCGATTAACGGCGCTTATGGAAATCTTAACGAAACAGAAGGGGCAACAGCGGCAGGTATTATAAAGGCAAAACTCACAATCCCTTGCCATTACTGGAATTTTGCCGAGCATTTTGGCAATCCGCACTTGTTTATGCAGCAAATGGATGAAAAATATCCCAATTTAAAGTACAACCTTATGCGTGTTGGAGAAACAATAGACTTATAAAAATGATTTATAAATCCCAAGGAGGATAAAAATGAAAATTACAGACGTACGCACAATGATTTTAAGACAAAACAAAATCGAAATGATAGGCGATGGAAGCCAGGATACAGTTGTTATTGTAGTGGAAACTGATGCCGGGATCTGCGGTGTAGGAGAGGTAGACTCAGCACCCTACGTGGTAAAGACTATTGTTGATACCCCCGCCTCCCATATGGCATGTATGGGACTTCGCGAAATCCTTATTGGAGAAGATCCTTTGGATGTAGAGCGCCTTTGGAGAAAAATGTACGACAAGAGCATCTACTATGGCCGTCGCAGCGCTGTTATTCACGCAATGAGCGGCATCGATATTGCTCTTTGGGATATTATTGGTAAGTATTACAATGTTCCCACTGCTAAGGCACTCGGCGGTAGCTACCGCGATAAAATTCAGGCGTATTGCAGCGTTCTAATGCCTGAGACTGAGGATGAGATTTTTCGCCTTGTGGAGCAGCATCAAGGCAAGGGCTATAAGGGCTTTAAGTTTGGCTGGGGCGGTTTGGGACAGAGCTTTGAAAAGGATATCTGTCTTGTTAAAGCTGCCCGTAAGGCTATCGGCGATGACGCTCACTTAATGATTGATATTGCTATGCGCTGGACCGATGTTAAGGGTGCCATCAACACCGCAAAGGCTTTTGAGGATGAAAATGTATTCTGGATTGAGGAGCCTTTCCATCCGGATAACCTTGATGGCTATTCACGTATTAACAGTGCTACAAATGTTCACATTTCAGGTGGCGAAGAAATCGGCACAATTCACGAATTCCGCGAACTGCTCAGTCGAGGCTGTGTAGATATTGTTCAGCCAGACCTTAGCCGCTGCGGCGGCCTTACGGTTGCTCGTAAGCTTATCGACTTAGCAGAAGAATACAACACGATTATTATTCCTCATGCATTTAAAACCAATATTCTTATGTCAGCAACATTGCAGTATATTGCAACCCTGCCTAATGTATGGTATCAAGAATTCTGCGAGCAGGACACTGTTCTCAGACAGACACTCACATCGCCTCTGTTTAGTATTGACTCCGAGGGCTATGTACATATTCCTCAAACACCCGGAATTGGTGTTACCTTAAATCAGGATGCAGTAGAAAGGTTTAGAGTAGAATGAAACTGACAGAAGATTTTAGAATGGTGGCTGTAACAGTCACACCTTTTGATTCACAGGAAAAGGTAATTATTGATGAGGTAAAAAAGCAGACCGAAGAGATTTGCAACTCTTCGGCCGATGCAATACTTCCCGTTGCCTCTACTGGAGATTATGTAAAATTAGACTTAGATGAAAGATTAGAGGTTTTCTCTGCAGTAGCTGAGGCTAATCGCGGCAGAAAAAAACTTATTGCAAGCGCTTGTGATACATCGGCAACAAGAGTTTTAAAAACAATAAATGCTGTTAAAGAGATGGGCTATGATGCTTGCCTTGTTTGCCCGCCTTATTATTATCCGCTTTCTCAGGATGCGGTATATAAGTTTTTCAAAACCGTTTGTGAAGGCGCAAAGGATTTTCCTGTTATTGCTTACCACGTGCCGTTTTTTACAACCGGAATTGAAATTTCCACATTTGAAAAACTTCTTGAAATTCCTAACTTTGTCGGTATGAAGGATTCTTCTGCCGTAATGAAACGTATTGCTCACATTTGCGAAATTGCATCAGAAAAACGCCCCGACTTTGCTGTATATACGGGCACTGACGACTGTCTGTTTCCTGCGCTTTGTGCAGGTTGTTTTGGCAGTATGACCGCATTGGCGGCAACTATGCCTGAGCAAATACGCGAAATTTACAATGCGTTTGATGCGCGTGATATAGACAGGGCAATGAGTATAAATAAGAGTATTTTGCCTATTATTCGCCAGGCGGATTCACTTACCTTCCCATTGGGTTATAAGTTATTGGCAAAAGCCAAGGGGCTAAAAACCTATGAGGGCGACATCCCAGAACAATTTGAGGTTTTAGAGAATATTAAGGCAATGCTTAAGGAGAATTTTTAAATGAAAGCTGTAATTTGGAAAGGTTTATACGATTTAGAATATTGCGATGTACCTGAACCCGAATGTAAAGAAAGATGGGTTAAAATCAAGGTACAAGCAGTTGGATTGTGTGCTACCGATGTACATATTATTTCAGGCAAGTTTGAAGCTGGAAAACCACCTCACATATTAGGTCACGAGATTTGCGGTGACATTGTAGAGGTTGGTGCAGGCTGCGATGCTACCAATATTGGTAAACGTGTTGTAGTTGAAACCTATGTTGGCTGTGGCGAGTGCGAATTTTGCAAGACCGATAGAAAGCATTTGTGCTCAGCTGGTGAGATAGGATATCCTCCGTACGCAGGCGGCGATGCTCAATATGTTGTTGTGCCTGAGGGGTGCGTTCGTTTTTTAAAGGATAATATTTCATATGATGAGGGTGCAATAATGGAGGCGGTAGCATGTCCTTTTGGCGCTATCTTAAATGCCGAGCTTATGGAAGGACAAACGGTTCTTGTTTTGGGTGCGGGTGTAGCGGGACTTTCCTTTATTCAGTCTGCGTTGGCACTCGGTGCAAAGCAGGTGCTTTGTGCCGTGCGTAACGATGCTAAGGCAGAGCTTGTGAGAAAGTTTGGAGGTACAGTTATTGATTTGCGAAATCAAAACCTTTATGAAACCGTGATGTCTGTTACTGATAAAATGGGTGTTGATTTGGCAATTGATGCCGCAGGTGTTCCCGCCACAATCGCTCAGTGCTTTGAAAATGTAAAAAGTGGTGGCAAGGTGATGCTTTATGGCATTACTGCCAAGGATGCCGTTGTAGAGCTTCCTGTAATTGACTGCATTTTAAGGCAAATCACAGTTTGTGGCTATACGGGAAATCAAAAAGCTTGGGATAAACTTATTGAGTTTGTTTCGGAAGGAAAAATTTCACTTAAAGAAATGGTTACTAAAACCTTGCCTCTTTCCAAATTCCGTGAAGCCGTAGATTTGCTTGAAAATGGCGGAAATTCTATTATTAAGGTAGTGCTTCATCCTTGGGAGAACTAAAATGATAGATTTTGACGAATTAAATGTTAAGATTTTGCACGAATTTCAGGGTGGTACAGGTGATATAGAGGCTAAAGTTTACGCTGATAATTTAAACCGCATCGTTAAAAGTGTCTATGCCCCCGGTGTATCAACAGGTTATCACCGCCATGATGACTCATCCGAGATTGTGTTCATTTTTTCAGGTAGCTGCAAGGTGATTCACGATGGAAAAGAGGAAAAGTTAATAACTGGAAATTGCCATTACTGTAAAAAAGGGGAGTCCCACGCTATCATCAATGACACGGATGGGCAGCTGATAATGTATGCGGTGGTTTGCTCACAATAATGGTTGTGCATGGCAAAAAGGAAGTAATCATTATTGAAGATTCTAAAGAAAGCCCTTACCAAATCATTGAATTCATAAAAGAATAATTTTAACAAATATCCACCCGCTATGCGGGTGGATATTTATTGTTTACTTTTTAATTTTCGAAAAAATTGGTGATTTAAAAAATCTGTTTTCAAACAAACCGTTATTAGCTGACAAAAGCCAAAGGATTATACAAACAACTATAAAATACGGCAGTGCACGAAAGCCAAACATCTCAATACCAAGAAAAACGGCACTCACAGGACTGTTTGTAGTGCAACAGAACAAGCCTACTAAACCAAGTGCTGCTGTGAATCCGGGATCTAAGCCTAATACACCACCAAACACACAACCGAATGTTGCGCCTACACAAAAAGTCGGAACAATTTCTCCACCTTTTAATCCCGCAGCCAATGTAACGGCAGTAAAAACGATTTTCAAAATAAAGTCAAAGCAATCTGCGTTCCCTTCTATAGCTGTTAATGCCATGGACATACCCGAGCCATTATAACGCATATCGCCCACAATTGCGGTCAATACAACAATTACGGAAGCGGCTAATGCAGTGCGTAGGAAATCGTTTGAAACAAGGCGTTTCATTAAATGATCTGTTTTGTGGAATGCAAGGCACATGAGCCGACCTAATATGCTGAGCCCCAGTGACAAAACAATTATTTTTGCAAGGGTGGAAAAGGTGAAAGTGTTGATACCACTGAGATGGACAGCTTCTGCGGCAACTGCCAAAGCAGAAGAAATCTTGGTGGCAACGATGGAGGAAATAAAGCAAGGTAAAATAGCACTACCAATGACTTTGCGACTTGCGTTAAATTCTAAAACAAAAAATGCTGCAGTAAGAGGCGTACCAAACAAGCCTGCAAACACCGCGCTCATACCGCTCATAATAACAATAGTGCGGTCCTTCTCTTTTAATCGCAATACACGACAAAGAACTGCCGCACCTGCACCGCCCAATTGAAGTGCAGCACCTTCTCGTCCGGCAGAACCGCCAAAAAGATGCGTGATTGCACTGGAAACGAATATAAGCGGTGCAGCAATTGTTCTAATTGGTTTTTTGTTTGCAAGGCAGAGAATGATTTCATTTGTTCCGCCGTAATTATTCATACCGAAAACCTGGTGTAGTAAAACAGTTGCGATGCTGCCAATCGGCAATAGAAGAACGAGCCAAGGTGCTGCCTGACGTAGACCTGTTACAAAAGACAATAAATGTGCAAAACACGCCCCAATAGAACCGCCAAGTGTTCCTATCAGAACCCCAAGTGCGCACCATTTTAATATACCAAAAAATATTTTTTTGAAAGCCATATTTTCACAAATAACCATACGTCTTAATTTTTGACATTGAAACTAAATTATAGTTTTAGGCATTGTCGTCGATATTAACTTTTTTACCAAGATACACAAATATCAATGAAATTGCCAAACCGATAATAAGCATAATTGTTCCTGCTAAATTTGAACCATCTTTTGGCAAGGTAAAGAAAATTCCGCCCACAGAGCCTGTCAAAAAGCCCATAACCATAAAATGTGCCATACCGCTAAATTTTGCAAAAATAAATTTAATCAGTTTTGAAGATACTATCATCGAAAGCAGGAATGCTATTCCGACAACGGCTATGGTAACTATGTCGAGAGCTTTGGCTGCGGCGATAAGATAATCGTAAACTCCCATAACAATCAGTATCATAGAAACACTCATACCAGGGATAAGGCTTGCGAATCCTGCCAAAACCCCGCTTAAAGCAATGTACATCAGGTTGGTGTTTTCAAGCACCTGCGTTTCGCCAATGCCCTCGCTCATCATTCCTACAACAAGAGCTATGGCAAATGCCGCAACAGTGCCTAAGATGTAATACCACTTAAACTGACTCTTCCTGGCTTCTTTATAAACCATAGGTAGATTCCCGACTATGAGTCCGATAAACAGCATAAATACTGCTTTCTCATAGGTTTCAAAAAGATAGCTAAACACCAGTATGAATAATACCAGGCTTATTACGGCACCTATTCCTAAGGGTAAGAGAAACATGAAGTTTTTCTTAAAGTTTTTAAAGGGATTTGAAGATATATCGAGAAGCTTATCGTAGATACCCATAATAATAGCCATTATGCTTCCGCTGATTCCTGGTGCAAATACACTTATCCCCAGACAAAAACCGCAAAGAACACTATACAAAAACGATTTCATATTACACCTCACATTATATACTAATTACATATTATATCAAATATTACGAAAACTTCAAGTAAAGCAGTATAAATTTCTTTTAATCACAAATACTAACTTCACGATTTGAATTTAAAGGAGATTATTATATATTATGAAAGCAACAGGAATTGTGAGAAGAATAGACGATTTAGGCAGAGTTGTTATTCCGAAAGAGATTAGGCGCACGATGAGGATAAGAGAAGGTGACCCACTGGAAATTTATACCGATAATGATGGTGAGGTTATTTTTAAGAAGTATTCACCCATTGGTGAGCTGGCGGCATTTGCAACTCAATATGCAGAGGTGTTGGGGAAAAGCTCTGATATGGGTGTAGTTATTTGCGATAGGGATCATTGTATCGCATCGGCAGGGATAGCCAAACGAGAGGTGGCTGAGCGTAGAAATTCTGTGGCACTTGAGGATATTATGGAAAGCCGAAAGGCTTATGTTTACGCTTCTGGCGAGAAGCCTAAAATGGTGCTTGAGGGTTGCGATTATACCATAGGTATTGCTGTGCCCATAATTTCTTCGGGGGACATAACGGGTGCGGTGGTTTTTGTAGCCTCCGATGATACCATGCCGAAGGAAAGCGACCTAAAGCTTGCCACTGTTGCAGCTAACTTTCTTGGCAAGCAGATGGAAGATTTTTAAAATATAATATTATGCAGCATCAAAGGTGGCTTAGGATAATTTTGGCTAAGCCGCCACTTTTTTGTTTACTTTTTTAACATTCAATGCTACAATAGAATTGTACTTTTCCAACAAATGTTGTAACTAACAACGAATTTACAAACTTTCAAACAGGGTGAAGCGAATATTATACAAGCGAAAGCTATCAAAGCAACAGTGACGCTATGTATGGAATAACAGCCAGCGCAACTAACACTGACCCAATGATTATAGAGGCAAAGGATTGTCACACTTTAGGGTTATTTACTCATACCAGTGCTCAAGGTGCTGAGTTCAAGGTGCAAATCTATAAAAAGGGTACTTCTGAGCTTATAAAAGAGTTACCTTTTGATACATATCGGCTCGTTTTGGACGGTTTTGTAAGAGACTATGATAAGTCGTTCGAAATCCCAGAGGGTGTAGATGTAACCGTTAAAATAATACCCCTGAAGAGGAAGGCAAAACAATCCTCATTAGAAGCTTATATATTTCTTAAAACAAAAGTGACCTGTCGCAAAAATGCGGCAGGTCATTTAAAGGGATGTAAATAGGAAGGATATTTATGCAAGCTGTAGAAAAAACAAAAAATATAAACAGCCTTAGCCTTGTAATAGCGTTATTAAGCCTTGTGGGCGGTGGTTTTTTTGAATATTCCTCGGCACTTTGTTCGGTTGTGCTTGGAGTATTGCTTATTGTAAAAATTGCAAGGCAGGGGAATGTAAAAATAAATATAAATATTTCCTCAATCGGGGTTTTTGCCCTTGTGTTTTTTTACGGAATTTGTGCTTTTTGGGCTGTAGACAGCGGTATGGCGATAATAGGCTTTATAAAATTTTTGCCCTTAATTTTGTTTTCCCTTATACTTATGCAGGGCGGTGGTGTGAAGCTATCCTTTTTGCCTTATTTTGCCGCAGGTATTACGGCGGTTTCGGCTGTGTTGGCTCAAATTCCGCAGCTTGAAGCCCAATTTTTGGTTGCGGGCAGACTTTCGGGCCTTTTTCAATACCCCAACACCTTTGCACTTTTTTTGCTAGTCGCAGAGCTGATACTTATAAATAATTTCAAAAACAAATGGTTTAACTACATAACTCTGGCATTGCTTATTTTTGGAATATTTTATTCAGGCAGTCGCACAGGCTTTATATTAGCGGCTGTGTTTAACATAATGACAATCAAAAGCTTGAAAAACCGAATTCTAAAATGGAGCATACTGGGTGGAATAATCTTGCTTATTTTTGGAGTGGCAATATACGGTGTAGCAACAAACGGCTTTTCTACCTTTGCCCGATTTTTAACCATCTCCTTTACCGAAAGCACTTTTTTGGGAAGAATACTCTATTTTAAGGATGCACTACCCTTAATAGCCAACCACCCCTTAGGGCTGGGTTATATGGGATATTACTATTTACAGCCCACAATCCAAACGGGTGTATATAATGTTATGTATATACATAATGATTTTTTACAGTTGCTTTTGGATATTGGCTGGCTGCCCACAGTATTATTTACTGCCGCACTCTTAAAATCGCTGTGTTCAAAGCGCTTGCCCCGTGTTAATAAGTGGATTATTGCCGCAATAGCCCTTCACAGCTGCTTCGATTTTAATTTGCAGTTTATTTCGGTATGGCTCATTCTTTTAAGCGTTATGGATTGGGATGGGGGTAAAGAATTTGTTGTAACTAAAGGCAAAGCGGCGGTGTGCGTTTTTTCTGCACTATCCGCGCTCATAAGCCTTTATTTTGGAATTGCAATGCTTTTTACCGCTGTGGGGAAATACAGCGCAGCTAATAAAATGCTGCCTTTTTACACTTATAATCAAATGTGTGAGCTAAGCATTACAGAGGATGCGGCTTGTGCAGAAAATATAGCCGACAGTATACTTTCCAGAAATGAATATGCGGTATTAGCATATAATATTAAAGCACTTTGTGCCTATGGCGAGGGTGATTTTGGTCAGGTGATAAAATATAAGAATTTTATTTTTGATTTGGCACCTCTGAAATATGAAGAATACAGTGAATATTGCGGTATGCTTATAAACGGAATAAATCTTTATCAGCAGATAGGTGACCAAAATAGCATAATAACCTGTGAGAAGGAGCTTTTATATACCCGTGATTTGCTAAAGGAAAACGCAAAAAAGGTAAGCCGATTGGGCAGTATGATAGACGATAAATTTAAAAGTGAGCTGCCTCAGGAATATGAAAGTTACATTGAAGCCATCGAATAGGCAAAAAGAGTAAAAAATACATTGACTTTGCTTTTTGTTGGTGCTAAACTATTAAATTGTGATTTGATTTTTTTGAAAGAAGTGTATTTAATGCAAGCGTTGTTATCTTTATCTGTGGCACTTCTGGGTGGACTTTTGCTGTCGCGCCTTGCAAAGCTTTTTAAGCTTCCCGCAGTAACTGCCTACCTTGTGGCAGGAATAATTGTAGGGCCTTATTTTTTAGGCTCGTTAGGAATTTCAGGGCTGGGCTTTTTAAGCCTAGAGGATGTTGAAAATTATTCCCTTTTCTGTGATGTAGCATTAGGTTTTATAGCCTTTTCTATAGGTAATGAATTCAGAAAAAGTGAACTTAAATCAATCGGTAAGCAGGCATTGGTAATAGGCATTCTTCAAGCCGTTGCCGCAACACTGCTTGTAGATATAGCACTTATTTCTTTGCACTTCATAATACCTGATAAGCTGCCACTTCCTGCGGCAATTGTTCTGGGAGCAATCGCCTCTGCAACTGCACCTGCCGCCACCTTAATGGTAGTAAGGCAGTATAAAGCAAAAGGTCCGCTCACCAATTTGCTTCTACCCATAGTGGCTCTCGATGATGCGGTTGGCCTTGTGCTGTTTGCCATTTCCTTCGGTGTGGCAAAGGGATTGATTTCGGGTCATACAGATGTTTTAAGCGTGGTGCTTGAGCCTATTCTAGAGGTAGTGTTATCTCTGCTGTTGGGTTTCTTAATGGGACTTTTATTAACATTTTTGGAAAGATATTTTCACTCCCGTTCAAAAAGACTTTCAATGTCGGTAGCTTTTGTACTGCTCACGGTAGCCCTTTCAATGTTAGAGTTTAACATCGGAGGTGTGCATATTGCTTTTTCGTCACTCCTTGTATGTATGATGCTGGGAACGGTGTTTTGCAATGTTTGTGATTTCTCGGCTGAGCTTATGGATAGGCTGGACCGTTGGACAGCACCTTTGTTTGTTATTTTCTTTGTTCTCAGCGGTGCGGAGCTGGAGCTTTCGGTTTTTGCCGATTGGGCAATAGTGATTATAGGTGTTGTTTATATAGCGGCTCGTTCCTGGGGTAAATATTCAGGCGCACGCTTCAGCGCATCCTTAGTAAAGTGTGAGCCCAGCATTGTGAAATATCTGGGTATAACACTTCTGCCTCAAGCGGGTGTTGCCTTAGGTATGGCGCTAAAGGCAGCAACACTTCCTCAGTGCGGTGGAGTTGTGCGAAACATAACACTTTTTGCAGTGCTTGTGTACGAGATTGTAGGCCCTGTGCTTACTAAAAACGCACTTACAAAGGCGGGAGAAATCAATCCCCACACCAAGGAAAGCGCACGTGTACACAACGACCATCATTTTGCGAAAAACAAATAAAGAATACTATTATAAAAAAACAAACCTCACAGTTTTGAACTAACATTGAAACTGTGAGGTTTATTTTTATTGGAAAAATTCGGGCCTTTCGTCAAATTCATCTATATATTCTTCGTAGAGCTCTTCATCAAGCTCTTCGGAGAGCATATCGTATTCCTCCATCCCCGCCAAATCCTCGTAATTAGGATTTTCAAAAATTCCCTTCATTGTGCAATACCTCCTTTTCATTAAATACTATTAAAAAATAGGTGGTTAATATGCCTGATAATTTTTTCCAAATTATATAAAAATGTACTCCCGAATATGCCATTTGCATTTTGCCAATAATAAGTAAAAAACACGAGTGGCGGTGGTTGGAATAAAAAGGCAATTACAGGATTACAAGGGGCAAATATTATCTGAGGATTTTGAGGAGAATATAAGCTTTTTTAAACGGCTTTTTGAAAGGGACGATGTTTTCAGAATCCGAAGGCTTGAGGTAACTCGCGGCAGAGGATATAAGTGTGCTGTTATGTTTATGGATGGTATGATAAATACAGAAATATTGAATCAGTCGGTAATAAGGGCGCTGCTTACCTGCGGAGAAACTCCCGAAAGTGGAGATATCACCGATTATATCAGTAGCCGTGTTTTATTTGCAAATGAGGTTGGCAGTACGCTGGATATAAGTGAAATGCTTAGCGCGGTTTTTTACGGTGACACTGTGCTTATTGCTGAGGGTAGCCGCAGAGCCTTGATAATCAATACAAAGGGTTGGCGCACGAGGGGTGTCAGTGAGCCTAGTGACGAGCGTGTACAGCAGGGTCCTCGTGAGGGCTTTGATGAGGCGCTTATGCTGAATGTGGCACTTATCCGCCGTCGTCTTCCAACACCTGACCTGCAGGTAGAGCTATTAAAATCAGGAAGAAAAACCGATACGAAAATGTTTTTGCTGTATCTTGATTCGGTGGTTAATAAATCAACTGTGGCAGAGGTAAAGCGTAGAATATCCAGAATAGATATAGACGGAATTCTGGATTCAAATTATATAAACGAAATGATAAAGGGAAAAAGATATTCTTTATTTAAAACCATAGGCAGCACAGAGCGCCCCGATATAGTGGCGGCAAGGCTGCTGGAGGGTAGGGTGGCGCTTATTGTAGACGGCACGCCTGTGGTGTTAACTATGCCTTATCTATTTTCCGAAAGCTTTCAGGCGGACGATGATTACTATCTTAACTTTTTTGTGGCAAATGCGGGAAGAATTTTAAGATATATCTGCTTTTTCCTTGCCATAAGCGTTCCCGCCGTATATCTGGGGTTAATAATTTACCACCCTTATCTGCTGCCTACCTCCTTTGCAGTAACGGTTTCGGCGGCACGGGGCGGAATACCATTTCCCTCTTATGTAGAGTGTTTTTTACTAACAGTTATATTTGAAATTCTAAAGGAAACGGGCATACGTATGCAGCAGAGTGTAGGTCACGCATTAAGTATAGTTGGCGGACTTGTTGTGGGGCAGGCGGCGGTTGAAGCAAAAATTGTAAGTGCACCTATGCTTATAGTAGTGGCGTTAAGCGGTATTTGCGGGCTAATGGTGCCACGCCTTAAAGGGGTTATTCTCTACTCTCGTTTTGGACTTATTTTTCTCGCCACCTTATTTGGCTTGTACGGTTATTTTATAGGTATGGTATTGCTTTTGTATTCCATTTTTTCTCTGGATTCCTTTGGGGTGGATTATACCGAAAGCCTTGAAAGATTTTCCCCTCAAGCTTTAAAGGACACTGCCATAAGGGTGCCTTGGTGGAAAATGTTAACCCGTCCCCGCGCACTGACCAATAATGTAACAAGGCAAAGGAGGCGGAATAGGTGATAAAAAGGCTAATCTGTTTAGAGTTGATATTGATAACGATTATGCTAAGCGGCTGCAAAACACAACAAACCGACTATGAAGAGCCCGAAAACCGAATATATATTTCCTCCCTTGGAATAGACCGACAAAATGATGAAATAAGTGTTTGCGCAGAGGCTGTAACCGTTGCCGAAAATATAAGTGCCGATGAATATAAAATTAAGCGATTTTTGGGAACAGGCAGCAGTATTGAGGCGGCTATGTATGAAATTACAAATGATTTGGCACTTTCGGTAAACCTTAGCCATTGCGCGGTGGTAACGGTGGGTAAGGGAATATACGGCGAGTATTTAAGCGAGCTTTTGGAATATTGCTTCCTAAATAACGAGATAACCCATTCCATAAACTTTGTGTCCACAGAAAATGCCGAAAAGCTATTGGAACCTAACGAGGACACAACCAAGCCCTTGGGTTATGAAATAAGCGATTTTCTGAAAGAGGATATTGACGGTACGGATTCCCATAAATCCAGCACTCTTGTTAGCATTATGAACAGGCTGCAAAAGGAAAATGATTTTTTCTTTCTCCCCCTATTCCAAAAAAAAGATAATGAGTTTTTGTGTAAGGGAGTTACGGTTTTTAAAGGCAGTAGCCCCCTTTGTACCCTTAGTCGAAATGAATATCAATTTTTAAAAATAGCATCGGGAGATTTTTTGGGCGGAAGTGTGAAAATTTTAGCCGAAGAGGAAGAGTATATACTGGATATCACAAGGGCGAAAACAGATTTTAAATGGAACACCGACCCGAATTTTCATATAACAGTGGATATAAATCTAAAAACCGAAAGTAAAAATTATAATAAAGAGAAGCTGCAAAAGGCGGTCGAAGAGAATGTGGCGGGGGTTATAATAAAGTTTCGCGATGAATACGGCACCGATATTTTTGAATATACCGATAAATTGAATGTTGAAAGCGCAAAGGAACGGTTTAAAATATTTTTAAACTCACAAGTAACGGTAAGGTGCAATATTGAAGGCGGGGGTGTGTAGATGTCAACAAAAAACTCAGTGACCTATTGGCACCATTCGGTGGCGCTTATAGCGATTTTTATTTTGGGCAATAC
>JAZNRT010000047.1:0-31196 GCA_045590875.1 Acutalibacteraceae bacterium
AGGGACAATCTATGTATGCGTGGAGCTCTGGGTCTGGCTATAAGCAGACTTTCTCCGGCGGAAAGAAATATTTCGGATTCTATCTGCTCCCACGGACTTAAGCCGTGCTCCCTCAGACACTGCTTCACAAGGATTTCAGACATACTTTTTTCGCTCTCATTCAGCCCTAAAGCTATTGCATCCGCGCTGACGTAATACGTAGTCATATTATTTCCTCTCTTGTTAAAATGTATAAAAAAATTACATAAAATACGTACAAAACGATGATAATCAAAATCTGAGCATTTATCTACCCAAAAAATATGGAAATCAAATTGTCCTTGTGCTATACTGTCGTTATACATTATGTAAATCAGATTATTTTAACCTTTCCTCAATTTCCTGCTTGAGATGTTGCACACAACATCATGATTTTATCAGGCAAAAAATAGCTTTACTACTCCATATATAGAAAATGGTTGCTATTTGATGGTATATGTGGTAAAATTCGAAACGGTGGGCTGATTTAAAGCCACCATTAGTATTGGAAGGTGCAGATTTTGGATAAATACGTTATCAAAGGCGGCGCAGTGCTCCGCGGAGAAGTTGAAATAAGCGGTGCAAAGAACGCAGCTGTTGCTATCATTCCCGCAGCACTGATGGTAGACGGTGTCTGCCGTATTGAAAATATGCCCCAGATCAGCGATACTGATATGCTTCTGACAATTCTCAGTGAGCTGGGTGCCAAAGTTAAATACATAAATCATTCTACAATTGAGATAGACTGCTCCAAGGTACGTTATCAGGATGCCCCTTATGACCTTATGCGAAAAATTCGCGCATCCTACTACCTCATCGGTGCCATGCTTGGTCGTTTTGGCAGCGCAAAGACCACTATGCCCGGCGGCTGTAATTTTGGAGTGCGCCCCATTGACCAACACATTAAGGGCATGACCGCCCTCGGTGCAAATGTTGAGATCAAAAACGGCTTTGTATATGCCGACGCTCCCGGTGGCAAGCTCCACGGCACCCGCATCTATCTTGATAAGGTTTCCGTTGGCGCAACCATGAACATCCTTATTGCCGCTGTTTTGGCCCAGGGTCGTACTATCATTGAAAATGCCGCCAGAGAGCCTCATATTGTGGATCTTGCAAACTTTCTCAATTCAATGGGCGCAAACATTATGGGTGCCGGAACTAATGTTATTAAAATTCGAGGTGTAGATACACTTCACGGCACTACTTACAGCATCATTCCCGACCAAATAGAGGCGGGCACATATATGGTTGCTGCTGCTGCAACAGGCGGAAATGTTCTGATAAAAAATGTTATCCCCAAGCATCTTGAATCTATTATTGCAAAGCTTGTTGAAACAGGTTGCACCATCGAACAGTATGACGACAGCTTGCGCGTTATCTCAAACGGCAGACCTAAAAAGTGCAATGTTATCACCCTTCCCCACCCCGGTTTCCCTACCGATATGCAGCCACAAATGGCAGTTCTTCTTGCCATTGCAGAGGGTACAAGCATAATTACAGACAATGTATGGGACAACCGTTTCAGATATTCCGACCAACTAACAATTATGGGTGCTGAAATGCAGGTAGACGGCAGAGTTGCAGTTATCACAGGTGTTGAAAAGCTCAAAGGAGCACCCGTTGTTGCCACCGACCTACGCGCAGGTGCCGCTATGATAATTGCCGGTCTTTGTGCCGAAGGTGTTACGGAAATCGAAAGCATTGAATATATTGACCGCGGCTACTCAGGTGTTGTTGAAAAGCTTACTGCCTGCGGAGCAAACATAAAAAGAGTTGCGGTTTTTAACCCAAGCAAAATCAAAGAAGCTTTATAATGGATATAGTTTCAAACTACTCCATTTCGATAAATCTGCCGGTGTGGAAAACACACCGGTTTAACTTTTAAGAAAGGACGGTTTTAAAATGTCCCGCTTTTGCGCCCTATTCAGCGGTAGCAGTGGAAACTGCACATACATAGGTGAAGGTAACACACATATTTTAATCGACGCAGGGGTTAGTGCCAGAAGAATCTCCTGTGAACTTAGCAATATTGGTATCGAGCCTAATAGCATTTCCGCAATATTTGTAACCCACGAGCATAACGACCACATATGCGGTTTGCACACCTTTGCAAAAAAACATAATGTACCTATATTTATGTCACAAGGCACTGCAGAAGCCTTGGAGAAGCTTCCAAACATTTCTTGTGGGCTTAATATCAATGTAATTAACGGCGCTGTAGATTTGGGTGATATTGAAGTTCAGCGTTTTGCCACCAGCCACGATTGCGACGGCTCCAGCGGATTTAGAATTAAACTAGGCTACAGGGATTTTGCCGTTTGTACAGACACGGGCATTGTAACCGACGAAATACGCACCGCCCTTAAAGGGTGTGAGCTAGTGCTTTTGGAATCTAACCACGATATAAATATGCTGAATAAGGGCCCCTACCCACCTAGTCTCAAAAGGCGGATTTTATCCAACACAGGCCATCTTTCTAATGCTTCCTGTGCCGAGGAGCTACCTAAGCTTTTAAAAAGCGGTACTATAAGATTTATATTGGGGCATCTTAGCAGACAAAACAACACTCCCAAAGCGGCATACGACTCTGCAAACAGCATCCTCACCCTTTCGGGCTTCACCGAAGGAATGGATTATATGCTGAATGTTGCACCGCCTTCGGGTGGAAAGCTTATCTCACTCTAAAGTGGGATCTTGTAAAATTTGTTTTAAAATATTCACATCAGGTAGCAGGAGTTTTTTATGAAAATCACCCTTATTATAATAGGTAAGCTAAAAGAGAAGTATTTTATAGAGGCATCTGCAGAATATGAAAAGCGTCTTTCGGCATACTGCAAGCTTGAAATAAAACATATCGACGCCGCACGGCTACCCTCCCAGCCAAACACTGGCGAAATAACTGCCGCCTTAGCAGAGGAAACGGCAAAGATAAATCGGGCAATTCCATCGGGGGCAACCGTTATTCCCATGTGCATTGAGGGCAAGCAACTTTCCAGCGAAGAATTAAGCCAAAGGTTAGACAATATGAAGTTATCGGGCATAAGTCACCTTTGCTTTATAATAGGTGGCTCGTATGGAATAAGCGATGAAATTAAACAAAAGGCAGCACTCAAGCTTTCAATGTCTAAAATGACATTCCCTCACAGATTGGCAAGGGTTATGCTTTTGGAACAACTTTACCGAGCCTTTAAAATAAGTGAGGGCGGAAGCTATCATAAATAAGGTTTATCTGCATATTGCACAGAAAACTTAAAATTTAATAATGGATATTTTGCAAAAAAACTATTGACCTCATTGTATTTTTGTGGTACAATGAGGTCACCTCTTTAAAGGTCTTCATCTCTGAAGGCTTTTTTTCTGTGTGTTATTTTTAAAAGCAAATGCGAGAACTGCTTTTGATTTTACCGCATTCAAGAGGGAGGCCGACCGGACCTTGTTCCGGTAAAAATTTTCCGTAAAACGGAGGTGCCGTCATGAGAGTTAAAATTACCCTCGCTTGCACTGAGTGTAAGCAACGCAATTACAACACAATGAAAAACAAGAAAAACGACCCTGACAGACTTGAAATGAATAAGTATTGCAGATTTTGCAAGAAGCACACTCTCCACAAAGAGACTAAGTAAGGAGGAGTCAAGACAATGAAAGTTATCAATCAGATTTGTCGCATCCTTACTGCCGTACTCGGTTTATGTGCACTTGTTCTGTACTTCTTCCCATTTGTAAGTCTTCCCGTTGTTTCGGGTGCCGTTGAGCTTACCGGTGCCAATATGGCTTTCGGTACAGCAGTTGCAGATGCTGCAGGAAAGAGCTATGATTTACAGGTTTCTTCCTACATCGTCTTCACCTTTGTGTTAGCAGCATTCGCCACACTTATGGCTATAGTTGCTGTTTTCTCAAAAAAAGGCAACGGTGCTAGAATTGCATCATTCATAAGCGCTGGTATTTCGGGCGTTGTAATGTTGGTTATCGCATTAAGCAAGGTTATAAAGTTTGCTGATATCCGTCCCATTACAGTTGCTTCACCCGCATCACTTGCTTATGAACCCATCGTTTTGATTACTGCTCTTGTTATTCTCGCCACCTTTGTAATCGGTGTAGTTTCTTGGCTCGTTAACGATTACATTTTAGTTCTCGCATCAAAAGGTCAGAGAGTATCCATCTTCGGTAAAGTTGTAAACTTCTTTAGAGAGATGGCCGCAGAAATCAGAAAAATCGTATGGCCCGGTCCAAAATCAGTTCTTAGAAATTCAATAATCGTTCTCATTATTTGCGCTATTTTAGGTGCATTTATCTGGATTGTTGATTTCTTACTGGGTTCCGTAGTTAATTTCATTACAACTCTTTAATTTGGAGGCTGTGTAATGGCAGATTTTAATGATGCAAAATGGTACGTAGTACACACATATTCAGGCTACGAAAATAAGGTTGCTACCGACCTTGAAACCATCGTTGAAAATCGCGGTATGCAGGATCTTATATTAGATGTAAGCATCCCCACCGAAAAGGTTACCGAGATTAAAGACGATAAAACCCGTGAGGTTGAACGCAAAATCTTCCCAGGCTATGTGCTTGTTAAGATGATCGTTACAGACGAATCCTGGTACGTTGTACGTAATGTGCGCGGTGTTACAGGTTTTGTTGGCCCCGGATCCAAGCCTGTTCCCCTTACAGATGCTGAGGTTGAATCACTCGGTGTTGAAAAGCACTCTGTTGAAATCAACTACGCAGTGGGCGATAATGTTAAGGTTATCGACAGTCCTCTTGAGGGTTATACAGGTATTGTTGAGGAAATTGACATTGAAAACAACAGTGTTAAAATTGTCATTTCCCTTTTCGGCAGAGAAACTCCTGCCGAGCTCGGTCTTGATCAGGTTGCACTGATAGAAGACTAATTATTGGTTAATCGGGCAGAAATGTCCATTGATGGCTGTAAACAGCCGCGATGCCGAAAGGCATCAGTGGGAGGTGTGCAAATATTATGTACACCGAAGTTACCACGAATTTTTGGAGGTGCAAAAAATGGCTCAGAAAATTACGGGCTATATCAAACTGCAAATCCCTGCCGGCAAAGCTACACCAGCTCCGCCTGTAGGTCCTGCGCTCGGTCAGCACGGTGTTAACATTATGTCTTTCACCAAGGAATTCAACGAGCGCACAAAGAATGACGCAGGTTTACTGATTCCTGTTGTTATTACTGTTTACGCTGACCGTTCCTTCAGCTTTATAACCAAGACTCCCCCTGCTGCAGTTCTTATTAAAAAGGCTTGCAACATCGAGAGCGGTTCAGGTGTTCCTAACAAAAACAAAGTTGCTAAGATCACCAAGGAGCAGATCAAATCAATCGCCGAAACTAAGATGCCCGACCTCAATGCCGCTTCTTTAGAAACAGCTATGAGTATGATTGCAGGTACTGCAAGAAGTATGGGCGTTGAAGTAGTAGACTAATGCTCCCCCGTGGGAGGAAATTTCCGATTTAACCACTTATTGGGAGGTAACTAATAATGAAACACGGTAAAAAATATAATGAGAGCATAAAGCTCGTTGAACCCGGTAAGCTTTACGACTCACCGGAGGCTATGAAATTAGCCGTTGACACAAAAATTGCAAAGTTTGACGAAACAGTTGAAGTACATGTTCGTTTGGGTGTTGACTCACGTCACGCTGACCAGCAGGTTCGCGGTGCCGTAGTTCTCCCCAACGGTACAGGTAAAACTGTTCGCACACTCGTTATCACTAAGGGTGACAAGATTAAGGATGCTGAAGCTGCTGGCTCCGACTATGTTGGTGCAGAAGAAATGGTTGAAAAGATTCAGAAAGAAAACTGGCTCGATTTCGACGTTGTTATCGCATCCCCCGATATGATGGGTCTTGTTGGTCGTCTTGGTAAGGTTCTCGGTCCTCGTGGCTTGATGCCTACACCTAAGGCAGGTACAGTTACACCTGACGTTGCTAAGGCTGTTACCGAAGCAAAAGCAGGTAAAATTGAATACCGTTTAGACAAGGCAAACATCATTCACTGCCCCATTGGCAAGGTTTCCTTCGGCCCCGAAAAGCTTCTCGAAAACCTCGAAACTCTTATGGGTGCTATCGTTAAGGCTAAGCCTGCTGCTGCAAAGGGTCAGTACATTAAGTCCTGCGTTGTTGCTACAACTATGGGCCCCGGAATCAAAATCAACCCTGCTAAATACGGTTCATAAGTTTTATAAAATAACTATTGACAATCCGTATTTTATATTGTATAATACTTTTGTTGCATAACCGAAGACAGTAGGTTCTGTCCCCCGACAGATTAAATTCCTACCGAGGAAATGTGTAAAAATTCAAGTGTTTTACTATGTATTTTTATGCCCGTTTCCTTTTCTTCGGAAACGGGCTTTAAATTTTGCCCGTAGCTCAAATTTCGGAGGTGAATTAGTTTGCCAAGTCAAAAAGTTTTAGAAGCTAAACAGGCTCAGGTTGCTCAAATCAAAGAATTAGTAGCCAACAGCGTTGCTGGTGTTTTGGTTGATTACCGCGGTATTAACGCAGGTGACGATACAAAGCTCCGTAAAGAGCTCCGCGAATCAAATGTTGAATATATGGTTGTTAAAAACACCATTCTTCACCGTGCTTTTGAGGGTACTGATCTTGCTGAGTTAGATAGTCTTTTAGAGGGTACAACCGCACTCGCAGTTAGCCCTGAAGACCACACTGCAGCAGCCCGAATCCTCGGTAAATTCGCTGAGGGAAATGAATTTTTCAACCTTAAGGGCGGTTATCTCGACGGTAAGGTTATTGACCTTGCTACAGTTAACGCTCTTGCAAAGCTCCCTACCCGCGAAGTACTTCTTGCAACCGTTTGCAGCGCACTCAATGCTCCTATTGCAGCATTAGCTCGTGCTCTTAACGAGGTTGTAAAGGTTGGCGGAGCACCTGCTGTCGCAGAAGCAGCCACCGTTGAGGCTCCCGTAGAGGAAGCACCCGCAGCAGAAGCTGCACCCGCTGAAGAAACAGCAGCTGAGTAATTCAGCACAAAAAATACAAGAATTATATTAAAAATGGAGGTACCTATCATGGCATCTGAGAAAATCACAGCTCTTGTTGAAGAGGTAAAAAATCTTACAGTTCTCGAGCTTTCTGAGCTCGTATCCGCAATCGAAGAAGAATTTGGCGTTTCCGCTGCAGCAGCAGTTGCAGTAGCAGCTCCCGCAGCAGGCGGCGCAGCAGCTGAAGAGAAAACTGAGTTCGACGTTGTTCTTGCTGACGCAGGCGCAGAAAAGATCAAGGTTATCAAGGTTGTTCGCGAGATCACTGGTCTTGGTCTTGCAGACGCTAAGGCAGCTGTTGAAGCAGCTCCTAAGGCTCTTAAGGAAGGCGTTTCTAAGGACGAAGCTGAAGAGCTTAAGAAGAAACTCGAAGAAGTTGGCGCTAAGGTTGAGCTTAAGTAATTTATACTTAACCTGTAAAACTTCACAAAAATTGCTGTGGGCTGCATAGCCCCACAGTTTAAAAATCCCGATTCAATAGCCAAGTGTTCTTAAGGACACTTGGCTAGTTTTATTCGCCAAAGGCGAGTTGTATTGCTTCGCAGTGATATTCGGCTAATGCCGCGTGTTATTGCCTTCGGCAGTTTAAAGGCGAATAAATTTTCAAAAATAGTCTTGCTGTTTTCTACAGAATCGGATATACTATCTATAGAACCATATTTGGTTATTGCTGACGGCAATTGTAGCCCGAGCGCCTTTAACCATTTATCGGTTCTATTTTTTTGCTCTCCAATACAATAAATTTTAGATTCGTTTATTAAGTTCTGCAGATTGCTTTTTCTTCTGCCATAAGAACTTGTTATAATGGCATAATCCAACACTTTACCGCTTTTATTTCTTTGTGAGTCTTTTATTTAAAATATGAAAGCTTGTTGTAACTCTTCAATTTCTCGAATTCAGGGCCAGTACTCTTCAGGCGTTCCAAAAGTCTTTCTATAACCTGCTCATCCGTTAACTCGGCCGTGCGTGATTCGTAGAGAAGATTTTTGGAAAAATCATTTGCTTTTCGCTTCATTCCAAAGTGTTTATACACATCCTCAGAGAATGTATCCTTGAAAACACCCTTGACATCGTCTAGTAAATCTGCTACACTGTATTCGTAGACTCTGCCATCTGTGCGGGCAACGATGTTTTTATCGACCCAAGCAGTAGGCGAGTCTATTTTTTTTGCGTTAAGTGCTAAAATTGGGGTGGCGTACAAAAAAGCGGCGGATTTATGTTATCCGTCGCTTTTTAGTTTAATAATATTCGTTCTTTACAGGATTTCAGAAACTAATTCTATGCACTTTTTCGGGCATTTTTCGGCACATTTACCGCAAAGCGTACACTTTGCAGGGTCTATGTGGGCTAGATTGTTTTCAACCTTAATTGCATCAAATTCGCACTGTTTCACGCAAAGGCCACAACCGATACAAACCACTTTACATACTTTATTTGCGGCAGCACCCTTATGAGTATTGCTGCATTTAACCTCCATATGGCGCTGAGCTTTAGGAATAAGGTCGATAATATTTCTAGGGCAAGTGGAAACACAACTACCGCAACCGTTGCATAGGCTTGTTACCACCTCAGCTACCCCATTATCACTAATCTTAATTCCGCTATTTGAGCATGCTTTAACACAATCGCCAAGTCCTAAACAGCCAAAGGAACAGGAATTGTCACCGCCTAAAAGCGCATTAAGGGCTGAGCAGGTGTTTATGCCGCGATATTCAAATTTCTTTGTGGTATTTTCGCAACCGCCGTTACAGCGAACATAGGCGGCTTTTTCTTGAAACTTCCCTGCTTCTACACCCATTATTTCTGAAATTGTGGCAACAGTTTCAGCGCCTCCGGGTGCACAAAGATTTGTTAGGGCTTCACCCTTTGCCACTGCCTCTGCATATGCGTCGCAGCCCGAATAACCGCAGCCACCACAATTGGCGCCCGGCAGTGCTTCGCGAACGGCAAGCATTTTTTCGTCCTGAGGCACCTCCATAACAACCGATGCTATGGAAAGACCTACACCCGCTATAGCACCGATAGCAACAACTATGATAACAGCTAAAATTATACCATTCATACTGCTACCTCCTTAAACGATGCCCGCAAAGCCCAAGAAAGAAAGGGCTACAATTGAAGCGGATATAAGGGTTATGGGAAGTCCTTTTAAGGATTCCGGTATATCACTATTCTCAATTCTACCGCGCACACCCGCGAATATTATCATCGCTACCAAGAAGCCAAGACCTGCACCCAATGCATTAAACAATGCCTCAACAAAATTGGTGATTCTGGCATTAGTAAAGTTGAGAAGTGTGATACCGAGCACTGCACAGTTGGTTGTGATAAGCGGCAAATATATTCCCAGCGCCTGATAGAGAGGCGGTATGAATTTTTTAAGCACGATTTCAACAAGCTGAACAAGTGCCGCGATTATAAGAATGAATACTATGGTTTGCAGATATTCCAATTCATTCGGAACAAGAATTCCCGCATGAATAGGATAAGTTACCGCAGTTGACATAACCATTACAAATATAACGGCTAAGCTCATTGAAACTGCAGTGTTGGTCTTTTTCGAAACGCCAAGGAAAGGACAGATGCCAAGGAATTTGGCAAGCACCATATTCTCGGTCATAATACCTGCGAGGAGTATAGTTACGATTTTAGATAAATCCATTTAGTTCTCCTCCTTTTCACTGCTACCGCAATTTGCACAGTCGCCGTGACAACCGTTGCAACCCAGCTTTTTAACAGGCTTTTTGCCTAATTTAACTGCCACTTTATTAGCAAGGGCAACAAGCACTCCGAACACGAAGAATCCACCCGGAGGCAAAAGCATAACTACCATTGGAGTGGTGGTTACTGTGATTTCCAAAGGTGTACCCGAAAGAATGGTACCACCGCCAATGAGCTCTCTAATAAATCCCATAAGGAAGAGTGCCAACGTGAAGCCCAAGCCCATTCCAATACCGTCGAGTATAGAATCAAAGGCGGTATTCTTGCTGGCAAACATTTCGGCGCGAGCCAAAATAATACAGTTAACAACTATTAGTGGCAGATATATACCCAAAGAACTATCCAGTGCAGGAGCATAGGCTTTAACAAGCATTTGTACAATGGATACAAAGCCTGCAATAACTGTTATATATGCAGGGATGCGCACTCTATCAGGGATTACGCGACGGAGAAGTGATATAGTAAGATTGGAACAAATAAGCACCAAAGTAGCCGCAACACCCATACCGATACCGTTTAAAGCGGAGGTAGATATTGCCAATGTGGGACATGTGCCAAGCACAAGTCTTAACACGGGGTTTTCCTTAATAATACCATTTGTTAAAACAGAGGTTCTTTTGCCCATTAGTTTGTACCTCCTTTAACAAGTTCATATAGCTTTAATGCTATATTTACGTCATTGATAACTGCATTTGTTGTAACAGTTGCTCCGGTAAGGGCATCTATGTCCTTATTCTTTTCGGTGGAAATACTTCCGCTTTTACCGACAAACTGAGAAACAAAGCCTTCGGATGTGGCATTTTGACCAAGTCCTGGTGTTTCATTGGCAACCGATAAAATTTTAATGGTTTTTATGGTACCATCTAAATTAACACCTGTCATAACCTTTACTTCACCGCCGTAGCCTGAAGACGAGGTTGTGAAAATATATCCTGCCACATCACCGTTCATATAGGCAATAGAATATTCATATTCTTTATCCTCAAATATAACAATCATATTATCAGAAAATTCTGTGCCGTCCTCCATGAAAATTTCGGACATTGCAGCAATTGAATTCTGCTTATCAATTTCGGCTATTTTATCTTTAGTTATGGAATTGGTAATACTGAGCGCTGAAGATACAATCAAGCATATTACAATAAGCACAATAGACGGAACTGCAACGTTTTTAGCATTTAACTTAGCCATTCTTTTGCGCCTCCCATCCAAAGGGCTTTTTGCGAGTAAGCTTTTCTATATGAGGTGCTAAAAGATTCATAAGAAGAATAGCATAGGACACACCCTCAGGTAAAGCACCAAATTTGCGAATAACAACAGTTATGATACCGCAACCTATACCAAAAATCACTTGGCCCAAAGCATTTGAAGGACTTGTAACGTAATCGGTTGCCATAAAGATAGCACCCAACATAACACCGCCCGAAAGAATGCTATACAATGGATCGGCTCCAAGCAAAAAGCTGAACAGAGCAACTGTACCTATAAAGGCAACGGGAATAGCGGGGGTTATTACCTTTCTTATAACAAGGTAAATTCCGCCCAGAAGAAGTGCCGCTGCGCAAGTTTCACCAATACAGCCGGCGTGAGCCCCTAAGAATAACTGTAAATATGAGTATGTACCCTGCCCTGCTGCTAACGGAGTAGCAGAGGCAACGGCATCCACACCCTTAAACCAAGCAAATGGCTCTACCCAATTTGTCATAGCGGTTGCAAAGGACATCATAAGCACTATTCTGCCGACCATAGCTGGGTTAGCAAAATTATGACCTAAACCGCCAAAAAGCATTTTTACCACTATAATGGCGATTGCACTGCCTAATGCCGCCATCCAAAGAGGCAAGGTTGCAGGAAGATTGAGACCTAAAAGCAGACCTGTTACCACAGCAGACAAATTACTTAGAGAATTAGGCTTTTTCAATATTTTATTACAAATAAATTCCGCAACCACTGCAGATATAACAGATGCTGCAAGCACAGCTATTGTCCTTGGTCCGAAGAAAATTATACCCACTATAACTGCAGGCACAAGGGCGATAATTACATCCAGCATTATGCCCATAGTTGAAGTTTTGGAAAACATATGAGGTGAATGCTGCACTGATTTTAATTCCATTATCTCTGCCTCCTTTACCTGTTTCTTAATTTTAACTTGGTGGTGCGCATAGATTGAACTATAGGCCTTTTTGAAGGGCACACATGGGCGCAACTTCCACATTCCATACAATAGTTAGCGCCTAGCTTTTCGGCTTCGTCCAAATCGTTGCGATTAAGTGCCGCAGCAATATGGAACGGACTAAGCCCCATAGGACAAGCAGATGCACACTTTCCGCAACGAATACAGTTTTCGATAGGCGGAAGCTCTGCAGATTCTTTTGAGAAGCAGAGAATTGCGTTGTTTTGTTTTAACACAGGTATTTCAGTGTCTGCAATTGAAAATCCCATCATAGGACCGCCAACGATTATTTTCTTTGCTTCCTTCTTTAAGCCACCGCAGAACTCTATTACCTCTTTCACGGTAGTTCCTATTGGAACCATTACGTTCTGCGGATTTGCTATGGCGTCGCCATCTACAGTTAAGCGCTTTGAGGTTAGAGGCATACCTGTTTTGAGATATCTGCCGATAGTTGCAACACTAGTGATATTCATAACAACACAACCTATATCGGCGGGTAATTTACCTAAGGGTAGCTTACGGCCTGTGGTGGTATAAATAAGCACCTTTTCAGCGCCCTGGGGATAACGGCTTTTTAGCTTCATTAGCTTTACGCGGTTATCGGTATCTCTGCCATCTGCTGCGATATCGTAAAGCACGCGAATTGCTTCGGGTTTATTATCTTCTATCGCAATTATTACATTTTTAAAATCCATTATTTCGAGAAGCTTATATACACCCTCGATAACATCTTGCGGATTTTCTATACACTCGCGATAGTCGGCAGTGATGTAAGGCTCACACTCGGCTCCGTTTATTATGAGAGTATCCAAAGGCTTATCGGGTTGCTTCATAAGCTTAACGTGGGTTGGGAAACCCGCACCGCCAAGTCCCACAAGGCCCATTTGGCGAACTGCCGCCACAAGCTGCTGCTCATTTTCAACAGTTGGAGGAGTTAATCCGGGGTCGGGAGTGCCCTTACCGTCGTTCTCTATTTCTACAGCTTCGCACTTAACACCGTTTGTTAAGGTGGCAGTAGTAATTGCGGTAACGGTACCCGAAACACTGGAGTGAATAGGTGCGGATATGAATTTATCACTGTCGCCTATTTTTGTACCAACATACACGCTGTCGCCCACAGAAACTGATGGGGTACAGGGTGCTCCAATGTGTTGCTGTAAAGCTATTGTAACCTTGCTTGGTGCAGGCATCATAACTGTAGCACAGTTTTCCGTGTGCTTATTATGGCGAGGTTTTGCACCGCCACGAATTTTTTTTACGGGATACATTATTTCGCGGTTTTTCATAAAAAATCACCAAATCTTTATTTATTACTTGTTAAGTATAACATATGAAGCAGATATATTTCAACACTTTCGGCCCAAAATAGTATGTTTATCTTTTAACAAAGTCATGTTAATTTATTTGTACAAAATATTCCGTCTGCCAGTAAAAAAATTATAAAAAATCTGCCGCAGATTTAAATCCGCAGCAGAAATTCTGTTTTTAAATTGCTTATTATTCTTTTTTCCAGACGAGAGATGTAGGATTGAGAAATTCCAAGCATATCGGCCACCTGACTTTGTGTATGCTCCTCCACGCCGTTCAGACCAAACCTCAATTCCATTATTCTTTTTTCTCGCGGAGAAAGTGAATTAACCAAAGAAAGCAGTAATCTATTCTCTGCTTCCTGCTCTACCTCTCTGCCTATTTCATCTCCGTCACTGCCCAAAATATCAGAAAGTAAAAGCTCGTTGCCGTCCCAATCTACATTCAGCGGTTCGTCAATAGATACCTCACTCCGCAAGGTAGACGCCTTACGAAGGTACATCAAAATTTCATTTTCTATACATCGGGAGGCATAGGTTGCCAGCTTGATATTTTTTTCGGGGCGAAATGTGTTTACAGCCTTTATAAGACCAATGGTGCCGATGGATATCAAATCCTCAACCCCTGCGCCTGCGGCATCGAATTTCTTTGCTATGTACACCACCAAACGCAAATTATGAACTATCAATTTTTGCCGAATTTCATCTCCGTTGGTTTCAAGCTGAGCCAATAGCTCACTTTCCTCACTTTGTGTGAATGGAGGCGGTAAGGTTTCTGGACCGTGTATATAATGACAAGCTCTTGCTCCCTTAATCCAATTTTTAAAATTATCCCACAGCCGAGTAAACCATTGCATATTATTACAACCTTTCATAGTTTATATTGCATCTGTGCTGACAATTGCACCGAATTCTCCTAAAGCCTTTGGACTGATTGCCACATATACATCAAGTTTCTCCCTTCCCTTGTTTTCCAACAAATAAACAGCTTTCGGGCGGACTCCCAAAATAGTTCCCTCCCCCGAAACCGTATTAAAAGGAATTACCCTTGCGGGGAAATCTGTGCCGTCTAATATATATTCATACTTCGGGTCTAACAGCAAAACAGGCTTTTCTGAAAATGGTTCTTTTAAACGGTTACCCGAATCAACAAGCGCAGTTAGTTCTACCGACGAGCTATATGTATCTATTCGCAATTTACAGGTTGTAACACTACCTCTTTTAAGAAAACGGCTGATAAGCAAAATAAGGCAATATGTGAATATGGCAGATATCACCAGCACCATAGAAGACAGATTGTAATATACTATTCCGTTTCTCACAAGAAGCCCCTCAGGCTTTACAAAATACCAAACCGCAAACATAGCTCCTGAAAAAGCAAAAGATATTACATAAAAGCAACTGACCCTGCGTAGAAATATAGCTATCCCACCAATGCCGTACGCCACCAAGACCACCGATACTGAAGTGAAAAGTACAATTAAAAATGCAGTAATAATACCGTTATAAGGTAAAAGTATAAACAGCGAGCAAACAGCACCCGCAACGGCGCCCAAAATCTGACGACCAAAACTGCAATCGGTTTTAAGGAGCTTGGAGGTCAGAGATATAATAAAATAATCTATTATTAGATTTATACATATAAGCACATCTGCATAAACGGTCAATAAGCTCACCACCCCACGTTTTATTTAATTTTATCACCTTTTATTTGAAAATATGTACGAAATCAGGCGGTAGTTATTGTCGAAATTTAAATAATTGATGTTTAAATTTAGTTTGTTATTTAAAAAGTTACAGCCCCGCCTTGTTCAACCAAAGCGGGACTGTATATGCCGACATAATTAAATATATTATTTTACTCCGTCCAAATATCTTTGTGCACAGCAAAGGGGTAGGTCTATACCCTCTGTTTTGTCACCTCTATAAGGATGTACAATACGTTCAGTCACAATTCTTCTGGTATCAGTTACGGTTTCGTCGTGAGTAAACACTATATATTGGGGAGCAGTGCCTTTTTCACGCCAATCCCGCAAGGCCTTTAATGCGCTGCGGTGAGAGTTTGTCTGTGGATACTTTTCTGTACCCAAATCCACCAATCCATGACCTCTTGAGGGTACTAAAAAGCACTTGAAAAATTGGCTTACATTCTCGTGTCCGCCCATTACAGAGCAAACCCTGTTATAATAGCTCATAACCTCTGAATATATAACACAAGCATCTGAAACTCCTGCAATCACAAGCAGTTTATTGCCTAGCTTGTTGAATTCACTTAAATCAGGATTGTTTGCATCAAGGTCTGCCGATAGTTTCTGACTCAACCTATCCAAATCGGAGGCGAAGTTAAAATCATTACCGTTATAATCTTCGCCAAACGCCCATATAAACGGATAAAAATGAGGACTTTCCTCTTCTTGAGAATGTATAATTCCGCAGCCGTTAGTTTCTGTACCAAAGGGCATTCCGGCATAAATTTGTTCATTAGTTTCAGGGTTAACAGGTCCGTTATACACAGCCCTTAATGCCTCAATCTGCGATTCGGTATAATGTGGATATTGTTCCTGCAGATAGGCAAGAAAATCATCGACAGTATTAGTATCTATATAGGGATATGTTACAAAATCGTCTCCCTTTTCTCCATCACTCTTCATCTGGAAAAAGTCCACAGCACAGTGTTGGATATCATTTACTTCTTCAGGTGTAAACATACCCTTTCCATCCGGTGTATGAACGTGACGATGATTCCACAAGAAATATGTATGAAGAAAAACTCGGTTATAGGCCGGTACACCTGCAATTATGCCATCGTAATCATTTGGAAAACGCTGTGCTTCAGAATATGACTGCTGACCGCCAGTGGAACTCCCAATAAAATAAGAATACTCCTGTTCTCTTCCATAATATTCCTTTATAAGCGTTTTTGCGACTGTTGTCATGATATGTGTTGCTCGCCAGCCAAAATCCTTCCATACATCAGGATTGTTTATTCCGCTATTTCGACCTCTGGAGGTTCCCATATCTGTATTTGCAGCAGCATAACCCTCTTTTACATTGATACATAAATCTCCATATGAAATACCGCCTGCCATACCGCCATTGCCAAGCCCTACAAATATGCCATTCCAATTTTCAGGAAGCCAAACTTCGGTACGTATATAAGAGCCTTTAGATGGAGTTGATTCAATTTTTACACGACAAAATCTTGGTAAATCTGTATATTGGGCATATGTATCATCAAAGTAGCCTTTATCATACATCTCAATTTCAACAATTTTGCTGTTTTCGAGTTTTAAATTCTTAAGTTTTTCCATATGAATTCCTTCTTTACCTTTGTGTTTTTATAAATATACCACAGGAAATAAATGAAGTCAATAAAAACACCCTCATTTAATGTAAAAGTACACATCTGAGGGTGTTTTATTGTAAGTTTATTCTTCCTGCTCAGCTGATGTTTCGGCAGAAGAAGTTTGCTCTTCTGTTTCGGTGTTCTCTGGGCTCTCGTCGGAAGAATCGTTTGTTTCAGATACTTTGGAGGATTCAGCAGAAGATTCTTTGGAAACGGTGCTCTCGGTTTTATCCTTATCCTCTTTATCTTTGTTTTTCTTTTTCTTGCAGTCGCAGGAATCGGGAATGTTTTCTGTTCTGTACCAGCCTTTTGCGGTTTTTTTGCAGTTAGAGGTAGCAATTAGGCCCGTTTTGGTACAGTACTTTAGTTTTTCGGCATACTCGCTGTCTTCAAATTCCTTTTCGGGCAAATCTTCGTGAATAGCCTCCATAACATCGTGCCATATCACACGTGCGGACGAGCTTACACCAGAGCCGCTCATTCCGTTTGGCGAATATTTGGCAGGCTCATCAAATCCGTACCAACACGCGGCAACATAGTGGGGTGTGCCGCCTGCAAACCACAAATCCTGAGAATCGGTGGTGGTACCTGTTTTGCCGAAAACATCAAAGCCGCTTATCTGAGCGCCGCCACCTGTACCCTTTTTAATAACCTGCTGCAAAAGATGATTCATAACCGTTGCGGTATCCTCGCTTATAGCGGTTACAGGTTTATCCTTTGTGGCATCGTGAACAACATTGTCGAACTGGTCATAAATTATAGTATAGGTTGTTGGCTTATAATAATATCCTAGATTACCGAACACCGCATATGCTGCGGCAACCTCTTTACTTGTTGCGCCATGCTCACAGCCTCCCAAGCAGAGGGAAGAAAAGTTCTTATCATTTTCAGTAAGATGTGAGAAGCCTAATTTTGAGGTCAAGAAATCATAGCTGATGTCAATACCGTTATTGGGTTTGCTGTAGTTGTCTGCACCGTTACCAATCATATTTCGAAGAATGTATACAGGTGTACAGTTTACCGAATGGTAAATAGCATATTCCACAGAAACCTTGCCTTTGTAAGAGTAGTCGTAGTTATTTGGCCATCTGCCCCCTTTAATATTAGGGTCAGACCAAGACATCTGAGTGTCGGAAACTAAAGAAGAATAGGTTATTTCATTGTATTCCATAGCCAAGGCGTAAACACCCAATGGCTTCATTGAAGAACCTATTTGTCGAGGCAGGTTAGCGCGGTTTATTGTTCTGGCTCCTGTCTTTTTACCCTTACCGCCGACTATTCCTACAACATGGCCCTCGTAGTCCATAACTGTCATACTTGATTGAGGGGTGGTTTTTCCGTCTTCAGAGCTTACAGGTGCATCAAAATACGATTTATCTGTATAAACCTTATCAAGTGCTTTTTGCACATCTAAATCAATAGTGGAGTAAATTTTATAGCCGCCGTTATATACTTCTTCCGCGGCAACATCGGTATCGTAGCCCTTTACTTTCACCAACATATCAATAACATCTTCAATCAATGTGTCTACAAAATAAGAGTTATTGTTATCCTCAATATTAAGTGCGTTTTTATCCGCCTTTACCTTAAGCTTTGTGTTTACCGCCTTCTCATATTCATCCTTAGTAATGTATTTTTGGGCATACATCTCTTTAAGAATTAAATTGCGTCGTTTTAAATGGGTTTCTTCATTTTCTTCAAGATCGGGTCGATAGGCTTCGGGAATATTGGTAATAGTTGCAAGAGATGCACATTCGGCTATTGTTAAATCGTCAACCGATTTGCCGAAATAATAATTCGCCGCAACCTCTACACCATATATGCCAGTACCCATAGGAATAGTGTTTAAATACCATTCCAAAATAGAATCCTTTGAATAATTATCTTCTAAATATCTGGCGCGCATTATTTCGCGTACCTTACGCATGGCGCTTACATCATTATCTTCGGTTATATTCTTTACCAACTGCTGAGTGATGGTGGAACCGCCTTGACGGCTACCGTAGATATTAACAAAGGAGTTAATGAATGCCGAAACTGTTCGCTTCCAGTCTACACCCGCGTGGGTTCTGAAACGTTTATCTTCAATTGCGATAAAAGCATTTTCAAGCATATCGGGAATACTGTCGCCCGAAACCCAGATACGGTTGAATTTGCCGTGAAGTCGCTCGTACTCCTCATATTCACCCTTTGAATTTTTGGCATAGATAGTGGTTGTAAAATCCAAAGTGCTGTTAAGGTCGTACTCCGTCATATCAAAGGAGCCCTTAGCCTCTTCATTTGCAAGCCATGCCACAACTGTGCCAACACCTATACCACAGGTTATAACGCCAATCAAAATAACGGTAAGGCAAACCCTACCAATTTTTTTTAATATGCGTTTGCTTTTAGGCTCATCGGTATATGTGCTTTTTGGGGATTTTTTAAATATTTGAAGAAGGTCTTTCGCTGTTTTCTTTTTTTCCTCTTCGCTGTTAAGAAAACTGTTGAGGCTGATTCCCTCCTGCTGAGATTCGCCTGTGTAGAGATTTACATCATCTTTTCTTTCACTGGCGGAAGAGATATCTTCAAAATCTCCAAAATCACCTAGATTATTATTAAAATTATCGTTACCCATTTAGAGCACCTCCGTTAAGGGTAATGGAAAATTCTGTAATACAATAGAATTATACCACAATTTTGCATAAATGTAACCTGTAATTAGTTAATTTTTTGAAAATTCCATAAAACTCGGTATAGATTATGCCCTTTTGGGGCATTTTAAAACCGAAAGATATACGAAAAGTTGTGTTTTTATGAAAAAAATATTTTTATTATCTGCAGCGGCGGTAACGGTTGCCGTAGTTTTGCTTTCAGCTACAATATCCTCAGGAAGTTCAAAAAATTCCGAAAGCATAACACCAAAAGCAGGATATACCGAAAGCCGAGAGGCATTGTACATTATGAAAATTCATAATGATGAAATCGGTGTATTTAAGCCCGATTCGGATAACCCTCTTTATACGCTTGAAAATGTGCATATAAAAAGCTTGCCGCAATATGACCAAAGCCTATTGAACACAGGTATAGTGATTTACAGTGAAAAGGAATTGCAATCTCTTATAGAGGATTACGACAGCTGAGTTAATTCATTTACCGCCGCTTTTAACACCTTATCGGTAGCTTGTGTTAAAAAATAATAGTCATAGCTAGCGGTGTAACCTGCATCAACAGTAATATCAGGCTCAATTCCTATTTCGTTGTAGCTTTCACCGCTTTGGGGCACAAATTCGCCAATTGTGAATTTCACTCTACTACCGTCTTTTAGGGTGAAAGAACGCTGTATAAGAGATTTTCCAAAGGTTTTAGAGCCTATAACTACCGCTTTGCCTTGCTGTTTCATAACGCTAACAAAAATTTCTGAAGAGCTTGCGGTATATTTATCCGTAAGTATGGCAAAGGGAAGCTCAATACATTCTTTATCCGAAGTATTGCGAACCTCAACATTTCCGTCTTTATATTTTACATGAACTGTATCACACGAAGGCAACAAATAATCTAGCATATTGGCGGCAGCTTCCACCGTACCGCCTGAATTGTGCCTGAGGTCAAAAACGAGGGCTGTTGCACCTTCGTTTATCAATGAATCTATTTCTGCTTTAAACTGCGGATAGGTTTTTTGATTAAAGTCAATAATCTGCACAACACCTATGGTTGTGCCCTTTGCCATATAAGAATATACGCTTTGCATATCAGTATCTGCGCACTGTACCTCTTTAGTAAATTCCTTATTATCACGGCTCACAGTAATTTTGGTTTTTTTACCTATACTTCCCTGTATTTTCTTTATCGCTTGATTGAAGCCAAGCTTTTTTACCTCTTTGCCGCCCACCGCTGTTATATAGTCGCCTGCTTTTATGCCCGCAAGCGCGGCAGGACTGTCACGATATACCTTCCAAACAAATATTTCACCCGAATCAGGAGATTCAACTGCAATTATTCCAATTCCGTGACTATTACCCTTAAGTGTATCAAGCTGTTGCGAAGAGGTATCAAGATTATAATAAGCTGAATAATTATCCTCCAATCCATCTACATAGCCTGTTATAAGGGCATCATTCATTTTGTCGTTATCCAGCTCAAAATAATAATTTTCCTTTAAAAGCTGATTTATTTCTGTAATCTTTTCGGCTGTGCTTATATTGAGCCCTGCAAATTTATTGCGCAAAAAATATGCGGTTGTAACAGATACTGACACCGCAAATATAAGCACTAATGCTACTATTGCTTTTAGGGGTAGCCTGATTCTCAAATTGATTCCCTCTTCCAAAATTTATAAAGACTGCGGAAATATAAAATATCTGCCGCAGTCTTTTTTTAATTTAATAACTTACATAACCAAACGGATTAACAGGGGTGTTGTTATTTCTTACCTCAAAATGCAGATGATAGCCTGTAGATGCGCCTGTTGTTCCAACGTAGCCAATAACATCACCTTGTTTTACAGTTTGACCGACAGAAACAGTATAAGACATAAGATGTGCATAATGGGTGGTTACGAGGCTGCCGTTTACATCCCCGTGACTTATTACAACGTAGTTGCCGTAGCCACCGTTATTGAATTCTGCCATAGTAACAGTACCCGTAGCAGATGCAATAACAGGCTTACCCGCTATGCCGCCGCCCGAAACATCTATACCGTTATGGCCACGATAACAAAGATAATACGGGTCGTAACGCATACCAAAGGGTGAAGTGAGTGTGGTATAGCCCGGAATTGGCCATGCAAAGCCTTTGCCATCATATTTTACAGCATTACCTGCTAGTGCTTGCTGACGCGCTGCTTCGTATGCGGCATCAATCTTTGCCTCTAAGCTTGCTTTTGCGGATTCAGCTGCTTCTAATTCAGCTTGCAATTCATCGCGGGATTTGGTTATGCTGTTTTTAACCTGATTAGCGGCACTCTGCTTTTCCTGAAGGTCTGCTCTCTCAGATGCAAGCTCTGCCTTTACAGCCTTCTGCTGCTCTACCGCTTCGTTCTTTTTATCAATTTTTTTGTTGATATCGTCCATAGCAAGGTTAATTTCCTTCATAAGGGCGTTATCATACTGTGCCAGACTCTCTGTAAACTGTGACATAGAAAGATAATCGGCAAAATAATCTGAACCAAGTAAAATAAGCAATCCCGAACTGCTTCCGCCCGACATATAAATTGAACGGATTCTGCGCTTGAATAATTCTTTATTCTCCTCAAGCGCCTCTTCCTTATCGGCAATTTCGTCGTTCAGCTCGTCAATCTCTGCCGCATAGGTGGAAAGTAGGTTTTCGCTTGTCATTATCTTGCTTTCAACGGTAGAAATATATGAATTGATGGTATCCAAATACTCCTGCTGTTCGTCTATTTCGCCCTGCAGACTATCTATTTTACTCTGCAGACCGTCCATTTTTGAATCTAAAGCATTTATTTCATTTTGCATTTCGCTAATAGATGCAGCGCGGACATCTATATCAACATTTATATTACCAAAGCTTCCGACACTTAGTACCGCAATTATCAGAAAACAAACCATTCTTTTTGCTGTCTTACGATAATGCACTAAATTCACTGCCTTCCTTTTTGAGATATCTGTTAATCATAAACACACTACCAATAAGTCCTGAAACTACACCTACAGCGGCAAATATTCCGCCAAACAGAGCTATATGCTCTGAGAAGTTAACAGGATTGGTTAGGGTTTCTGCCATTGCTTTAAGAACCGCTGAATAACCTAAATACAGCAATGCAAGTGTAGCTGCTGCTGAAATTAAACCGATTACTATACCCTCAACCACAAAAGGTAGTCTTATAAACGAATCGGTGGCACCCACCGCTTTCATAATGCTTATTTCAAGCTTGCGATTAAACATAGTAACCCTTATGGTATTACAAACTATTACCAACGCAATAAGCATAAGCACTGCTATAATAATATAGCTTGCAGTGTTTATAGCATTGTTAATAGAGGTAATGCGTTTTGCTAAATCCTGCTGACTAGAAAGTGAATATACACCGTCTACCTGCTGAATTTTAGCAACAGTTTCATCAAAACGCGAAATATCCGATAAAATAATCTTTGCGGCAGAAGGCAAAGGATTTTCACCATCCTCCTGAAGCTGGGTGATGTAGTCAGCCTGCTCCTCAGCCAATGTGCCTACAAGCCGTTCTATTCCCTCCTCAGAGGAAATATACTCTACGCTTGCTATATTATCTAGTCTTTCAATTTCTTCGCAAACAGCAAGCGCCTCTTCTTCATTGTGAACAAGATAATCCTCGTAAGGAACATCGGTGGGTATATCCTCACCGTCGGCTGTATCCTTATCTTTTTTAGACGATTCCTTATCCTTAGACGAAACGCCAATATATTCTTCAGAATATCTTACCGAATTGTAATCGTTAAGATATGCCATAATAACATTTTCTTTTTCTAATTCCATCATTGCCTTGTCTATATTAAAGGTTACCAGCATTGCGGCACCTATTAAAGACATACAGCAAATAAGAACACCTATGGATGCCAATGACATAAGTCGGTTGTCCCAGACATTTTTTAAGCCTTCATAGGTAAGATGACGAACACTGCTTAATTTCATTTCATACCTCCGTCGGCATTATCTGCAACCACTCTGCCGTTTTCCAGCATAATAACTCTGCGCTTGAAATCACGCACAAGCTGATGCTCGTGGGTAACCATAAGAACGGTTGTGCCCATTTTGTTGATTTCGGTAAGCATTTCTACTATTTCATAAGACATATTAGGGTCTACGTTACCTGTAGGCTCGTCCGCAATAATTAAAGACGGATTATTCACAAGCGCACGGGCAAGACCCACACGCTGCTGCTCGCCGCCTGAAAGCTCTGCAGGCTTTGAACGGGCTTTACCGCTTAAGCCCACGATAGAAAGCACATGGGAAACCTTTTTGCGTATCTGCTGTTTAGATGCACCCACTACGTGCATAGAGAATGCAACATTATCGTATACATTCATATTTGGAATGAGGCGGAAATCCTGAAAAACAATGCCCATAGTTCTTCTGAGCATAGGGATTTGCCTGTGCTTTAATTTGTTAAGTTTAAAACCGTTAACCATAATCTCACCGGCAGAAGGCTTTTCTTCTCGCATAAGCAGCTTCATAAAGGTGCTTTTGCCCGCACCCGATGAGCCTACAACAAACACAAACTCGCCTTTTTTAACGGTTAAGTTAACATCGTTAAGAGCATGTGTTCCTGTAGGATATGTTTTTGAAACACCTTTTAACTCTATTATGGTGCCGTTATTTTGTGTTAATTCCATAGAAAATAACTACCGCCTTAAATTTAGTATTTAATAGGGTTTGCTTTGAGATATTTCTTAACCATCAGCGCAATTTTGAAAACAATTGCGTGGTCAAATTCCCGAAGGTCAAGACCTGTGATTTTCTTGATTTTCTCCAAACGATAAACAAGAGTATTTCTGTGAACAAATAGTTTACGCGAGGTTTCGGAAACATTAAGGTTGTTTTCAAAGAACTTCTGAATAGTAAACAATGTTTCCTGATCGAGGCTTTCAATAGAGCCGCGCTTGAAAACTTCGCGTAAGAAGGTTTCGCAAAGGGTGGTAGGGAGCTGATATATAAGCCTTGCTATGCCCAGATTGTCGTAGCTTATAATTGTTTTTTCGGTGTCAAATACTTTGCCAACTTCTAAAGCAATCTGTGCTTCCTTGAAAGAACGGGCAAGTTCCTTTAAGGTATCAACTGTGGAGCCAATACCCACAACAGCGTGAATATAAAACTCGCTGGACAGAGTATCCACTATTGAGCGTGCTAGATTTTCTAAATCCTTTGAATCGATTGAATGACTTGTTTCCTTGACAATGGCAATATCGTTTTCGCTTATATTGATTACAAAATCCTTAGTTTTATTCGGGAAAAGGTTTTGAATAATATCAAAAATCGGAACATCGTTTTTAGAAACAATACGGATAAGAACAACAGCGCGGGATGCCTCTCCGTTAAAGTGAAGCTCGCGAGCCTTTAAATAGATATCACCGGGAAGTATATTATCCAGAATTATATTCTTTATAAAATTGCCTCTATCGTACTTTTCGTCATAATAGTGCTTGATATTTGTAAGGGCAACAGAAAGTAGCGCAGCATAGCGTGCGGCCTGAGGATCGCTTCCTTCAACGAAAAGTATGTATTCAGAGTTCTGTGCACCGCCAAAGGGCTTGTATGTATATTGACCCTTAACAAATGTATCGCTTGTTGCAACCATATTAGAAAATTTCAAATCGTGCACATCGCCAACCTTGCTTAACTCGCTGCAAGCAATAACGGTTGACTTCTCGTCGATAACACCAATTACTCTATCGACTGCATCCTTCATCTGATGAACTACGCCCTGAAACAATCTGTTGGACATATTACCTTCCTCTTTTCTTGAAAATTTGTAAAGGTTAGACCGGCTAAGTGTAGCCCGTCATTATTTGGTTGACGGGTTAATTTATCGTCAACTTATACATAAAATTTCAGTTCTACTCGTATATAATACACAATTTCTAAACATATTTCAAGGTCTTTTTGCAAAAAAGTATAAAATTGTAACAAAAAAGTAACAAATATTGGTAATGAGTATATAACTTTTTAGTAAAATGGAAAAAATTAGGTGTGTAAAAGGGTTTTTCGTTGCTATTGACTTTGTTGTGATTTATGCGTAAAATAAATCTATAAGATTGTTTAAAATGGTGATAAATCTAATGAACAGAAAAAGAGCAATTATTGCAATGAGCGGCGGTGTAGACAGCTCGGTTGCGGCGCTACTTATAAAAAAGCAAAATTATGAATGTATGGGAATTACAATGCACCTATACAGCAACGAGGACATTTTTATAGATACTTCTAAAACCTGCTGCAGTGTTGACGATGTTGAAGATGCGCGTGGGGTTGCATATAGATTAGATATTCCCTACTATGTATTTAATTTCAGTGATGATTTTAATAAACAGGTTATCGACAGATTTATTTCGGCGTATGAGGCAGGTTTTACACCTAATCCTTGCATAGACTGTAACCGCCATATTAAATGGAAAAAGCTTTTCTCCCGAATGAAGGAATTGGATTACGATTATGTAGTTACAGGCCACTACGCCAGAATTGAATATGACAATAACACCCAGCGCTATATGTTAAAAAAAGGGCTTGATGAATCAAAAGACCAAAGCTATGTTCTCTATAATATGACACAGGAACAGCTTGCACACACACTATTGCCTATTGGAAATTTAAGCAAAACAGAGGTAAGAGAATTAGCAGAGACAAACGGATTTATAAATGCTAACAAGCCAGACAGTCAGGATATATGCTTTATTCCCGACGGTGACTATGCCACGTTTATTGAAAAGCGCACAGGCAAAACCTACCCCACAGGTACTTTTTTGCATAAAGACGGAACAATTTTGGGTGAACACAAAGGTCTTATAAGATACACTATCGGTCAGCGCAAGGGCTTAGGCCTTGCACTCAAAAAGCCAGGCTATGTTTGCCGAAAGTGCTATGACACAAACACCATTATTATTGGTGATAATGAGGATTTATTCACCCGAAGGCTTGTGGCAAACGACTTTAACTGGATTGCCCCGAAGCCCGAAGCCCCTATAAAAATCAAGGCTAAAACCCGCTACAAGCACTTGGAACAGCCCGCTGTTGCCACCCCCCTTGCCAATGGCACTATAGAAGTGCTTTTCGACGAGCCACAGCGTGCCATAACAGCAGGTCAGGCAGTGGTGCTATACGACGGTGATACCGTAGTTGGCGGCGGAACAATTATCAAAACAGAATTTAATGTATAGCCATATATTGTAAAATGATCTAAACACAAAAAAGGTTTCTGAATTTTTCAGAAACCTTTTTCTTGCTTTTTTACTTAAAGTCAAATTGCTTATACCAAACGAGGAAGGTATAAACTGTCCAAATTTTACGACTGTTGTCGCATTTGCCTGCTCGGTGCTCGTCTAAAAGCTTTACAAGCCTTGAAGTATTAAAATATTTGTTAGAGGTTTCGCTAAGAAATTCCTCTTTAACAATGTTATAATACTTATCCTCTTTAAGCCAGACTCTGATAGGCACAGGGAAACCGAGTTTGGGCTTTTCTGAGGTTTTAGAAGGCAAAGTTTTTGAGGCTGCCTTTCTTAAAGCAAGCTTTGTGTTGCTGAGATTTACACGCTTATCTAAAGGAATTGTTTGGGCAAGCTGCATAATCTCTCTATCGAGGAACGGCACACGCAATTCCAAAGAATGAGCCATAGACATCTTATCGGCTTTAAGCAGAATGTCACCCATCATCCACATATTGATATCGAGATACTGCATACGGGTAACTTCATTTTTATCACTTACCTCTTTATAGAACTTTTTACAAAGCTCGCGAGGTGCGGGAGAATTATCCTTTTTAAGCAGCTTTGCGCGCTCGCGCTTTGAGAAGATATTGGCATTTCCAATAAACCAATCCTCAACAGGTCTGCCTCTACGGATAAGGAAATTCACACCGTGAATTTTTGGTAGAAGCATTGCAATTTTACCCAGTGCTCGGCGGATTGGGGTGGGAACTAAATTGAATTTAGGGCAAGCCAAGGGGGCTGCATATATTTTATAGCCTCCGAAAAGCTCATCGGCACCCTCGCCCGAAAGTACTACCTTAACCTGCTCTGCCGCAAGCTTTGATACAAAATACAAAGGCACTGCGGCGGGGTCTGCCAAAGGCTCGTCCATATGATACTGAATTCTAGGAAACTCTCCCCAATATTCTTCGGGGGTTATTACTTTGCTTATATTTACGGTATTGATAAAGTCGGCAAACTCTTTAGCATAGCTGATTTCGTTGTATTTTTCATCACTACCGAAGCCAACGGTAAAGGTTTTATCCACATTAGCAGTAGCGGCTATATAGCTTGAATCTATACCACTAGAAAGAAATGAGCCAACCTCAACATCACTGATTTTATGAGCCTCAACCGACTCTTTTATTGCATCGTCTACAATATCGGCATATTCGTTTATGGTTTTGCCAGAGGTGTCCTCGTTAAAATCGGGATGCCAATAACGAGTTTTAAACATTTCGCCGTTTTTATAGGTAAAGTAGTGAGCAGGCGGTAGCTTATACACATTTTTAAAGAATGTTTCCTCAGTAGGAGAATATTGGAAGGAAAGATAATTTGCCAACACCTCTTCGTTAAGCGAAGCGGTAAAGGCGGGGTGTGGGGTAAAACCCTTAATCTCGGAGCCGAACAAAAAAGCATTTCCAAAGCGAGCATAATAAAGGGGCTTTATACCAAAATAATCGCGTGCGCCAAAAAGGGTCTTGGTTTTGGTGTCCCAAATAACAAAGGAAAACATACCTCTAAGCATTGGAACTAAATCCTCGCCATATTCCTCGTAGCCGTGAATAAGCACCTCGCTGTCGCTATGGGTTTTGAAGGTGTGACCTGCAGCAACCAAGCCTTCGCGAATCTGACGGTAGTTATAAATTTCGCCGTTAAACACCAATGCCAAAGTATTATCTTCGTTATATAACGGCTGATGACCCGCCTCTAAATCTATAATGCTTAACCGACGAAAGCCGAGAGCAATATCGTCGTTTATAAACTGACCGTGAGAATCGGGGCCTCTGTGGACAATTTTGTCCATCATATTGACAAGTACTTCTTCAGCACTGCCCTGTATTGTATTGGTAAAACCTACATATCCGCACATTTGGGATACCTCCGAAAATCAATTAACATTATTACACTTCTTCTATTATACTTTATTTTACCCCGAACTTAAAGACCTTTTTTACATTTTTTTAAAAATATGTAAAAAGCCCGTGCCAAACGGCACGGGCTCAGGTATTACCAATATTAGTTGGTGATGGTGATTTCGGTGTCCTTATCGAAGATATGGATACGAGAGGTATCGAAGGTAACCTTGATTTCGTCTTGAGGACGAGCTGTTGATTTGGGATCAACACGGGCTACGATATTCTGACCTGCACAATCCATATACAGATAGGTTTCAGCACCCATAAGCTCGGTAACTTCAACCTTAGTATCTACAATGCCTTCGGGCATAGAAGATAAGTACATCTGCTCATCGTGAATGTGCTCAGGACGGATACCGATAACAACTTCCTTATCAATGTAAGGCTTGAGGCAATCTCTGTAGTTCTTCTCTTCGGGAATAGGAAGAAGGAATTTAACCTCCTTCTCAGTTTTGGTTGCTTCCTTGCCGAATTCAACGAAATACTGACCGTCTTTTTCACGAATAAGTGCGTTGAGGAAGTTCATCTGAGGTGAACCCAAGAAACCTGCAACGAACTCATTACAAGGCTTGTCGTAAAGATTCTGAGGAGTGTCTACCTGCTGAACAACACCGTCTTTCATAACAACGATTCTTGAACCCATTGTCATAGCTTCGGTCTGGTCGTGGGTAACGTAGATAAAGGTTGTGCCTAATCTCTGATGGAGTTTAGAAAGCTCGGTACGCATCTGTGCACGAAGCTTAGCATCAAGGTTTGAAAGAGGTTCGTCAAGCAAGAACACCTTAGGCTCACGAACAATTGCACGGCCCAACGCAACACGCTGACGCTGACCACCGGAAAGTGCCTTCGGCTTTCTTTCAAGAAGATGTTCAATATCGAGAACGCGAGCAGCCTCTTCAACACGGCGCTTAATTTCATCCTTCGGAGTTTTACGAAGTTTAAGACCAAATGCCATATTATCGAAAACTGTCATATGAGGATAAAGAGCATAGTTCTGGAAAACCATTGCGATATCTCTATCCTTAGGTGCTACATCGTTAACCAAACGGTCGCCAATGTAGAGCTCACCCTCGGTGATTTCCTCAAGACCTGCTACCATACGTAATGTTGTAGACTTACCGCAACCGGAAGGGCCAACAAGAATAACGAATTCCTTATCCTTGATTTCCATATTGAAGTCGGATACAGCCACAACACCGCCCGGATACTTTTTGTATATACCTTTTAGTGTTACACTTGCCATAATTTGCCTCCTATTATTGTTTGTGCATAGTTACACTTATTTACGCAATCTATTATAACAAATCGAAATGAAAATTTCTATACCTTATCTGTATAAATATGAACCTCGTATTTTGTTGAAAATGCATATATGATAGAAGAGGTAATGTTACTTTTGACTAAAAGTTATAGGTTAATGTTGGTTTTTATTGTAACCGCCGTATAACTTGTCCAATTCCTCAGCCGTTAACATTCTACATTCACCGCGCTGTAATGTTCTATCTAAACGCACCTCGCCTATAGATTCCCGTTCCAGTTCATTTACCCCGAGCCCTATAGTGCCGAACATACGCTTTATCTGGTGATATTTGCCCTCTACCACTGTTACCGAAGCGTGGGTTGGATTATCCTTGTCATACTCCAGCTTTGCAGGAAGACATTTTGTGCCGTCTGCCAAAACCACTCCCTCCTTAAAAGCCTTAACAGCCAATTCGGTTACTTTACCATCTAAAACTGCATTATACACCTTTTCAAGGTTGCTTTTTGGCGAAATTACATAATGCGCAAAATCACCGTCATCGGTAATTAACAGCAACCCTGTGGTATCTTTATCCAATCTGCCAACGGGAAACAGACCTTTTCGCAAAAGGGAGTCGGGTATTAAATCCACCACAGTTTTTCTGCTCTTATCATTAGAGGCTGAAAGCACGCCTGCAGGCTTGTTCAACATAATGTAAACATATTTTTTGTAATTTATTATTTCATCATCTAAAGCTACCTTTACCCCATTTTCTTCGATTTTGAATTCCGGTTTTTTTATTACTTCGCCGTCAACAGTAACTCTGCCTTTTACAATAAGCTTTCGTACCTCGCTTCGGGGCAGGGCTTTTTGAGTAGCTATAAATTTGTCGAGCCTTTCGGACATACTAATTTTCCTTTATGCTTTTAATATTTTCTTCCAATGAAACCAAGGGCAGACAAAAGCCATCCTGCTCACGGGTGGTTATATCTCCACCTATAATTCTGCCTCTTATAACCAAGAGATTAGCTTTAACCTCTTGATATTTATAAAAATTACTTAAATCGTATGTATACATAACTGCTTGACAGCCTCTGTAGCCGCTAAGGTCAAAATCAGCGCAACGTTGCATTTCATTATAGGAAGTATAGACCTTGTCAAAATTTATGGGTATGATTACCTCGGTTTCTTTTTCCGTAGACTTTTGTGCGGTATAGCCAAGCTCTCTTAAAAACTCCCCACGTTCACTAAAGGTATTTCCTCTAGGTAACACTTTGCCAAAGGCGAAAAAATGTACAACAAGTGCCATTACTGCAATAAGTGCGCAACATATTATAAGAAAACGGTCCTTGCTGATTTTTAACTTAAACACAAACATAAAAACCTCCCACAGGCAAAGCTAAACATTGAGCAAAATTTATTACGACACTTGCCTAGGGTAACGAGAGTCGAACCCGTTACGTCTTAAAATCAATAATTTTTCACTTTGTCTTGCCTCATCACTTGTAATACGACAGTATTACTGCGTTCTTCGTCTTCGCCCTTTTAAAAAATTATTTGATTTTAAGGTCG
>JAZNRT010000048.1:0-59175 GCA_045590875.1 Acutalibacteraceae bacterium
GGCGAGACCTGGGGTAAAATTATTTATTTAGGCTGTAACGACAGTGCAGAAACTTGGCGGGAAATTACCGATGAAGAAGCCCAAAGGTTGCAGGAAGAGCTTAATGAAGAGGAGCCAATCCTTGAACCGGAGAGGGAGGAGCTATGACGGATATAGTAGTGGCTTTAATCGCCCTTTTCGGCACAATGCTTGGCTCATTCGGCGGTATTCTTACCTCGTCAAAACTCACCAATTACCGCATACAACAGCTTGAAAACAAGGTGGAAAAGCATAATAATTTCGCCGAGAAGATACCTCTGATGCAGGCGGAATTGCACGACCACAAGGAAAGAATAGAACATCTGGAATCCTATCATCAGGAAAAGGTTTGAAGGAGCATAAAAAAATGAAAGAAATGTTAAACCGTGCGTTCCGCACGTTTTTGCAGGCCTTTGTGGGCTTTGCGGCGGCAAATTTAACCGCATATTTTACAGGGGTTACAGATGGCGAAGCCTTTAAAAAAACTGCAATGGGCTTTTTGGCTTCTGCCATTGCTGCCGCATTAGCGGCTGTGATGAATATGCCCAAAAAGGGGGAATAGGCTTGTCTAATGCTGAATTTATAAAAAAGCTTGGTAATGCAGCAGTAAAACATTACAAAACCTATAAAATACTCCCTAGCCTCACAATTGCTCAGGCGATATTGGAAAGCGGTTGGGGAAAAAGCGACCTTGCTAAAAAATGCCATAACTATTTTGGTATGAAATGGGTTGAGGGCTGTGGCTGTGGCTATAAGGCCTATAAGACCTTGGAGCAGAAAAGCGACGGCACCTATTATACTATTACGGCAAAATTCAGAAAATATTCCACCCTTTCAAAGGGCATTAAGGGGTATTACGAATTTCTGCAATACCCGCGCTATGCAAAATTAAAGGGTGTAACTGACTATCGGCGCGCCTGTGCTCTTATAAAAGAATGTGGCTGGGCAACCTCTCTAAGCTACACTCAAACCCTTATTACTCTTATAGAGCAGTATGGACTTACTGCATACGACAAGAAGGCTTTAGATACCGAAACACAGAAGAGCAGTAGCGCCAAAACCAGTACAACAAAGACCCAGAAATGGACCCCGAAAATCGGTGAAAAGGTTATCGTTAGCGGTAAAATCTATGGCAACGGTGACGGTAGCGGTGGCTGCCTAAAAAAAGGCAAGGAAACAATGTACATAGTAGATATGGTTGATAAAAATCATTATAAGTATTACATTGGAGTTTCTGCCAAGAAAAACGGCATAAGGCAGGGATGGGGCAACACAAATAATATTAAAAAAGCATAGTTTTTTGACAATTCAATACAAAACAAATTTGCCGCTTGAGAGAGTTTTCAGGCGGCGAAATTTATTACAAAAATTTAACTTTTTTCGACAAAAAATTTATTTTATGTTGTGTTTGGAGAAATATATGAAAAAACAATTATACATTTTGTAAACCTCATTGCGTTTACGGACAAGTTTAAATTTTATGTAAAGTGAATTATCCACACACTTATACACTTTATCCACATTTTTTTGCTTCAAAAAACCTAAAAAGCCGATGAAAACTGAGTTTTGCTCAAAAAATATGTGCATAACTATGTGGATAATGTGTATTACTTTTTGTATAATTTTGGGTTTATTGTAAACCAAAACCACGCATTTTTTACCGTCAAGAAAGGAGAATTTCTAAAAAAATTACAGATTTTCAGATAATTTGCAATGGAAATTTTCGCAATTTTTTAGTATGGGAATTTATGGGATTTCACGGTTACGCAAAATTTAGAATTGATACAAATTTGTAAACTTTATGAAAAAATAATTGTATAGAGAAGCCAAGTGTGGTACAATTCAAAAAGTAACCTATATTATATGTGTAAACATAATAAAATTTTTAAGGATTGAAGTTTAAATGTCACTATTCAAATCTCCCTATGTTGAGGGTCACGGTGTATCAAAAAACGCTGCCGAAAAACGTGGCTTTGTGCGTTTCTTTGAATTGTTAAAGGGTAACTATTGGAAGCTACTTCTTTCGGGGCTTATATCCACCCTATGCGGAGCATTGATTATTCCCTATGGCTTGGGCGCTGTGGGCTCTGCCCGAATGGCGCGGCTTGCGGTGCGTGACCGCCACCTTTTTAATTCAGACTATTTCGACGCTATAAAGAATAACTGGCGGCAGGCACTAGCTATGGGCATAATAAATAATATATTGCTTTTCCTCACCGCATTTACTACCTACTATCTTTATAACGCACAGCAGGATGGTGTTAATTTTATAATACTTGGCTTTTCGGGTGCTTCGCTGATTATTGTAACCTTCATCCGCTATTACACCCCCGCCATTGCGCTAACCTTTAATGTAACTCTTCCTCAGCTTTATAAAAATGCATTGGTACTAAGCTTTGCAGGGCTTGTGCGAAATTTCGGCATATTGGTTATTCATCTTGTTACATATGCAATTGTGCTTTCTCCAATGCTTCTTGATTTATATATAGGGCTTGGTATTTCCATTTGCTTAGGGCTTTTAGTAATTCCGCCCCTTCATTATTACACCACACAGTACCATATCTACCCCGTAATGTTTAAGTATATGATAGAGCCTTTTATGAAAAATCACCCCGGCGAGGGGGAAAATACCCTTAGGGAATTAGGGCTTCTGCAAAGTAGCTCAGAGCCCTTGATGGAAGATTTGATTTAAATACAAACGCAAAAACGGAGACAATTCTTTTAGGAACTGTCTCCGTTTTATTTAGAATCAATTATGACGGTTAATGCCTAGCTAAAACCTCTTATATCTTTTCACAGTGCCGTAGCGTTTCTTTTTGGAATTGAGGCGGATGGTGATGATAATGAACACTATAAGTAAAAAGAACAGCCCCGCCAGACCAAAGAAAAAGTAAACCTTATATTTGATTAGGAAATTTTTTACAGCATCTGAAATTTTAAGCAGCTGTGAGCCCTCAACAGATTCGGCAATCACCGCACCCGTTGAGCCTATTTTTTCATCGGCATAATAAAGGTTAACCGTGCCCACAACGTCACCCTTTCGCACAGGCGCCTCGGCGCGGGGATTCTTGTAGTCTACCTTTATTTCCACAGTGCTTGTGTCGGCATCCTTTGGTATAAGGGCATAAACTTCCTTTTCGGGGCGGATGTTGACCGCATCGTAATCCCAAGAATAATCTATGGGTATGCTGTCGATGGTTTCGGAACTATCAAGTATAGAACGGTAGGTAAAGTTGTTGAAAGCCCAGCGGAAAAGCTCGGCGGTGTCAATAAACTCATAACGATTTTCCACCGAATTGTCTTGGGGAGGACAGCCCGTGAGAATGCTGATATAGGTCATTCCCTCGTAGGTGGCGGTGGCGGCAAGACAACGGCCTGCCTCGGTGGTGTAGCCTGTTTTAAAGCCTGTGGCATATTGGTAATGATAGCCACTGTTGGGGTCTATAAGGAAATTGGTGGCGGCAAGGGTGATATCGTCTTTAGTAACATATCTTGCCACATTAACAATGTCGGTTATCACGGAATACTGCATAGCATATTTTGTTAGTATACATAAATCTCTTACTGTGCTATAATGATTAGGGTCGTGCAGACCGTGACAGTTGGTGAAATGGGTGTTCTGCATACCGATTTCTTTAGCCTTCTTATTCATCATTTCCACAAACTCAGCTTCGCTGCCTGCTATGTGGTCGGCAATAAGAGCAGAGGCATCGGCGCAGGATTTAACCATAGTGTATGCTAAAAGGTCGTGACCGTTAACCTTATCTCCCGCTTCAAAGCCTGCAATAACCGCTTCGGAATAGCGGTATTCAAGGTATATTTCCTCAGAAACGGTAAGGGTGAGGTCTTCAAGGTTTGGCTCTTCCTCTACAAGCATAATTGCAACCAGTATCTTGGTTAGGGAAGCGGGGTAAACCTTTTTATCAATATTATCTGAATAAACAATTGTATCGGTATCTACATTATATAAAATTCCCGCTTTTGCGTGAGTTTCAAAGGTGGGCTTATAGGCATATGCATTGGAAAATGGGATTATCAGCGCAAAAATCAAGGCAAAAGAAAGACTTAATAATTTTTTCATAGCATTCTCTCCGAAAATGTAGTATTATATAATTAACATTAGTAACATTCTATAATATTAGTATAATCCCTTTGGCTGTGTTTGTAAAGCGAAAGAAGAAATTTTTAGAAAAAAAGGCGTGGTTTTAATTGGTATATGTAACGGGTGATATGCACGGCGACGAAAACCGTTTATACGATGCGCAGTGGCGCAAGCTTAAATCGGGGGATACCCTTATAATCTGCGGTGACTTTGGCTTTCTTTGGGACGGCAGCCGCAGAGAAAAGGAAGCGTTGGAATATTTAGGTAGCAGGAAATTCAACGTTGTATTTTTAGACGGTACCCACGAAAATTTCGGTCTGCTTTCCAAATGCCGTGAAACGGTGTGGAAAGGTGGGCACGTGCGCCGAGTTTCGGGAAATCTGTTTAACCTTATGCGCGGGCAGATATTTAATATAGAAGGTCATAAAATTTTCACCTTTGGCGGCGGCGAAAGTGCCGATAGAGATATAAGAAGTGAGCAGGGAAAATGGTGGCGCGAGGAGCTGCCCACAGCAACGGAATTCAAGGTGGGGGCCGAAAATCTCGATGAAATCGGCTGCAAGGTAGATTACATATTAACCCACGAGCCGCCACAGCTAGTGAAAAGTGCTATGCAGCTAAGGGCGGGCGCTGAGCAAAAGGTTTCCAAGCTAAACGGATTTTTGGAGGAGGTTTCAAGAACCTGTGAATTCAAGCACTGGTATTTTGGCTCAATGCACGAGGACAGAACGTTGACCCCAAAATTCACCTGTGTTTTCAATAAAATTTTGCCCATAACTGGCGAGCGGTGAGGAAAAATTATAATGGAGATAAGAAGAGCAACGGAAAACGATTTAGAGGGTGCGGTGTCCCTTCTGGAAATGGGTAGAAAAAATATTCTGGAATTAGGCATTGACCAATGGCAAAATGGAGACCCGTCGGCAGAGGATATAAAGCGGGATGTAGAAGATGGCAACTGCTATGTAGCGGTGGAGGATAAAACCTACTACGGTACCCTTTATATCGGTTTTGAGGGTGAGCAGACCTATAAGGAAATAGACGGCGAATGGTTGCAGTCGGGGGAATATGCCACACTGCACAGAGTTGCCGTAAATACCGACTATCGGGGCAAGGGAATTTTTGCAGCCCTTGTGGATTATGCAACCCTGCTTAGCATTTCTCGCGGTATTCATGCTCTTAGAATTGATACCCACAGAGGTAACACCCCTATGAGGGCGGCGCTTGTAAAAAACGGCTTTCATCCTTGCGGTGTAATAAAGCTATTAAACGGTGATGAACGGGTAGCATACGAAAAAATTGTTTAAAATTCTAAGATAAACACCCAGTCAGTTCCCCCTTTTTCTATTGACAATTAACCTATAGTGGGGTTATACTAATATATCATATTTTTTAAAGGAGACCTTCTTTATGAAAGGTTTAAAAATGGTAGAGGGTTATCGCTCAACCCTGTCCCTTCGCGACACGCAAAAAGCTATAAAATTTGTAAAGGATACCTTTCAGCACGAAATAAAGCCTGCTCTTAATTTACAGCGCATCAGCGCACCCCTTTTTGTAACTAAAGAGAGCGGAATTAACGACGACCTGAACGGAGTAGAAAGAAAGGTGCATTTCACCATTCGTGAAACAGGCTGTGAGGCTGAGGTTGTGCAGTCTCTTGCTAAGTGGAAGCGTATGGCACTTTACCGCTACGGCTTTATGCCCGGCGAGGGCCTTTATACCGATATGAGCGCCATCCGTCGCGATGATGATATGGATAATATCCACTCAATATATGTAGACCAATGGGATTGGGAAAGGGTAATCACTAAGGAAGACCGTAATATAGATTTTTTAAAGGATGTTGTTCGCAAAATAGTTCACGCTATTGCTGAAACAAGCCGCAAGGTGCAGTATGAATATCCCAGCCTTAAAAATACCATTACCGACGAGGTTAATTTTATAACCGCGCAAGAGCTGGAGGATATGTACCCACAGCTTACTGCAAAGCAAAGGGAATACGAAATCACAAAGAAGCATAAAACGGTATTTTTAATGCAGATAGGCGGAATTTTAAAGAGCGGCAAAAAGCACGACGGCAGAGCCCCCGATTACGACGATTGGTCTTTAAACGGCGACCTGCTTCTTTGGAACCCTGTTTTGGAGGAACAGCTTGAGGTTTCCTCTATGGGCATTCGTGTAGATGCCGAAACCCTACACCGTCAGTTGGAATTGGAAAACTGCTTAGAGCGCAAAGAGTTCCCCTATCACAAGGGAATTTTAGAGGGAACTTTACCCCTTACCATCGGTGGAGGTATAGGTCAGTCAAGGCTTTGTATGCTTCTTCTCGAAAAGCTGCACATTGGCGAGGTGCAGTCTTCAATCTGGCAACCTGAGGTAGAAGAGGAGTGCAGAAAGCATTCTATAAATCTGCTGTAAAAATCTAAAGGCAAAAGTATAGGCACTTCGATTTTCGAAGTGCCTGTTTATATAATTATTCCGTACACTAAAGGTTAAAGCCTGTAAACCGCAAAGCCCAGCGCGGGAACGGTAATTTCATCTCCACCCCCTGCACTGCCGAAAACAGGGGATAGACCTCGAAACTCTTTGGGCATAGCTAAGCTTTGAGGATAATGGGCGGTGTTCACCGCAACCCACAGCTTAGAGCTCTCATTTTCACGAAGGTATGCTACAAGTCCCTTTTCGGCAAAGGTGAAATATATAGTGCCATTTGAAAGACTTTTAGAGGAATGGCGAAGCTTTCCAAGACCTTTGTAAAATTCCAACAGCTCTACATTTTCCTGACCCCAAGGGTAACAGCCTCTGCAAAATGGGTCGCCCCAGCCCTCCATACCCGCCTCGTCACCATAGTATATCGAGGGTACACCGGGTAGTGTATATTGCAGCACGGCGGCGCATTTAAGAAGCTTTACACCCGTGATGTATTCCGCAAGGGTTAGCCTTGAAACCGCCTGAATATCACGGTCTCCACTATCGGTGGTGGTACTTCCCAAAAGGGTTAAGATCCTAGGGGTATCGTGGGTGCCGATGTGATTCATAAGAAGTGTGAGGGCGGGCTTAGGATAATTTTCGCATACCGTGAGTATTTCCTCGGCAAATTCACCGCCGTTGCCCCATTTCACAAAATTGATTATAGCGTTGCTGAAGGGGTAGTTCATAACCGAATCTAACTGATTCCCCAACAGATATCGGCGCCTTGCATTGTAGCTTATTTTGTTAGTGGCATCCTCCCAGACCTCGCCTAATATAAAGGCATCGGGATTTTCACTTTTCACAGCGCATCTGAGCCTGTCTAAAAACACATCGGGCAGTTCGTCCGCCACATCTAGTCGCCAGCCGTGGGCTCCTAATTTCAGCCAACGCCTTGCAATTCCCTCTGTGCCACAGATGTAGTCGAGAAAGCCCTCGTCGTCCTCGTTAACCTCAGGCAGGGTGTCAATACCCCACCAGCTGTGGTAATCGTCGGGCCAGTTTTTGAATTTATACCAGCTGTAAAAGGGGGAAGCCTTTGTACTGTGGGCGCCCGATTCGCCGAATTTTTTATAGCGATCGAAATAGCGGCTGTCATCACCCGTGTGGGAAAACACACCGTCTAAAATAATGTGAATTCCAAGCTTTTTGGCAGCAGAGCAAAGCTCTTTAAAATCCTTTTCAGTGCCCAAAATCGGGTCGATTTTCTCGTAGTCAGCGGTGTTGTAGCGGTGGTTTGAGGCTGAGAAAAAAATGGGGTTAAGGTAAATACAGCTAACCCCTAAGTCCTTTAAATAGGTTAGTTTTTTAATTATGCCTTTTAAATTTCCGCCGAAAAAGTCGTTGCCCAACACCCGCTTTTCGCCCTTAACCCAGCGGTGTTCGGGCTTTTCGCCCCAACCGGAGTGTATGAACCTTTCGGGGAAATCTTGGACTTTAACATTTCCCGATTTGTAAAATCTATCGGGAAAAATCTGATAAATAATTCCACCTTCAAGCCAAGCGGGAGTTTTGTAATCGGCGTCATATACCGTAAGCTGCCAGCGTCCGCCAGCACCCACTCTGCCAACCGAGCGCTCCTGACGGTTAATATAAAAGCTGTTATGCTCTGTTTTATATAAAAATGCATACCAATAAAGCCCCACGTTGGCAGAAATTTCAACCGAGTAGAAAAGCCAGCCGTCACGGGTGTATTCATATAGCATTTCATATGCTGTGTCCTCAGCCTCACCGTCGCGGCGGAGAAGCAAAAAGCAATTCCAAACGCCGCAGTTTTCTTTTAGGCGTAGGCGGAATTTAATCCTTTCGTGGCTCTTTACCGCCCCGAAGGGGGATTTATATAAGGGGTTTCGCGAATCAAAATTTATATTGTCCAGTGTTTTCACCACACATTTACAAATTGCCGACGGATTTTCTACCCGTCGGCTTTTAAATTTATATTATCGGCTTTGAGTTCCAGATTCCCTTTGAATAATCCTCAATTGAGCGGTCGGCGGCAAATCTGCCCGCCTTCGCAATGTTTACAAGGGACATTTCCTGCCAACGGGAGCTGTTGTTATAAAGCTCTTCTGCCTTAAGCTTTGCACGGCAGTAGTCGGCATAGTCTGCCAAAGCCATATAACTGTCGTGGTGGCGAAGCATATCCGAAAGAATATAACCGTTGGTGAGATTTTCTAAAATAAAATCTAAAACCTCATGAAGCTCGGCGTTGTTGTTATAGTATTCATAAGGATTGTAGCCCTGAGCCTTCAGGCGGTTTACTTCGGGAGTTTCCATACCGAAGATGATGATATTATCATCCCCCACAGCCTCGTGAATTTCTACATTAGCGCCGTCTTCAGTGCCGATAGTTACAGCGCCATTCAGCATCATTTTCATATTACCCGTGCCGCTTGCCTCTGTGCCCGCAAGGGAAATCTGCTCGCTGATATCGGCGGCGGGTATCATAAGCTCTGCTAAGGTTACGCGATAGTCCTCCATAAAGAGTATCTTTAATTTATCCTTAACCTGTGGGTCGTTTTGAAGTAGCTTTTGCATGCTGTAAATTATGCTGATTATCTGCTTAGCAAGCAGGTATCCCGGCGCCGCCTTTGCGCCGAAGATGTAGGTTTTTGGTGTGAACTCCATATTCGGGTTATTCTTAAGACGGAGATATTCCGTAACAATATTAAGAAGATTCAGGTGTTGGCGCTTGTATTCGTGCAGACGCTTAACCTGCATATCAACGATTGAATCGGGATCCAGTGCCACACCGTAGAGGTTTTCTGTATATTTTGAAAGTCTTAATTTATTGTTGCGTTTTATCTGTTTAAGTGCTTCTTTTACCGCCGCATCATCTTTGTATTTCAGCAGCTCTTCGAGCTTTGAGGCGTTGTATTTAAAATCGTCGCCTATAAGCTCTGTAATATAGCTTGAAAGCTGGGGGTTAGCACCGCAAAGCCACCTGCGGTGGGCAATGCCGTTGGTAACATTAGTGAACTTTTCGGGCTCTAATTTGTAATAGTCGCGGAAAAGGTCGTCTTTAAGGATATCGCTGTGAAGCCTTGAAACACCGTTCACACTGTGGCAGGTGATGGTACAGAGATTTGCCATTTTCACAACCCCGTCTTCTATAATGGCGGTTCGGTAAATCAAATCGGCATCCTTTGTTTTTTCCCAAGTTTCATAACGGTAGCGGTTGTCAATTTCCTTGACAATATCGTAAATTCTCGGCAACCTCTGGCGGAATAAATCTATCTGCCAGCATTCAAGTGCTTCCTTCATAACGGTGTGGTTGGTGTAGGCTGTGGTGCGCTTAACTATATCCCAAGCCTTATCCCAGCTGTAGCCACATTCGTCAAGCAAATGGCGCATAAGCTCAGGAATAACCAAGGCGGGGTGGGTGTCGTTAATATGAATAGCCGCCTTTTCGGGCAGATTGTCAAGAGTTCCGTATTTTCTCAAATGTCGATTGAGAATATCCTGAATAGAGGCAGAAACTAAGAAGTATTGCTGACGAAGTCTTAAGGATTTGCCCTCCATATGGTTATCTTCAGGGTACAGCACCTTGCTTATAACTTCGCTCATAGCCTGACGCTCAAGGGCGCGAACATAGTCGCCCTGATTAAATGCCGCCATATCTATAGAGGGGGATTCGGCACTCCAAAGCCGTAAAACGTTTACAGCCTTACCGTCGCGCCCCGCAACCATAAGGTCATAGGGCATAGCCTTTACGGGGGTGTAATCCTTATGCTCTACCGAGTGATAGCCCTCGTGCCAAGCCTCTTCAATTCTGCCGTCGAAACGAACCTCCACCGCATTTGCGGGCTTTTGCTCCAGCCATACACTGCCGCCGGGCAGCCAAAAATCGGGCATTTCGGTTTGCCAGCCGTCAACAAGCTTTTGGCGGAAGATGCCGAATTCATATTTAATGCAGTAGCCCATAGCGGGGTAGCCGCCTGAGGTAAGCCCATCTAAAAAGCAGGCGGCAAGGCGACCGAGTCCGCCGTTGCCAAGCCCTGCGTCGGGCTCTAATTCGTACAAATTTTCAATTTTTACACCGAAGCCTTTCAAAGCCTCGGTCATAGCCTTTTCAAGACCAAGGTTAAATACGGTGTTTTTAAAGGAACGGCCCATTAAAAATTCCATACTGAGGTAGTAAACCTGCTTGGCTTCCTTTTCGCCTGTTTTCTTTCTGAATGCCTGACGGTTTTCCCTCATTATATCCATAAGCACAAGCGCTGAGGCTTTATAAAAAAGGTCGTCGGAAGCCTGTTCGGTGGAAACACCCAGATTGTGAGAGAGCTTTTGCTCAATTAAAGCGGACAGCTCACGGGTTGATAGTTTTTTCATAAAGATATGGTCCTCCTGATTTTCCAAAGCGAAGATATCGCACTGCCGCAGCCCGCAGCAGGGAAAATATAAAAATTAGAAATAAATAAAACCGCCTTTGGTACGAGGTGCATAAAGCTACACCTGAAGTGCCGAAGAGGCGGCTGAAATTCAAATTTAGAAAATGGGTTGATAATCCATTAAAATTTTAGTTATATTGCAGCAGGGCAGTCGGGCTCGTCGATGAGCTCTTCTTTTTCCTCTTCACAATCGCACTCGATGTAGAACTTTTCGCTTTCCTTTTTGTTAAGGAGTTTTTTAACAATAACCACAATGCCTGTTACAGTGGCGGCTGCGGTTACAATAGCGCCGATTATGATTAGGATTTTTTTAACAGTCCCGTCTTTAAACATAAGGTTAATACCGCCTTTCGCAATACTATTATATATATTCTAACTTATTTTTATTCGATTGTCAACCATTGCAAAAGGGGGAAATAATACCAAATTTAATGGATATTTAATTTCTTATCCATACATCTTGTGGTTTTTTTCTGTCGGATAAAAACTGCAGAACCCCACACAAAAAGCACAATGCTTACCCATTGAGAAGTGGAAAGGGGACCCCAGAAGCCCCGTATGTCGTCACCTCTGAAAAATTCGGTACAGAACCGAAGCGGCGAATACATAAGCATATATGCATACACAAGCTTACATTTTAGATGTTGTCTTTTAAAAAGAAAGAGCAAAATTAAGAATATAACAAGGTTAAAGAAAGCCTCTATCAATGAGATGGGCAATCTTCTGACTCCGTTAAGCAGAGGAACCAAATGATTGTTTGTAATGATAAAGCCGAATCTACTCTCTATTCCGTAGCAGCAGCCTCCAAAAAAACAGCCAATTCTACCGAAGGTGTGAAAAAGAGGAACACAAATTCCGAATATATCCAAAAGAGCCCCACTGTTTTGAATTTGCGCAAGCTTAGTGTAAATTTTCAACGATATAAGAGCGCCGATAAAACCGCCATAAAATACCATACCCCCAAATATTTTTGAAAGGGTATGGAATGTATTCTTAATATTGAGAGTGTTTATGTTTTTGAATAGAAACACTATGTTTTCAGTATTGGTAAGGGCATACAAAATATGTCCGCCCACAATAAGCCCCAGAACTATTGCAAGCACCACTAAAATCAAATCCTCAAAAAGAAAATTATATTTTTTACCCAATTTTGTTGCCCCGTAGGTGCAGGCACCAAGCCCAAGAAAACTGCAAAGCGCATAAACTCCTATACTTCTGCCAAAAATTTCTATAACAGGAAACAAAAAAATTCACCCCTTAAAAAAATAATCGCCAACCCGATAGCACCAGATTGGCAATTATGTGTTTTTTGGAATTATAATCCCATACCTAAAAGAGCGGTTTCTGCAGCGTCTGCTGTTCCTGCTACGCAGAGTACGCAGAGTGTGCAAGAGAAGAAACCGATGCCAGCAAGACAAGTACCTATTATTGAAAGTACTAAGCCTGCCGTGCCAAGACCTGTAGGAGCCGAAGCTGCAACAGCTGCCTTTTTACCCTTTGCGGCACAGATAATACCTACTATACCGCATGCTAATGCTGCGATGTTAATCATATAGAACCAAGCCAAAACAGCAGAAACTATACCCAAAACTAAACCAGCAACTGATAAACCTTTTCCTGTACTTTGCATAATTACACCCCCCATACACAAAAGTGCAATATTAGTATACTAAAGTATTTTTATATTGTCAAGTAATATTTTACAATGGTATTGTAATTTTGAGCGAATATTTAAGGAGAAAAAATTATGCTTAATGAGAGAATTCGCGAAATCAGATTGGCTCGAAAATTAAGTCAGGTAGAGCTTGCCAAAATAATAGGAGTAACCAAGCAGAGCGTTTCAAATTGGGAAAATGATAATATTCAGCCCTCTATAGAGATACTTGTAAAGCTTTCAAAAGCGTTGTCGGTTTCTGCCGATTATCTGCTAGGAATTGAAAATAAACGCCAGCTTGATGTTAGCCAGCTGAGTAATGAAGAAATTCAGCACATACAGTTTATAATTTCAGATATACAAAAATCCAAATAGTATAAATTAACGGCACCGCGAGAAAAACCTCGGGTGCCGTTGTGTTTTAGATTTAAATATAGTATAAAGCTGACGCTACATAAAGGGTGCGAATATGTGCAGAATAAACTGCTTGAATTTTAGCAGCAATGGTCTGCGGGACCATTCTTCGGGAAGAATTTCGCGGCTTATTTTAATGGTGTTCACTAAATTCTCCTTGATTTCGGGCACTGAGGGTGTGGAGCACATCCAAACACCGCACTCAAAGTGGAAATTAAAGCTTCGGTAGTCCATATTCACAGTGCCAACCGAGGCATAGAGGTCGTCCACACAGAAAAGCTTTGAATGAATAAAGCCTGGGGTGTATTCGTATATCTTAACTCCCGCCTCCAGAAGCTGAGAGTAGTGATACTGAGTCACAGGGTGAACATACCATTTATCGGGTATGCTGGGGCAGATTATTTTTATATCCACACCCGATTTTGCCGCACGCTCCAAAGCGTCTATCATAGTATTATCAATAATAAGATAAGGTGTGGCAATGTAGATATAATCCCTTGCGGAGTTAATCATTTGCAAATATATACCCTCGGCGGTGCGATGCTCGTCGAAGGGACCGTCGCAATAGGGCTGTACAAAGCCTGCAGCAAGGGGGAGCTTATTATCCACAAGATAATCCTCAACGTTCATTTCCGCTTTATTGTTGGTGAAATTCCACATTGTGGTAAACATAGCAGTAAAGCTGCGCACTGCTTCACCTTTAAGCCGTATTCCGCAATCTGCCCAGTGTCCGTGTAATTCAACCTTGTTGATATATTCGTCGGCAATGTTAAATCCGCCTGTGTAGGCAACGGTGCCATCAATTACAATAATCTTTCGGTGGTTTCTGTTGTTAAGAAAAACATTTGAAGAGGGTTTAATGGGGTTGAAAACAGAAACCTTTATGCCGTTTTTCCTTAAATCCTCCACAAATCCCTTGTACTGCCTGTTGGCAGAGCCGAAATCGTCGAAAAGAATTCTAACCTCAACACCTTCGACCATTCGACGCTTTAAAACGTTGTAAATCTCCTGCCACATAAATCCCTCGGCAAGGATAAAGAATTCAATAAATATAAATTTCTCAGCCTTTTCCAAATCCTTAAGTATTGAAGCAAACACCGCTTCCCCTGAGGGGAAAAATTCGGAATCGGTGGCGTTGTAGAGTGGGTATCCGCTTTCGCGATAAAGATAGCAGGATTGCTTTTCACCCATCAGCACATGGGAGGCAAGCTGACCTACCGTATCGGGATTTTGGGGTAGCTGCTCCAAGGTCTCTTTTTCAAAAAGGCGGTATCTTTTTTTTAGGTATGGTAGCACACGGTTGCCACCGAAGGTCATAAAGAATAGCCAGCCTGCGCTAAATGGGATGAGAAGAATAAAGGCCACCCACATTATTTTATAACTGGGGTTTCCACGACGGTTTACAATGTAGATAACCGAGAATATACTTAAAAATTCAAAAAGCACATATGCCCAGTACACATTTTCAAAAATATATTTGGCAATAAATCCAATTAGCCCTACTTGCAAAAGCAAAAGTAAGGCTGTAATGATAAATCTTCTTGGAATTTTGTGACCGCGTTTACTTCCCTGTTTCGGCATAGTAACCCTTCTTTATCAATATAACTAAAGCTTTATAAACTAATTATACACAATTATGTTACCATATTTTTTAATAATTTGCAAATTTTTATCAATACTATTGACAATTAACACCTATAGAGTATAATAATTAACATATTAACGATTAACAAGTTAACTTTTTCCAAAAGGAGGAATTAGATTGGAAAAACCAAACAATGCAGTACATAACTTTATCTGCACCCATCGGATGCACCGACGAGTTGTGGATAAAACCGTTATAACTGCAGGCATAGATTTACATCGTAGCCAGCATATGCTGCTAATGCATCTTGACCGATGCGGCGGCTCATTTTCTCAACGGGAGCTGGCAGAGCACCTTAACATAAGCCCAGCGGCGCTGGCGGTAAAAATCAAAAAGCTGGAAAGCGACGGATTGGTAACAAGAACAAAGGCTAAAAATGACAGCCGCATAAACTCGGTCGATATTACCGAAAAGGGCAGGAATATTTTAGATAAAACTCATAAGCTTTTTGCAGATATTGACGAGAAAATGATACAGGGAATAGACAAGGCAGAGCTTGATGTTTTTATAAATTGCCTTAATAAAATGAGAGAAAATCTAGAAAAGATTTATAATAATCCTAAGCTTTTAGAGGAGGGGATTTAATATGAAATGGTCTAGATATATAAAACCATATCTACCATATTTTATAATAGGGCCGCTTTGTATGATAGTTGAGGTTGTAGGCGAGGTTTTAATGCCTAAGTTCTTAGCCCTTATTGTGGACTACGGTTTGGATCAGGCACCGATAGAAGAAGCTCCAGCCGTTGTTCGCTGGCTGTTGGAAAAAATAGACGCCCCCGCTTATATTGTTGCCATTATGGTGTCTATGATTATCACCGCAGTGCTTATGATGATTGGCGGTGTAGGTGGCGCATATTTCGGCTCAAAAGCGGCGGTTAACTTTGCCGCAGACTTAAGAGCAGATGTTTACAGAAAGGTTCAGACCTTCTCCTTTTCTAACATTGATAAATTTTCCACAGGCTCTTTGGTAACCCGTCTTACCAACGATATTACTCAGCTGCAGAATTTTGTTAATATGCTGCTTCGTATGTGTTTGCGTTCACCGGGTATGATGATTGGTGCGCTTATAATGGCATTTACCTTAAGTCCCCGCTTAACCGCTGTGCTTGCCATAACGATGCCCTTACTGATTGCGGCATTGGCATTAGTAATATCCAAAGGCTTTCCTAAGTTTTCTAAAATGCAGGATAAAATCGACGGACTAAATTCTACCGTTCAGGAGAGCATTACAAATGTGCGGGTTGTAAAATCCTTTGTTCGGGAAGAAAGAGAAAAGGAAAAGTTCACAACCGCCAACAGCAACCTAAAAAAAGCAGGGCTCAGCGCTATGGGTACTATGATGTTTATCAATCCGATTACCTGCTTCTTTTTAAATGTTACCACAATTTTGGTTGTGTGGTTCGGTGGAAATATGGTTGTAAGCGCAGAAATGTCTTCGGGTGACCTTATTGCCTTTATCACTTATATTAACCAGATCCTTTTGTCTTTAACCATGATAACAATGATGTTTGTTATGTTTTCCAGAGCACTTGCCAGCGGCAAGCGAGTGAAGGAAGTGCTTGAGGAGGATGTTGATATTAAGGACAAAGAATTAACTGATACACAACTCTCTGCCACAGTAGAAAAGGGTGAGATAGAGTTTAAAAATGTAGGCTTCCGTTATTATAAGAACAGCGAAGACGAGGTACTCAAAAACATCAACCTTAAAATCCCAGCCAAGGCAACTGTGGGAATAATCGGCTCTACGGGATGTGGAAAAACCACATTGGTTTCCCTTATCCCAAGGCTTTACGACCCCGATTGCGGTGAAGTGCTGATAGACGGCAAAAATGTGCAGGACTATTCTCTTTATAAGCTTCGTGAGGGTGTGGGAATGGTTCTTCAGAAGAATGTGCTTTTCTCAGGCTCGATAGAGGATAATCTGCGTTGGGGTGATAACGAGGCTACCGACGAGGAAATTTACACCGCCGCAAGCCACGCACAGGCGGATAAATTTATACGGGAGTTTACCGATGGCTACAAATCCGATTTGGGGCAGGGCGGCTCTAATGTTTCAGGGGGACAAAAACAGCGCCTTTGTATAGCACGTGCACTTCTGAAAAAGCCAAAAATAATAATTCTTGACGATTCCACCAGCGCGGTTGATACCGCCACAGAGACTCAGATACGTCGTGCCTTCCGCGAGGAGCTAGGGGATTCTACAAAGATTATTATTGCCCAGCGCATTTCCTCAGTTATAGATGCAGATATGATAATAGTTATGGATGATGGCGCTATAACCGGTGTGGGCACACATAAGGAGCTTTTGGAAAGCAACGAAGAATACAGAGAAATTTATTATTCTCAAAACGAAAAGGAGGCATAACCGATGGCAAGGTCATTAGAAGAATTACAAAAACAATATGCCAGAGCAGTTAAGCCTCAAAGAGGCGGACCTATGGGTGGCGGTCCTCGTGGAAGAATGGGCCCCCGCGCCAAAGGTAAGCCAAAAAACACCAAGGCGACAGTAATGAGAATGCTTTCGTATGTAAAGCCATACAAAGCGCATTTGATGTTTGTAGCATTCTGTATGTTGCTCACAAATGCCTCAGCCCTTGCGGGCTCGCTAATCCTAAGACCTATAATAAACAATATAGCCTCTGCTCAAACCTCTGCTACAGAAAGAATCACTTACTTAGGCGGAATGCTGGGTGTGTTGGGCTGTGTTTACCTTGTAGGTGTTTTCACAAGTTATTTTCAGGCGAAATTGATGCTAAAGGTTTCACAGGGCGCATCTGAAAAAATCAGAAACGACCTTTTTTGCAGGCTACAGACCCTGCCTGTCCGTTTTTTTGATACTAATACCACAGGCGAAACTATGAGCCGATTCACAAATGATGTAGATAATATTGATATGATGCTGAACAACTCCCTTGTAAACATTGTTTCGGGTGTTGTATCCTTAGTGAGCACATTTGTTGCAATGCTGAGTATGAATATTTGGCTAACCCTTATTACTATTGTGTTTATTCCTTTGTTTATATGGGGCGGCGGGGCTATCGCAAAGGCATCGTCTAAGTACTATGGCGGTCAGCAGTCGGCTTTGGGCGCTGTTAACGGATATATTGAGGAATCTGTTACAGGTCAAAAGGTGGTAAAGGTGTTTAACCACGAAGAAACCTGCGTGGAGGAATTCTCCCTTCTTAACGACGACCTACGCACAAAGCAGTTCAGCGCTATGTTTTACGGCGGTATTATGGGACCTGTAATGGGTAATACTTCACAAATCAGCTATGCCGTAACTGCGGGTGTGGGTGGACTTTTGTGTATATTCGGCGGCTTTGATATAGGCGGACTTTCGGTGTTTGTAAACTTCTCCCGCCATTTTTCACAGCCCATAAATATGCTGGCTCAGCAAACCTCAACCCTGTTTGCCGCTTTGGCAGGCGCTGAGCGTGTGTTCAATATAATGGATATGGACCCCGAAGAGCCTGATAAAGAGGATGCCTTAGAAATGGAAAATATGCAGGGTATGGTGGAGCTGAAGAATGTTACCTTTGGCTACAATCCCGATAAGGTAATTCTCAAAAACATTTCGCTTTACGCGAAGCCGGGTCAGAAAATTGCTTTTGTGGGCTCAACGGGTGCGGGTAAAACTACGGTTACAAATCTTCTTAACCGTTTTTACGATATAGATTCGGGCGAAATTACCATAGACGGAGTTAATATAAAGGATATCCAACGGGACGGACTTCGCCGAAATATCGCAATGGTGCTGCAGGACACCCATTTGTTCACAGGCACGGTTATGGAAAATATCCGCTACGGCAGACTTGATGCTACCGACGAAGAGGTTATAGAAGCCGCAAAAACCGCCAGTGCACACAGCTTTATAATGAGGCTTGAAAAGGGCTATGATACCCTTATTACCGGGGACGGTGCAAATCTTTCTCAGGGTCAGCGACAGCTACTTAATATTGCCCGTGCGGCAATCTCTAAAGCACCTATATTGGTGCTGGACGAAGCCACCAGCTCGGTGGATACCAGAACCGAAAGGCATATAGAGCACGGTATGGATAGACTTATGAAAAATCGCACTACCTTTGTTATTGCCCATCGTCTTTCCACCGTCCGCAATGCCAATGCGATTATGGTGCTGGAAAACGGTGAGATTATAGAGCGCGGCGACCACGAGGACCTGCTTCGTCAAAAGGGCAGATACTATGAGCTTTACACAGGCAAAAAGGAACTGGATTAGTAAAAAATAAAGCTTATATAATTCTATAAAATAAATAATCGGTGTGTTGGCATAATGTTTAATGCCTAACACACCGATTGTGTTTTTTATATTCAAACCGTTACCTTGAAATCCACTCGGCATTTTGGGCAGGTGCAGGTATGCTTGCCCTTTTTTCTTGGTAATTTTATTGTGGCGCGGCAATTAGGGCAGGTGCGGTAAACGTGGGTTTTGTGGTTGCGCCATTTTTCCTTTTGCAATCTGCATTTTGCCCAAAGAAGGGTTTTAATATTAAGGAATTTCAGATTCTCCTGTTGCCGTTTGTAGATATTTCGGGAAAGAGTTCTGAAAAGGAATAAAAACATAGCAGCAAGGGTTAGAAGATAAATTATTAAATATGGGATCCCCGCGTTTGGAATTCTTCTCACTATAGAGCCCGCTATAAAAAGAACAAAGTATACAATAAACAGGAATTTGTTAAGGCTGTCGGAGCCGTAGCGCCCGTACATAAAGCGTTGTAATGCCATTCTTATTCTGTACCACATAAACTAAAGTACCTCCAAACACAGATGGAAAAGTTTTATTATAATATACACCATATTTTATAACAATATTTTAGAAATTAGTGAATTATTTATTAAATTTTCTTGCCCAGAGCAAAAGGGTGTGGTATACTGAAATCAGAAAACAACAAAAGGGGTAGCTTATGAGAACAGATACCATAAAATGTATAGAAGATAACAAGCTTATTGTTAATATGAAGGGATTTTCCGCCGATACACTGCTTTACTCGGTAGAGGCGCTTATAAAGGGTGGAATAAAGGCTGTGAAAATTCCCTTTAGCTCTGTTTCCAGCGAAGATGCTGAGAGGGAGTGTATTTTAAAAATCGCTGCGCTTAAAAAATGCTTTGGTAAGGATATAAAGGTGGGCGCAGGAAATGTGCTCAGCGACCGTGCTGTAAAGCTGGCTAAAGGTGCAGGTGCGGATTTCATTTCTGCCCCTAATGTTTGCCGCGAGGTGATAGAGCGTGCAGCGGCTGTGGATGTGGCAATAATTTCTGCCGGATATACCGTTTCCGAAATGGTTAATGCCAATGCACTAGGTGCGGATTTTGTTATGCTTTATCCCACTATGGGCTCTAAAAATATCGACTATGTTCGGGCAGTTTCATCTGCACTGCCCCATATAAAAATAATGGCGGCAGGAGAGGTTGGTTACGATGATATCGTTCCTCTTAAGAAGGCAGGTATAGAACTCTTTTCCATTGGTGGCAGCCTTGCAAATGTCACCCTTGCTAGTAAGCAGGAATACGGAATTATGGAAATGGAAGCCAAACGATATGTAGAACTGCTTGCATCACTGTAAAAAATGCATATTCATAAAATTCAAAAGCGAGTTACACCTATTTGATGTAATTCGCTTTTTGTTTTCAGTTTTTAACAAGAACAATATATCCGTTATTGTCTGTGTTTGAAATATAAAGCCTTGTATCATCGCAGTACCAATATTCATACTTGCTGCTGGAAAAATTGTCGAGATTACTGCTCCAATGATAGGTAGTGGTATCTACAATAAGACGGTTTCCTTCTACCTTCCAGCAATAGCTTGCAAGAGTTTCATCATTACCTAATATAGGGTTTTTGATAAAAACAAAACCGTCGTCTGAAAAGGTGTAGGTATAGCCGGCAGACCAGGCATCTTCGGTTTCCACTGTCCATTTGCCCATGATGTCTGCCACAGCGGCTTTGGAATTAGAAAGCTCAATGCTGAGTAACACAATTGAGAGAGTGAGAAGCACCGCGATTATAATTGATGAAACCTTGAGCATACGCGTACGACGGCGGGAGCGCCTACGCTTTTTGTTACCTCTTCTGTGAGAATGGGGAAGCTTATGAGGGCGGTAAAATTCACTAGCTTTATTATCGTATGCCTTGTTGGGGTTTTCGTAGACGGTATCTTTATCATATATTTCGCAGCTTGGTGCCGAATATTCGGTGGCGGGCTTTCGCGACGGGAGTGCCGAGCTGTCGTTATTATTTGCTTCGTCGCATTTTGGGCAGTGCATTGGTATGTAGGTCCTTTCTAATTTCTAATCACGCTGGTAGGTTTCACAGTAAAGCGAAGTGCTTTGACCGATGTAAAGAGTGTTTTTTGAAACAAACCAATATTTTTTAGCGGTTTTGGAGTTTTCATTGTAATAGTTTTCGTAGTCGGGGTCCCAAGTGTATTTAATTCGGTCGTTAATCACCAGTGTTTTATTCGGTGTAACATACCACGTAAATTTCTTTTCGGCGCTGTATCCGTCGGGGTGCAGGTAGGTTTTGGTACCGTTACCATCTTCGGAAAACACATAGCTTTCGGTGTATTTATTGCCCGAATATATGCCGCTGCGCATACGGGACCATTCCCCCGACACCTTTTCGGCAGGAGAAAGGAAAAATCCGTTGTGGTTCAGTATAAATAGGGTTGCGGCAACAATTACAACGGTGGGTATAATAATGGTCGTAAGCCTTATTAAAGGCTTAGGAGATTTAACATTCTTCTTCATAGGCTATTTAGTGTATACATAGTAACCCGTTTGAGAGGCAGTAGAGCTGAGATACAGCTTGTCTCCCTTAACAAACCAGTTATATTCGTTTGCAGAAAGGTTGTAGCTATTGTAATCGGGATTCCAGATGTACCTATGACAGCTGGTGTTACTCCAGAGCAGAATAAGCTCGTTATCTTCGGTGATGTACCAATCAAAAGCGGCTTCGCCTGCGGGTTGGTTTTGATTTTGAGAATTATATGTGTTGGTGCCGCCCTTTGAAGTGAATGTATAAACCACTGTGTCTGTAACGGAGGAGTCGGAATTATTCCGTACCCAAACACCCTTGATTTGCGATTCAGGGCTGTTGGTTAACTGATTTACCGCAAAAAACACAGCAAAGCAAACAGCCAAAACAGCTAGCACAGCTGCTATAAGCACTGTTTTGCGTCGGGGTTTCACTGTTCCATTACCACTGGAAACAACATCAAACAGGGGTTGCCCGCATTCGTTGCAGAATTTTGCACTGTCGGCATTTGCGGTACCACAGTAATTACAGTTCATAACTATTTCCTCCATCATATATTAACAAAGAGCATATTCATTATAACATTTAATATCATCGGTTTCAATAAATTTTTCAAATATTCCGAAATTTAAAAATAATAGTAATCGCGGTATTGCACTGTAAAAAATTTGTGGTAAAATATAACTAGAAAAGCAAAATTATTTTTAGGGGAATTGAAATGAAGGTATCACCATCTGTGCTCACGGCAGACTTTTTAAATTTAGAGGAGAAGCTCAGGGAATTCGAAAGACTAGGCATTGATTATTTACATATTGATGTTATGGACGGTGCCTTTGTGCCGAACATTTCCTTTGGTGTCCCTGTAATAAAATCCATAGCCGCCCACACTTCGCTTCCGCTGGATATTCATTTAATGATAGATAGCCCCAGCCGTTACATTAAGGATTTTGCCCCTTATGCACATTTTCTTAATATACATTTCGAGGCAGAAGCTAACCCCCAAAAAACCCTTCGGGAAATAAGAGAGCTGGGCTGTCGCCCCGCAATAACCATAAAGCCGGGCACTGATCCTACCGAAATTTTCCATCTGCTGCCTTTAGTGGATATGGTGCTGGTTATGTCGGTTGAGCCGGGCTTCGGCGGTCAGAAATTTATGCCCTCAGCACTGCAGAAGCTAAGGGCGCTCAAAGCAGAAGCCGAGCGTTTAGATATAGAAATTGAGCTTGAAGTAGATGGGGGAGTAAATACCGAAACCGCCCCGCTTTGTGCTGAAGCAGGGGCTACTGTGTTGGTTGCGGGAAGCTTTTTATTCAATGCAGACGATACCGCCTCTGCCGTAAAATCATTAAAATCATTATCCTAGTTTACTGCCGATTTCCATAATTGCATTTTCGCCCGTGAGCGCTTTACCGTGCTCGCGGGTGTACTTGTTTATGTGCCTGCCCATAAGGAACAAATCCGAAAATTCCTTAGCCCTTATAAGCGGAGTTAGTTGGGGGTTGCCCTCCACAGTAAGTACAAATTTATCTTCAATGCTGTATAAACAGCTTGTAAGCTTCAGGGTGTCTTCATTTGCATAAAGCAGCTTGATTGCCTGCAAAAGAGCCTCTCCCTCTTTAAAAATGTAATTATAGCAGTTGTCGGTACCTGCCTTCACCTGTTTCAGCCTAAGCCGTTTTTTTGCGGTACTTTTTTCAAGGGGTGTGAAGTATAAAACTCCACCGCCGTCAAGGGAGGGGTATGCCTCAATAAGCAATCGGCCTGAGTCTAGATTTTTCCCTATTCTATAGGAAGCCATTTTAAAAACCGCACGCAGTAAAAGCCTTGTGTCGGGGTCTGAGCAATCTATTTCTTTTATGGAAATACCTAAATTCTCAACATCGCTTGAACTCAGTATAACCTTAATCCTGCCCATATTGTCGGGAACAACTGTCATAAAGCAAAACCTCGCTTTCTTTATTATTATATTACGACCCGATTTGTCCGTGTGCAAGCGGAAAAGCTTGGATGTAAAAAATATGCAGAATAGAAGGAATAGAAGCGGCATTTGCCAAAGCTGACGGTATTTACTGGTGCTTATTGGTTATTTTTTGGCAGTGTTTTGGTCTTGAAAATAATGTTTCAAAGAGATATAATAAAAGTAAAGACAGCATATTCTTAAATTAGCAAGTTGTTAAATTTCCTTTAGAAGGGAGTATTTTTATGAAAAAACCTATTTTTTCGGGTGTTGCAACGGCACTTATAACCCCATTTGACAAGGAAGGAAATGTGGATTTTGCCAGCTTTGAAAGGCTTGTGGAATGGCAGATATCGGAGGGTATAAACGGTCTGGTAATCTGTGGCACTACAGGTGAAAAAGCCACCCTCAACGACGAGGAGCATTGCGATGTTCTGCGCTGTGCCGTAAAGACTGCTCGCGGCAGAGTGCCCATTATTGCGGGAACAGGCTCCAACGATACCGCCCACGCAGTTTGGATGACCGCTAAGGCGGCTGAAATAGGCTGTGATGCGGTGCTGGTTTGCACACCTTATTACAATAAAACCACTCAGGAAGGCTTGGTGGAAATGTACCGCGTTATAGCCGATGCCTCGAAGCTTCCTATTATAGTGTATAATGTTCCGTCGAGAACGGGTGTGGAAATAGCTCCCGAAACCTATTTACAAATTGCCCAACATCCAATGATTTGCGGCATAAAAGAGGCAAACGGCGATATTTCAAAAATAGTTAAAACTCAGCATCTGGTAGGTGATAAGCTGGCGATGTATTCGGGCAACGACGACCAGACAGTGCCCATTATGAGTGTTGGCGGTATCGGTGTTATTTCAGTGCTTTCCAATGTTTGTCCAAAATTAACCCTTAATATGACCAATCTCGCGCTTGAGGGCAAATGGAAAGAGGCGGCGGCTCTGCAGTTAAAGCTTGTTCCGCTGATTAACGCACTGTTCAGCGAGGTTAACCCAATACCTGTAAAGGCGGCTATGCATGAGCTTGGCTTCTGCGAAAATAAGCTTCGGCTGCCCCTTATTCCTATGAGCGCGTCTAAATTTGAAATATTGCGCAAATGTATGGGCGAACTGAATTTAATTTAGACAAACGGTAATTATACCCTCTTTTTAGCCAGGTGTCTTGTATTGAGTTACAGCACCTTCAACTAAAAGGAGGGTGTTTTTTTGTATAAAAATGATACTTGTTCTAAGGCTGGTGGTATTGTATAATAAAGGTGTATAGGTGGCTTTATGCCAAAAATAATGGAGGAAGCATATATGAAAACACAAGCCAAAGGATTTACAGCACTGTTTTTATGCATGGCAATTTCTCTTTCCACACTCACTCTTTCGGTCTTTGCCAATACCGAAGCTGTGGAATACACAGATATCTCAACCGTAGAGCAGCTACTTAGTATAGAAGATAATTTATCGGGTAATTATCGCTTGGTAAACGATATAATATTCGGCGAAACAGATACTTTTTCTCCAATCGGAGACGGCACAGCAAAATCCGGTTGGTTTACAGGCACTCTCGACGGCAACGGTTATACTATCAGAAATTTACATATTGCGCCCCCCGATGCCACAAGTAGCACAACCTTCGGTGGGTTGTTTGAATATGTTTACCAAGCTACAATTCAAAATCTTATAATCGAAAACGTATCTGCCACCATAGGTGATTTTCAGTATCTCAATTTAGGAGCCCTCGGCGGTACTATATCAAAAAGCACTATTGAAAACTGTTATGTCAGCGGTAGCTTTAAGCTTACAACAGGCGGCAGCTCCGTATTTGTAGGCGGCATATGCGGCGTAGGTGCAAACACCACCATTAAAAATGTCGGCTCCGATGTGGATTTAAGCTACAGTGACGTGGTTAATAACAACATATATGCAGGCGGTCTGTCGGGTAATTTCGACGGTCAGATAATCTCCTGCGGTAACGAGGGCAATTTTGCCGTAACGGGAACCACCAATGATTTTTCTGCAATTCTTGGCGGTATGGTAGGAATGACAGATACAAGGTCACTTCATATAGAAAACTGTATTAACAGAGGTAATATAAGTGCCGACACAAAGGCAACCGCAATTGCGGGTGGTATGGTGGGAAAAAGCTCTGTTACTACCACACTTGTAGGCAATATGAATTTTGGCACAATTTCTGCAGTATCCACCTTTGAATCAGGCTTTAACCCCGATGCTCATAAAATAGGTTCAGGTGCTATTGCCGGAATTGCCGATGCAACCTGTACCGACAACTATTATTTAAGCGGCAGTAATTCTTCTGCTTGTAGTAGCGGAAATACTACAGCAGCGGCTAAAACCTTACTGGAGCTTCGGGAAATAGCAGCAAATAATGAATGTTTTTATCTTCCCAAAAGTGCCACCGAAACCCCTTGGATAGCTGCTTGGCAGTGCTATTCTTCGGGCCACACCGAGGTTATCGACGAGGCAGTTGCCCCCGATTGCGATAGCACAGGTCTTACCGAAGGTAAACACTGCTCAGTTTGTAACGAAGTTCTTGTAGCTCAAGAAGAAGTTGCGGCACTCGGTCATACCGAGGGCGAAGCAGTAACAGAAAATGTAGTTAATGCAGACTGCGATACAGATGGCTCTTACGACACCGTCATATACTGCTCGGTATGTGACGAAGAACTCTCAAGAGTGACCACACCTGTTGCGGCACTTGGTCATAGCTATGATGACGATTTCGATACCGATTGTAACGTTTGCGGCGAAACCCGTGAAGTTCTTATAGCAACCTTTGTTGACAAAAACGGCAACGAAATTTTCAAGGCTATCATTGGTGCCGACGGCAAGATTTCTGCCGACGATATAGCTGCCGCTGAAGCAAAGGCTCCCGTAGAGTTCGGTTACGACCGCGATGGTTGGGATAGGGATCTAGACCTTGTATACACCGAAAGCTTCACAATTAAGGCTCGGTACATCAAGAGCACCGAAACCTATACAGTTACTCTTACCGATACAAACCATAATGTTGCCACAAGTGAAATCGCATTAGATCAACGCTTCACTATTGAAGACGAGAATGCACTTTCCTTCATCGTTAACGGTCAGGTGATCGGCGGTGCAGGCGAAGTAACACTTTACGGCTGTGGTGAACTCGAAATCGTTGCTTCTGATGAAGCTGCTCCCACAACACCTGTTGTAGCAATCCTTAAGAGCGATATCTTAAAGATGGCTGACGGCACAAATGCCCTTCGTATTTTCACAAATGTTTACAATCCTGAAGATGCCGCTATCACCGATCAGGGCGTTATCTTCATCTCCGGCACCGACTATAATAATTACGGATTTGAAAATGATGCTACTAACTTCACCAAGGATAAGATTGAGGGAGTATGGGCGGCTAACAGATATGTAATATTAAATAGCACAAAAGACGCAGACCAGATGCTTGCAACTCTCGAAGGTATTGCTAACATAAATGGTCTCAAGCGCGTTGCTCGTGCGTACGCAGTTGTAAGTGGAGAAACAATCTACAGTGATTACGTTTCAGTTAACGATATGTACATTGCTAATAACTAAGAAAAAAGCTTCCGTTTTGGGCACCCTCCGTAAGGAAGGTGCCCCAGTTATATTCGCCTTGACACGCGAGTGATATTGCTTCGCAGTGATATGATACTTCGTATCGTGATATTGTCCTTCGGACAGTTTAAGGGCGAATATAATACCACTGAAACCGCAAGGTTTCAATATCACTTTTGCATGATAAGGCAAAAATAAAACTGTGAGCCCTGTCTCGCAATATCACTATTAAAGATTGAGTTTAGATTCTTTGAGATAGGTATTATTCAAAGTATGTAACCCACTATGACACTTTCAAACTGAAAGTGTCATTTTTATATTAAAAAAACAAATGGAGAGCACTTCTTTACGAAGTGTCTCCATTTTGACGGAAGCTTTTTTAAAAATTTCTGCTAATAAAAGTGTGTAGGTTGTTATTAAAGCTTGGCAATATCGTTGCCGCTGAGCAGAGTTACACCTGCATTTTTGAGTGCTGTTTCAGCGCCCTCGGAATCGTCTACACGGATTACTACATATGCCTCTTTGCCTGATTTTGCAACGAAAGCGTAGAGATATTCAAGGTTAATGCCTGCATCTGACAGCACCTTAATTTCGCTTGCAAGTCCGCCGGGACGGTCGCTGGTGCAAACTGCAATAACATCTGTAACAGTGCTTATAAAACCACCCTCAGCAAGGGCAAGCGCTGCCTTTTCATTGTTATCGGTAATCATTCTTAAAATTCCGAAATCCTTTGTATCTGCAATAGAAAGTGCGCGGATTTCGATGTGCGCCTCAGCTAGGGTGTTAAGCACCTCTACAAGGGCGCCCTTTTCGTTTTGAACAAAAACTGAAATCTGCTTAACCATTTATAAGTACCTCCTTAATCGTGAAGCTTACGCTTGTCAATAATGCGAACGGCCTTACCCTCGCTACGGGTAATGGTCTTGGGTGCAACAAGGTGCACCTTGGGTTTGATGCCAAGCATAGTTGTAATTGCTGATTCCAGTGCATGCTCGGCATTTGCAAGGTCCTTCACGGTATCCGAGAACTGATCGGGAGCAATTTCAACATTAACATCAAGTGTGTCGTTATTCTTCACGCGGTCAACAATAATCTGATAGTTGGGGGTGTAGCCCTCTTTAAGAAGAACTGTTTCAATCTGAGAGGGGAACACATTAACACCGCGAATAATCATCATATCATCGCTTCTGCCCATAGGTTTGCTCATTTTAACAAGAGTTCTGCCGCAGCTGCACTTTTCGCGGGTCAGCACGCAGATATCGCGGGTGCGGTAACGAAGCAGGGGGAAGCCCTCTTTAGTGATGGATGTAAACACGAGCTCGCCCTTCTGTCCGTAAGGAAGCACCTCCTCGGTTTCGGGGTCGATAATTTCAGGAATAAAGTGGTCCTCGCAAACGTGCATACCTGTTTGCTCCTCACATTCAAAGGAAACACCGGGGCCGGTGGTTTCGGTAAGTCCGTAAATATCGTATGCCTTAATTCCGAGACTCTTTTCGATATCACGGCGCATTTCCTCAGTCCAGGGCTCTGCACCGAAGATACCCGCTTTCAGCTTGTTGTCGCTGGGCTTGTAGCCTGCTTCCTTTAAGGACTCACCAATGTATGCGGCATAAGAGGGAGTACAGCAAAGAATGGTTGCGCCTAAATCCATCATAAACTGAATCTGACGCTCTGTATTACCCGAAGACATAGGCAGTGTTAAACAGCCAACCTTGTGGGAACCGCCGTTAAGGCCGGGGCCGCCTGTGAAAAGACCGTAGCCGTAGCAAACCTGACAAACATCTTCATTAGTTCCACCTGCCGCAACAATAGCACGGGCACAGCATTCTTCCCAAAGGTCAACGTCCTTTTGGGTGTAAAATGCAACCACACGTCTGCCTGTTGTACCTGAGGTAGATTGAATTCTAACACAGTTCTTAATATCGGTGCCGAGAAGACCGTAGGGGTATTGGTCGCGAAGGTCTGCCTTTGTTAAAAAGGGTAGCTTGTGAAGGTCGTCAACGCCCTTTATATCGTCGGGGGTAACACCCTTCTTTTCCATAAGGGAACGATAGTAAGGAACATTGTCCCACACATGGCGAACCTGTTTCACCAAGCGCTCGCTTTGTAGCTTTTTCATTTCCTCATAAGACATAGTCTCAATTTCTTTTTGATAGTAGTTTTTGCTCATCGGTATCAGACCTTTCAAACGTTATATTAAGCTTCGCAACCAAGCTCAAAGGCTTTTTTGTTTATCTCTAAAAACTTAGGGTTAACAACCGCCTCCAGAGCTTTCAGCCATTTATCCTTATCAATATCCCAATGCTTTGCAAGCCGACCCATAAGCACTATGTTTACAGCCTTTGAGGTGCCCGCCTCTTCGGCAAGAGAAAGCGCGTCCACAGCCTCAACTGAGCAGCCCTTGGCTTTTAACTCTTCTAAAATATCTGCGGGATATTCTGCAACACCTGTTATAACAGGCATTGGGTCGATTTGCTGAGTGTTGGTGATAATCATACCCTTTTTCTTTAAATAAGGTGCATATCGAGCCGCTTCAAGCTTTTCAAAGGAAATAATGTAGTCTGCTTCGCCTAAGTCAACTATAGGGGAGTAAACCTTTTCGCCAAAGCGAACATAGGTTACAACCGAGCCTCCGCGCTGACTCATACCGTGCACTTCGGAAACCTTAACATCGTAGCCCTCGTTAAGGAGTAAATTTCCAAGCAGTTTACTCGCAAGAAGTGAGCCCTGACCGCCAACACCAACTATCATAATACTTGTTGTTTTCATTTAAAGCCTACCTCCCTTAAACTATTGCATCGAATGCACACATTTGTTTACAAACACCGCAACCAACACAAAGGGTGTTGTCGATAACCGCTTTGCCGTCTTTAAAGCTTATGGCGGGACAGCCAAGCTTCATACATTTACGGCAAGCACGGCACTTGTCACTATCAACACTGAGTGAGGGCAGTGCCTTAACGGTTTTAAGCAGCACACAAGGTCTGCGTGAAATAATTACCGAAGGCTCGCTCACGCTGAGCTCCTCTTTAATCACACGGTCGCACTCCGCTAAATCATAGGGGTCAACAACCGTTACACGGTTTATGCCAACCGCATGGCATAGCGCTTCCAAATCAATTTTACCTGCAGGGTCGCCCTTAATGTTAAAGCCTGTGGTGGGGTTTTGTTGATGGCCTGTCATACCTGTGATTGAGTTATCTAAAATAATTACGGTGGAATTAGAGCCGTTGTAAGCTATATCTACAAGGCCTGTAATTCCCGAATGCATGAAGGTGGAATCACCAATCACGGCAACCGATTTGCCTTCAGTCTCAGCACCGCCCGCAACATTAAATCCGTGAAGTCCCGAAACCGAAGCACCCATACAAAGGGTTGTGTCAACAGCCGAAAGGGGCGGTTGAGCACCCAAGGTGTAACAGCCGATGTCACCGATAACAGTGATTTTGTTTTTGGCAAGTGTATAGTATACACCTCTGTGGGGACAGCCTGCGCACATCATGGGCGGACGAACAGGCACGGTTGTGTCTGCAGAGACACCGCAAGCGGTTTCTATACCAAAGGCAGCGGCAATAGTATTCTGTGAATATTCACCGATGGGGGAGAAAAGGCTTTTACCCTCTACTTGAAGCCCTAAATTGCGGCAGAAGCTTTCTATAATTCCGTCCAACTCCTCAATAACCACAAGCCTTTCTACCGACTTTGCAAAATCGGTGATCATTTTCGGGGGCAGGGGGTTCACCATACCAAGCTTCAGCACCGAAACTTTATCTCCAAACACCTCTTTAACATATTGATAACAGGTGCCGGAGGTTATAATACCAAGGCTTTTATCCTCAGCTGATTCTACCTTGTTGAATTCACAGCTTTCTGCAAATTCAGAAAGCGCCTTAGTGCGTTCTTCAACAAAGGGGTGGCGCTTTTTGGCATTGCCCGGCATCATAACGTATTTGGCAATATCCTTATTGTAGGGCATTTCGGGAGCATTATCACGCTCGCCTAAATTCACAACACTTTGTGAGTGGGCAATTCTTGTGCAGGTGCGCATAAGAATGGGGGTGTCAAAATCCTCCGAAAGCTTAAAGGAAGCTTTTGCAAAGCTTAGAGCCTCCTTAGAATCAGCGGGCTCAAGCATGGGAATTTTTGCCGCGATTGCATAGTGGCGGGAATCCTGCTCATTTTGCGAAGAATGCATTGCGGGGTCGTCTGCCACACAGATAACAAGACCCGCATTAACACCTGTATATGAAAGGGTAAATAATGGGTCGGCGGCAACGTTAAGCCCAACGTGCTTCATACAGCAAACCGCACGCTTTCCGCCTAAAGCCGCACCGAAAGCTACTTCGGCAGCAACCTTTTCGTTGGGTGCCCATTCACTGTAAATATCGTCGTATTTTGCTAAAAATTCAGTTATCTCTGTTGAGGGTGTACCTGGGTAGCTGGAAACTACACCGATTCCGCCCTCCCAAAAGCCACGAGCCAGAGCCTCGTTGCCTATCATTAACTTTTTCATCTGAATCCTCCTGAAAAAAGGTTAGTTTGTAGTTGCTTCTTCAACAAGCCTTACACCGCAGTAAATTTCGCGAAGCTTTGGCTTTTCAATTTTACCTGTGGGGTTTCTCGGTACGTCGGCAAAAATAATTTTCTTGGGACGCTTGTATCGTGGCAGGTCACTGCAGAATTCGTTAACCTCGTCTTCTGTAAGGCTGCATTCGGGCTTTACTTCGATAATAGCGGTGGCAATTTCACCTAAGCGTTTATCGGGCAGACCTATAACCGCAACGTCTTTAATCTTGTCGTTAGCCCTTAAAAAGTCCTCAATCTGTACGGGGTAAAGATTTTCACCGCCGCTGATAATAACATCCTTTTTGCGGTCTACAAGGTAAATAAATCCGTCTTCATCCTCCCTTGCCATATCTCCTGTGAGTAACCAGCCGTCGCGAAGCATTTCGGCTGTGGCTTCGGGATTTTTGTAGTAGCAAAGCATAACACCGTTGCCCGCAACTGCCAATTCACCGACCTCGCCACGCTTAACGTCGGCTCCGGCTTCGTCTAAAATCCTTGTTTTCCAACCATAGCCCGCTTTACCTATGGCGCCAACCTTGTGTATATTTTCAACACCCAGATGCACGCAACCCGGACCTATGGATTCCGAAAGTCCATAGTTCGTATCGTATTCGTGGTGGGGGAAACGCTCTTTCCAACGTCTTATAAGGCTGGGGGGCACAGGCTGTGCGCCAATGTGCATAAGCCGCCACTGAGAAAGGCGGTAATCCTCGGTGTTGATTTCCCCGCTGTCGATAGCGTCGAGAACGTCCTGAGCCCAGGGAACAAGTAACCATACAATGGTGCATTTTTCTTCCGATACGCATTGGAGTATCCATTCAGGGCTCACACCCTTAAGAAGCACAGCTCTAGAAGCAGAAACAAGGCTTCCAAACCAGTGCATTTTAGCCCCTGTGTGATAAAGGGGAGGTATGCATAGAAATACATCGTCACGGGTTTGGGAGTGGTGATTCTGCTCGGTAAGGCAGGAGTGAACAAGGGCGCGGTGGTTATGTAAAATAGCCTTTGGAAAGCCGGTTGTACCCGATGAAAAATATATAGCGGCTTCATCGTCGTCGGTAATTTTTACAGGTGGTGCAACGCTTGAGCAATAGGTTACCATTTCACCGTAGTTATCTGAAAATTCGGGTGTTTTATCGCGAGTGCCAACAAAGAAAAAGTTGCTGATTTTTTCTTGAAGCTTCGGGCGGATTGCCTCAATTCGCTCAGTGAATTCAGGGCCGAAAACCATCATAGAGCAATCGGCTAATTCGGAGCAGTAGAGTATTTCGTCGGAATCGTAGCGATAGTTCATAGGAACAACTATGGCACCCGATTTAATAATACCGAAGTATATAGGCAACCACTCAATGCAGTTCATAAGAAGAATTGCAACCTTGTCGCCCTTCTTAATTCCCCTTGTGAACAGAAGGTTCGCAAAGCGGTTGGCATAGGTGTCGAACTGACGCCAGGTAATCTCTCGGCGGTATTCAGCACCCTCGGCGGCTTCAATTAGATTGTATTCCCGCCAGGTGGTAGCCTTATCGGGCTGATTTTGAGGGGTGATTTCGGTAAGCGCTCTGTCGTTTGGGTACAGGCGCGAGTTGTTTTCAAGAAAATCTGTAATGGGCATAAGCTTACCTCTTTTATATATGTACTAATACACTTTATAATATCACACAACTACATATTTCGCAAGAATTATCTACAAATAAAAACATTTTTTTGCAAACAGCTTAATATAGCCCTATAAAAACAGCGATGAGCCATCTGCTCACCGCTGTTTTTGTTATTTTGTTGTGTATCTCTCAGAGCATTTTAATATTGCTACAATGGGGCAAATCAGAATCCCGCAAATAAAATTGCTGACACCGTGAATGCAGTCCCAAGGAAGCCCTGCAATAATCCAGGTAATCATTCCGTTAAAATCTAGTCCAAAAAGGAGTGCTTGCGCCGGTGCGTACAATGTGCCGTATAAAAAGCCGTGCAAAGCGCACAAGCTCATATACACAATAGGTTTGATTTTGGGTGGTATTTTTTTGGGCAAAAGTAATGTTGCAAAGCACAAAACTGCCCATAAATACAGGTGGGGAATCCACCAGGTGGCAAAGCCTGAAAACAAACCGAGTATAAGCACATATATGCAAATCGGATATAAAGCCTTTTTTCTGTATACAAGCGTTATTGCAATGGTAAAAACTCCCAGCAAATGGATGTTAGGCAATAATTCCATAAGTAGTTTGGAGGCATACATCAAGGCTCCGAGCATACCAAAAACGGTAATTTCTTTTACGCTTAATCTCACGCCTTTTCCGCCTTAAAGGAATAGGTGGAGCCCGCAGTGATTTCGGTGGTATCAACACCGCTGGTGGCATAGCTTCCATCTACATAAAATGCCCAGTATTTTCCGTCGGTGTTGTAGTCGAGCGTAAGTCCGTTTACAGTTTTCACATACAAACCGTAATCGCTGACTTCACCTGCTATAAGCTTTAGTTCCAGCAGTGCTTCACCCACAGTAGTTTTGTTTGTGTGGATTTCGAAGATGGTTTCGTTGCCGTCGGCATCGGTTACAGTGAAGGGAAATTCTGTTTTTCCTTCACCGAGAACGGTGATGTCGGACTGCGAAAGGGTGGACGACCCCTGAGAAGAAGGGGTAGAGGTGGTTTTGTTGTCGCTGCAACCGATTGTAAGAAGCGCCATAGCCGCAATAAGCACCATACAAACGCTGAGGGACAACGATTTTTTAAAAAATCGAGTCTTTTGCATTGTTTGCATTCTCCTTAAAATTTATTTCCTCTAAACCGGCTACCGCAGTTCACTTTGAGGAGTTTATCATTCGGGTATTTCGACTTGATGCTTTTGCTTTCACCTTCTCAAGATAGGCTCTCAATGGCTTGTCCCCGATTTGCGGCATCGGGCAAGAAAACAAAATATTAAACTGCATCTCACGGCGACGGGCTCGTACAGGATTTGCACCTGTTTCCCCGAAAAGATAGACGTTTTATGTATATTTCAACAATTGGATATTATTTATTTTTCCTTTTGCGCTTTATTCTGAGTTTAGACCACATAAGAATAATTATTTGCGCGGGAATTCCCAAAATAAATATCTGCCAGATATAGGTGCCAAAGGGCAGAAAGGTTATAAAGAAAGCGGAAAGAAAACTCCAGACGAGCAGAGAAATTATAAGGAAATTTCGGTGGCGGTTGAACCATATCGAATTGAAAACCAGCCAAACCACCATAGATATAGGCACAGCCCATAAAAATGCCAGCCAGTGCGCCTTTACATTTGCCACAGCAATATCTGTCGTAACAAAACAGAAGGTTGCCACAAACCACACAAGCAGTATGCTCATGCCTGTAATAAGGGCGCGGTTGCGCAGCTTTCTGACCGATTGGCGGCTGACCTGAGGCTCTTCGTCGTGCTCGGTATTTACAAGATAGTCCAGAGAAACGCCGAACAGGTCTGCAATTTCCTTTAGCACTGCCACGTCGGGTATAGCCTCGGCGCGTTCCCATTTGGAAATAGCCTTGTCGGAATAGTTGAGTTTTTCGGCAAGCTCCAATTGTGTGAGCTTGTTATTTTTTCGCAATTCTGCTATGTTATTCGCAATAATATTCTTAATTTCTTCCATTAGCTTCACCTTGAATATGATATTACTCTAAAATTATACTATTTAATTTTTAAAAAGTCAATCGACAAGACTATAAGTTGGTGGGGAAAAACAGAAAAAATATTTCAGAAATGCTACCATAAAAGTGATATAGCCTTGATTTTAGGGAATGTTTGTGATAAAATGTTACAAGAAAATTTTGATTCGAGGGAAAACAAATGCTGGATATTAAATTTTTAAGGGAAAACCCCGATATTGTTAAGGAAAATATTAAAAAGAAGTTTCAAGAGGATAAGCTTCCCCTTGTAGACGAGGTTATTAAGCTCGACAGTGATAACCGCGCAATAATTAAAGAGGCTGAGGCTCTTAGAGCCAACCGTAATAAGGTTTCTAAAGGCATAGGCGCTCTTATGGCTCAGGGCAAGCGTGAAGAGGCTGAGGCAGAAAAGATTAAGGTTACACAGTTCTCAGAGCGCTTGGCAGAGTGTGAAAGGTTAGAAACCGAATATGCGGAAAAAATCAAAAGCATAATGATGGTTATTCCAAATATTATCGACCCCAGTGTGCCCATCGGCGAGGACGACAGCAAGAACGTTGAAGTCCAGCGTTATGGCGAGCCTGTGGTTCCCGATTTTGAGGTGCCATACCACACCGAAATTATGGAAAAATTCGATGGTATAGACCTTAATGCAGCGGGCTCAGTAGCGGGCAACGGCTTTTATTATATGATGGGTGATATTGCCCGTCTTCACTCGGCAATCCTTTCCTATGCCCGTGATTTTATGATCGACAGAGGCTTTACTTATGTAATACCCCCTTATATGATTAGAAGAAACGTTGTAGAGGGTGTTATGAGCTTTGCCGAAATGGATGCTATGATGTATAAAATTGAGGGTGAGGACCTTTATCTCATCGGCACCAGTGAGCATTCTATGATAGGTAAGTTTATAGATACCGTAACCCCTGAATCAAAATTACCCATAAAGCTCACAAGCTATTCCCCATGTTTCAGAAAGGAAAAGGGTGCTCATGGTATAGAGGAGCGAGGGGTATACCGTATACATCAGTTTGAAAAGCAGGAAATGATAGTGGTTTGTAAGCCTGAGGAAAGCCCCAAATTTTTCGATATCCTTTGGCAGAACACTGTGGATTTCTTCCGTTCTCTTGATGTTCCCGTGCGCACTCTCGAATGCTGTTCAGGCGACCTTGCCGACCTTAAAGTTAAATCTATTGACGTTGAGGCTTGGTCCCCCCGTCAGAAAAAATATTTCGAGGTTGGCTCCTGCTCAAATCTTGGCGACGCACAAGCTCGCCGTCTTAAAATTCGCGTAAAGGGCGACGATGGCAAGCCCTATCTTGCCCACACTCTTAACAACACCTGTGTAGCACCTCCAAGAATGTTGATTGCATTCCTTGAAAACAACCTTCAGGCAGATGGCTCGGTGCTTATTCCTGAAGCCCTCAGAATGTATATGGGCGGTAAGGACAGAATAGTTCCCTCACAGAAATAATGAGTTCTAATATAGGTAAAATTTAGAAAAATAGATTGAAATAATTGCATTTTTCCTTTCTAACTGGAGAGTTGTTGACAATCTTGTACAATTATGATAAAATTTGTATGAATATTTGCATTTTGTTATTATAAGTTGCTGTATATACTTACTGTCAACTCGAAATTGGATGTGAAAAAAGTGGTAGTTACAGAAGATGAGGTAAAAATGGCTGCAGACGAACTCTATCGAGAGCCTGAAGCCAACGTTTACATAACAACCGAACCTACTGTAAAATTAAATAAGTTTTATCTTTTTATTAAAAGAGCCTTCGATTTGTGTGCGGCATTGGTTGTAACCGCAATTCTTTTGTTGCCAATGGCTGTTATTTCCCTTATAATCTGCCTTGAATCTAAGGGAAAGCCGATCTATTCGCAAATTCGTATGGGTAGACACGGCAAGCCTTTTACCTTCTATAAATTCAGAAGCATGTATCTTGACGCACCTGTTTGTGCCACCCGCGATTTGGAGGATGCAAACCAATACATAACTAAGGTTGGCGCTTTTTTAAGGATAACCAGCTTAGACGAATTGCCTCAGCTTATCAATATCATCAAGGGTGATATGAGCTTTATAGGCCCGCGACCTGTAATATTAGCAGAGACTGAGCTTATAAATAAGCGGCGCGCTTGCGGTGTTTACGATGTTCGCCCCGGTATCACGGGCTATGCTCAGGTAAACGGCAGAGATTTTGTGAGTATCGACAGCAAGGTTGAATACGACAGTTTCTATGCCCACAATGCGTCGGTTTTGTTCGATGTAAAATTGTTTTTTAAAACTGTAAAATGTGTTTTGAAAAGCGACGGAATTCACGAGGGAACAATTGACGACTCTTCGAATGATATCACTAAAGAAGAAAAAGAAACCGTAGGCACAGGGCGATAATTTGTGATATAGAGGTTTAATACATAAACGGAATTTTTAGCAAAGGGCTTCCTATTAGATAGGAGGCTCTTTTTGTGTTAAGATGAATATTAAAAAATATTTAGATGGTAACAGGAAAAACTTTACAAAAACCGTAGAGATTGTTATTAAAGTGTGATATAATAACTGTGTATATATGTTAATAAATAAATTATTGGAGGCATAGTATGAAGATTAAAACCGTAAAATCGGGTGTAACCTTAGGCTTTATAAAAAACAGCCGTTTTAAAGCGTCATTACTTACGGTAAGGTTTATTCTGCCATTAAACAAATATGAAGTAACCGAAAATGCTATGGCGGCGGATATTATCTCGGAGTGTTCTTTGGATTATCCCACCCCCGAAGCCTTGCAGCTGGCACTTTCTAAGCTATACGGTGCCGACATTTACTGCAGTTTGGAAAAATCAGGGGATAATCAGGTTATATCCTTTTCCTTAAAATGCCTTGACGATAAATATGGAATCGATGGTGAAGAGTGCTTTCGCGAAGCTACCCATATTTTAAAGGGTATGCTTTTTTCTCCCGATTTAGAGGGCGGAGTTTTCAAAAAGGCTGCCGTGGATAGGGTGCGCCGCAGACAAATAGATATAATAAATTCTGAAATTAACGACAAGCGAGTATATGCTAAAAACCGATTGGAAGAGGCTATGTTTCAAGGTGAGGCATATGGTGTGCCAAGGCTAGGATATGCCGAAAACGTAAAAAGTGCAACCCCGGAGCAGCTTATAAGCGCCTACAAACGCTTGATAGAAAGCTCAGAGGTACGCATTACCTACGTTGGCTCGGAATTGCCACAGTATATAACCGATTTTGCAAAAAGCTTTCCCGATACCGTAAGGGAAAAGCCCGTTTCCTGCACCTATACAGAGCCTAAAGAGGTGCGGGAGCTTCACGAAAAGCTTGATGTAACTCAGGGCAAGCTTGTGATGGGATTTAGAACCTCAGAAATTGGTAGCGACAGAGACACCGTTTCCACCGCTGTGGCTGTGGATGTTTTTGGCGGAGGTCCATACTCAAAGCTGTTTTCAGAGGTTCGGGAAAAGCAGAGCCTTTGTTACTACTGCTCGGCAAGAGCCTTGCGCAAAAACGGCTTCATAACCGTTGAATCTGGGGTTGAAGATGCAAATGCCCAAAAGGCTAAGCAGGAAATCCTAGCGCAACTAGAAGCAATAAAGCAGGGCGATTTCTCGGAAGAACTGATTGAAGCCTCAAAGCGCAGTATTTGTGACAGCCTGAATTCCGTAGAGGATTCTATTGGCTCTATTGATTTTTGGTACGGTGCGCGTTTGGGCGAAGAAAAGCCCTTGTCACCCAAAGAATTTGCTCAGCTTGTTAATTCGGTAACCCGCGAACAAATTATATCCTCTGCCAAAAAAATCAAGGCAGATACATTTTATTTTCTAGAAAGCCAAAAGGCAGGTGACGGGAATGATTAAAAAAAGAATCACCTCAAAGGTTACGGGAGATTCCTATTTACTGTGTGAACACCCATCAGGGCTAAAAATATATCTTATGAGGAAAGAGGGCTTTTCTTCATCCCACGCGATTTTCGGTACAGCCTACGGCTCTGTTGACACCGTCTTTTCCCGCGATGGCGGTGAAATGCTTTGCGTGCCGGAGGGCATTGCCCACTTTTTGGAGCACAAGCTTTTTGAATCCGAAGAGCTTGATGCCTTCCAGCAGTTTGCAAAAACAGGTGCCTACGCCAATGCATACACAAGCTTCGACCGCACCTGCTATCTCTTCGGTTGTTCTTCAAATTTAAAGAAAAACCTTGAAATACTTCTGAACTTTGTGCAGTCACCCTATTTCACCAAGGAAACGGTGGATAAGGAGCAGGGCATAATTGGTCAGGAAATCGAGATGTATCTTGATAGTCCCGACTGGCGAATAATGTTCAATCTGTTTTCTGCGCTTTATCATAATAACCCCGTTAGAATAGATATTGCAGGCACACGGAAATCTATTGCAGAGATAGACCATAACCTTTTATACGAATGCTATAACACCTTCTATAATCTTTCCAATATGTTCATATGTGTTGTGGGAGATTTCGATGAAGAGGATATTTTAGAGCTGATAGACCGCAATCTTAAACCTCAAAAAAGCACACGCTTCGAAAGGGGAGTTATTGCCGAACCGAGTGAAGTAAAGCAGCATTATATTGAGCAGTCTTTAACCGTTTCAAAACCTATGTTTATGCTGGGATTTCGGGATAATTTTGGTACAGGATATCCCACACTTCGCCGCAGAAAGGCTATGGAGATGTTTTTGGAAACCGTGGCAGGCAAGGCTTCCCCCCTTTATCACGAGCTTGTTGAATCAGGGGACATAAGCACCGATTTTGAATTTGAATATTTTTACACAAGAAATGCCGCCACGGTAATTTTTGCAGGAGAATCTGAGAATTACAGTTCGGTTTGCGAAAAAATATTCCGTGAAATAGAGCGGGTAAAAAGAGAGGGCCTTTCACCAGAGCTTTTTGCCGCCACCAAAAAAGCCGCATACGGAGCAGGGCTTATGTGCTTCGATAACGTAAGAAGCATTGCCTCACTGTTTGTAGAGAGCTTTATTACAGGCAACGACATTTTCGATACTGCTGAGGTTTTAAGCGAGATTACTTTGGAAGAGGCGGCAGCCTGTGCCGAGCTTTTCACAGAAGAAAACCACGCACTGTCGGTAATTAAAAATAAGGAAGGGTGATTATTATGGTCAGTAACACCGTAACATTTTTTGGTTTTACATTTAATTTAAATCCTGTTGCATTTACCCTGCCAATCGGAGAAGGCTGGAATGTATATTGGTATGGCATAATGATAGCACTGGGCTTTCTGTTGGCATTTATTTACGGATTGAAGCGCTCTCAAAAACTGGGTATCAATTCCGACCGCCTTTTAGACGGCGTGCTCATTACTACACCTATTGCAATTATTTGTGCCCGCGCCTACTATCTTTTGTTTTACAGCCCGCAAAATTTCTTTAAAGACTTTATAAATATTCACGACGGCGGTCTTGCAATTTACGGAGGAATAATCGGCGCGTTTATAGGAATAGTAATCTCATGCAAAACAAGGAAAATTAACTTTTTAGACTGCCTTGATTTAGTGGCACCCTGCTTCTTTATAGGTCAGGCAATAGGCCGTTGGGGCAATTTCTTTAACCAAGAGGCATTCGGCACAAACACCACCCTGCCTTGGGGAATGTATTCTGAAGGCTACAGCGGTACATACGAGCATATCGCTTTTATGAATGATTCCGCTCTGGACCCTAATTTGCCTGTACACCCTTGCTTTTTATATGAATCACTTCTTTGTATTGTAGGATTCATTATACTTCACATTGTTTCTAAAAACCGCAAATTCCGCAGTCAGTTAATACTGCTTTATGGCATAATCTACGGCACGGGCAGATTCTTTATTGAGGGAATCAGAACAGACAGCCTTATGATAGGCTCCCTCAGGGTTTCGCAGGTGCTTTCGGCTGTTATAGTGGTGGCTTGTGTTATAACATATGTGGTGCTGCGAAGTCGTACTAAGGAAAAGGACGAGCGTGAAAGCGGCTACACACCCATGTTTGAGGGTGATAAATACGATAATCTCACCTTGAGTTTAGAGGATGTAGAGAATGAGCCGATAGACGGTGAGAATCCCCAACCCCAAGAAAACGAAACGGAGAGCTGATTATAATGTATAAATTGATAGACGGAAAGGCAATATCCACAGCCCTTAAAGCACGAATTGCAAACGAGGTTGAAGAGCTAAAAAAACAAGGTGTGGTACCTGGGCTTGCGGTTATAATCGTGGGTGCGGACCCCGCCTCTCAGGTTTATGTAAGAAATAAGGAGCTTGCCTGCGCCGCTTGCGGTATGTACAGCGAGAAAATAGAACTTCCCGAAAGTACAACCGAGGAGGAGCTTATCGGTCTTGTGAAGAAGCTTAATTCAAGAAAGGAAATTAACGGAATACTCTGTCAGCTTCCTCTTCCTCGCCATATAAATGAGGAAGCGGTTATTGATGCAATCGACCCCGCAAAGGATGTAGATGCATTTCACCCTCAAAATGTTGGCAGAATTATGATAGGCGACTTTGATTTTCTGCCCTGTACACCTGCGGGAATTATGGAGATGCTGAGATATGAAAATATAGAAACAGAGGGCAAAAACTGTGTGGTAATCGGTCGTTCCAACATTGTGGGCAAGCCTATGGCTATGCTTATGCTCCACAAAAATGCCACCGTTACCATCTGCCACAGCAGAACTCAGAATTTAAAGGAAATCTGTAAAATTGCGGATATTCTTATTGCCGCAGTGGGTAAAGCGGATTTTATTACCGCCGATATGGTGAAAGAAGGTGCCGTTGTAATTGATGTAGGTATGAACCGAAAGGACGGTAAGCTCTGCGGTGACGTTGCCTTCGAGGAAGTAAAGGAAAAAACCTCGGCAATAACCCCTGTACCTGGTGGAGTTGGACCTATGACAATAGCAACCCTTATGCAAAATACCCTTACTGCGGCAAAGCGCCACAATAATATCGGTTAAGGGTGGGTGTAGAATGAAGCTTAAAGGTAAAATAATCCCTGTGCTTATTTTCGCTGCTGCACTGCTTTTTGCGGGAATACTAATTCTATACTCTACCAAAACTGCACCTAGCACAGTTTCGGTTAAATACCCCGATGGGTATACCGTTATAACTGCAGATAATGCAGAAAGCAACGAGGAATATATCGAAAAGCTGGGCTACGGTGTAGCCTCCTTTAAAAAATATTTAGAGAAAAAGTATATAGTTTCCTTTGCAGGTAATAAGGATAATAGCAGTCAGTTCAGGCTTATTTCAAGAAAAACCGAATTTACCGCACAGCTGGGGGATATTTCGGGAGCCACAGATTCGGAGCTGAAAACTGTGGCTAGCGAGCTTCTTCCAAATGGCTATGACTATATATACCGAATTGGCAATCTTGTGTTTTTCGAAATAGACACGGTCGTTAAAAGTGAAGAGGGCGGCTACAACTCAATTCAATTTATAACAGTTAAAAACGGCAGTTATTATTCTCTTGTTTTTTACGGCTCTGATTTAGAGATAACCGATAACCAACGCGCCCTTGCGGAGGATACCTTAAAAACTATGAAAATTCCCGAATCAGGCGGTGTTATGGGGGCGGACAAGGGTAACGGAATTAAAAGAATCGTTTACCTAACCATTATTACATTGGTAATTGTGGCGGGTGTTGTGCTGATTGTACTGCACACAATTTCCCTTATAAGGGATATAAGGGGCAGAAAAAAGCGCAGTGATTATGCCGATTTTGTAATAAAAAGAAGAAAAAAATAGCATATAAAAATTTTTATTAGTTGCTTTTATTATTGCATATAACAGTAAATACTAATTATAGATTACCTGTAAAAATTTTGCAGAGTTTTCACAATAAAACGGAGGTTCGGCAAAATTATTGCCAAAGTGAAGTATGAGTAAAACTGTTTATATGTGTGTATCTGCCGATATGATTCACAGCGGTCATATTGCAGTTATAAAAAAAGCATCGACATTAGGTGAATTAACTATAGGGATACTGTCCGACGAGGCAGTGGCAAGCTATAGGCGTTTTCCCATTATGCCTTTTGAAGAGCGCCGAGCACTTTTTGAAAGCATCGAAGGTGTGAAGAACACCGTTGAGCAAAAAACCTTAAGCTATAAGGATATTCTTAATGAATTAAAGCCCGATTATGTTGTTCACGGTGACGATTGGAAGGAGGGCTTTCAAAAGCCTGTGCGCCAAGAGGTTTTGGAGATACTCGCCCTCTATGGTGGAGAGTTGGTAGAATTCCCTTATTCAAAGGATGATAAATATAAGGCTTTGGACCGAGCAGGCAAAGAACATTTATCAATTCCCGACATCCGTAGAGGCAGGCTCAGGAAACTACTTTCTATGAAGCCCACCTTAAGCATAATCGAAGCCCATAGCGGCATCACCGGTCTTATTGCCGAAAAAACCACAGTATATCAAGAGGGTAAGGCATATCAGTTTGATGGTATGTGGGTTTCCTCTCTCTGTGATTCTACCGCCAAGGGCAAGCCTGATATTGAGCTTGTGGATATGTCTTCAAGGATGCGAACAATAGATGATATTATGGAGGTTACCACCAAGCCCATTATTTTAGACGGCGACACGGGCGGTCTCACCGAGCACTTTGTTTACACCGTGAAAACCCTTGAGAGAATGGGAGTTTCAGCGGTTATTATTGAGGATAAAACAGGGCTTAAGAAGAATTCTCTGTTTGGCACAGAGGTAGAGCAAACTCAGGATTCCATAGAAAGCTTTTCGGCTAAAATTGCCGCAGGCAAAAAGGCGCAGAAAACTAAGGAATTTATGATAATTGCCCGAATTGAAAGCCTTATTTTGGAACGGGGTATGGACGATGCGCTGAAGCGCGCCTTTGCCTTTGTAGAGGCGGGGGCAGATGGAATTATGATTCATTCCAGAAAGAAAAGTCCGGATGAGATATTTGAGTTTGTAGAGAAGTTCAGAAGTGCCGATTCGGCAACCCCGATTGTGGTTGTGCCCACATCATTTAATACAGTTACCGAAGAGGAATTTGCCAAGCGTGGGGTAAATATAGTTATATATGCTAATCAGCTTACCCGCAGTGGCTTCCCTGCAATGCAAAAAGCGGCAACCGAAATCCTGAAAAATCATAGGGCTAAGGAAGCCGACGATATGTGTATGTCGATAAAGGAAATACTGAACCTTATTCCTGAGGAATAACAATTTAGCTCGAAGTAAAGTTAATCAGAGGAAATAAAAATGAATTTACCCGAAAATATCACAGCCTTGTTAGAAGACCTTGCCGAAAGGGAGGGTGTAGTTCGTCTTAAATCCGCTTATGAAGGATTGAGCTTGCGTTATAGGGGAAGTGGACGAACGGGTGCTAGCATGCTGAACACACAAACAGAGGCGGTGGCTTATGCCATTGCCCGAATGCCTGCAACCTACAGTGCTGTTTATACAGCACTAAAATACATAAATGAGGTATTTGATTTAAAAGGCATCGCTTCCCTTTGCGATGCAGGTGCGGGAACAGGTGCCGCCACCTTGGCTGTACAGCAGTATACGGACACACTGCAAAAAACCTGTATAGAGCGGGAGTCTGTAATGCGGGCATTGGGTTCAGAATTTGTGAATGCCTTGTGGCTGGCGGCTGATATAAGTGAGGTTAAAAAACACACAGCGGATATGGTTATAGCCTCATATGTTTTAAATGAATTGGCACCAAGCAGTCGGTTGGACACCGTAAAGGAAATGTGGCAAGCATCAAAAAAGATGTTGGTTATCATAGAAAATGGCACCCCTGAGGGCGCCGCTGTAATAGGCGCAATACGAAATTGGGCATACGACATCGGCGCACATATTATAGCGCCCTGCCCAAATTCCAATGCTTGCCCTATAAAGGGTGAGGATTGGTGCCACTTTACCTGCAGGGTACAACGAAGCAAAATCCACAAGCTTTTAAAGGGTGGAGATGCCCCTTATGAAGACGAAAAGTTTTCCTACATAGCACTGTGCAAAGAGCCTGTAGAGCAGGTATCGGCGCGTATTCTTCGCCACCCTAAAATAGAAAGCGGAAAGATTACACTGACCCTTTGCACCCAAAACGGAGTTAAAACAGCAATCAAAACCAAAAAGGAAAAAGAAGCTTTTAAAGCCGCCCGAAAAGCCTCGGCGGGAGAAAGCTTTAGTTACTAAAAACAGTATATAAGAAAAAAGGAGGGGAAATAAATGATATTGATAATTGCCGAAAAGCCAAGCCTTGCCCGTAATATTGCCGATGCAATTGGGAAATTACAGCGGCGGCAAGGCTATTTGGAGGGCGAGGGCTATATAGTCACCTGGGCGTTTGGACATTTATTTTCCCTTTGTGATATAGAGGATTACACAGGGCCTACCTCTACGGGTCGTTGGTCTATGGAAAACATTCCCTGCTTTCCCGAAAGCTTTAATTTTAAGCTTCGACGGGGTGCCGGTGGGGAAGAGGATGCAGGTGTATCCCGCCAGTTTGGAGTAATTAAAGACCTTTGCAATAGAGCAGATGTAGAAAAAATAGTAAACGCAGGAGACGCAGACCGCGAGGGTGAAATTATAATTCGTTTGTGTATTACCAATGCACTAAAAACCGAGAAGCCTCAATTCAGACTTTGGCTACCCGACCAAACTCCCGAAACCATACGGTCAGCGTTAAGGGATATGAAGCCGGCGCAAGAATATGTTTCATTAGCAGACGAGGGCTATGCCCGTACATATATCGACTGGCTCTACGGTGTAAATCTCACTCGCTATGCCACCTTAAAAACAGGAACTCTGCTTCGTGTAGGCAGGGTGATTATACCCATTGTAAAGGCAATTTACGACAGAGATATGGCAATTCGAAACTTCACCCCCGAAACCTATTTTACCCTTTTCAGTGCAGAAGAAACAAAGGGGGAAAAGGTAGAGCTTCAGAGCAAAATAAAATTAGATAAAAACAAAAAGGCTCAGATTGCCGAAATGCAAAGAAAATATAACGAGGCTGAGGCAAAGGTTACGGATAAAAAAACTAAAAAGGATACCCTTAAGCCTCAAAAGCTTTTCTCTCTTTCAAAGCTTCAGAATCTGCTTGGCAAAAAATATAAAATGTCTATGGACCAAAGCTTAAAAATAGTGCAAAAGCTTTACGAAGAGGGTTATCTTACCTATCCCAGAACCAACTCGGAATATCTTGCAACTGCAGAAAAGGATAAAATTAAAAAAATCCTATCAGGCGTTGCGGCACTTGGATATCCTGTAAAATTCAAGGACAGTAAATCTATTTTCGACGATAAAAAGATAGAATCCCACTCAGCCCTTACCCCAACCTATAAAATTCCTAAAAAAGAGCACCTTTCCCCTGAGGAGTTTCAGGTTTACAGCACAGTTCTCCGCCGTTTTGTTGCAGTTTTCTGCAGTGAGGAATGTGTGGCGCAAAAAACCGAGATAACAATAAAGCTGGGAGAGCTTGAGGAATTTACCCTAAAGGGCACGGTGATTTTAGAAAAGGGCTGGACAAAATACGACGACTACACTCAAAAGGATAAAATTTTGCCAAGTCTCGAAATTGATGACCTTGTTAATACGGATTTTAAACCAAAGGAAAAGCAGACAACACCACCCAAGCACTATACAATAGAAACCCTTAACAACTATCTTAAAAATCCGTTTAAAGAGGATAAACAACAGGCGGCAGAGACGGCTGCTGATACCTACGAAGAAGATGACACTGAGGATTACCGCGCTATTTTCGAGGGCTTGGAGCTAGGAACCGAGGCAACAAGAACAGGCATTATAGATAATGCCAGAAAAAGCGGGTATATAGAGCTTAAAAAGGATGTTTATCATATCCTTTCAGGGGGCGAATACCTTATAGAATCCTTAAGACGTATGAATATTTCTATGGATAAATATAAAACCAGCACCTTGGGTCAGGCGCTAAAAAAGGTGTTTCGCGGTGAGCTTTCGGTTATGGGCAGCGTAGAGCTGGCAAAGGCGGAAATAGGGGAGGTTTTTCGAAGGGAAGAAGAAGCCCTTGAAACCGATACCGACGATGGCTTTTACGGTGATGAGGTAGGCGTTTGTCCACTTTGCGGCAAGCAGGTCTTAAAGGGCAGATATGGCTACGGTTGTTCAGGCTGGAGAGAGGGCTGTAAATTTAAAATTTCGGGTGTAATATGTCAGCGCGTAATTTCAATAGCCAATGCAAGAATGTTGCTTAAAGAGAAAAAGACCGCAAAAATAAAAGGCTTTATTTCCAAAAACGGCAAGCCTTTTGACGCATCTTTGCGTTTAGAGGGCGACCGCGCTGTTTTTGATTTCAATTAGGGTAACGGCTTCGGATTATCTAGCTGCAAAGGAAATTCAAAGAGCTTTGCTTATAACATCGAGGTGATATTTTGCAAAACACAACACTGTGTTATATCGAAAAGGATAATAAATATTTAATGCTCCACCGAGTAAAAAAGGAAAATGACCTTAATCGGGATAAATGGGTAGGAATTGGCGGAAAGTTTTTGTTTGGCGAAAGCCCTGAGGAATGCATTTTAAGAGAAGCAGAGGAAGAAACGGGGCTTACCCTCACGGAATATAAATATCGCGGAATAGTTACCTTCCTTTCAGATAAATGGGGCGGAGAATATATGCACCTGTTTTCGGCGTATAAATTCAGTGGCAGCGTAAAGGAATGTGACGAGGGAAACTTAGAATGGGTAGAAAAATCAGAGGTTGAAAATCTGCCTATCTGGGCGGGAGATAAGATATTTCTGCGCTTAATTTCCGACCCCGACACCCCTTTCTTTTCCTTAAAGCTTGAATATAAAGGCGAGGAGCTAATAAAAGCAGTGCTGAACGGCAAAAATATTGATATAAGCGAGGCAACAAAATGAATATATGCGTATATGGTGCGGCATCTCCCGACGTGCCGCAGGAAATGATAGAAAAAACCGAAGAGCTGGGCAAGTTTTTAGCAACTCGCGGTCATAGGGTAGTTTTTGGAGGAGGCGCCAATGGAATGATGGGCGCTATCGCTAGAGGAGCAAGGGCTGAAAGCGGCGAGATTATAGGTATTGTACCTAAGTTTTTCAATGTCGACGGTGTGCTTTTCAACGATTGCACAGAAATATTCTTTACCGAAACTATGCGTGAACGCAAACAGCTTATGGAGGAAAAGTCAGCAGCCTTTATAGTAACCCCCGGTGGCATAGGCACCTTCGACGAGTTTTTTGAAATTCTCACCCTGCGCTCCCTTGGCAGACATAATAAGCCTATTGCGGTTTTTAATGTAGGCGGATACTATAATGCAATGGAAACAATGCTGGATAAAGCTATAGAAGGCGGATTTATGAAACCTGCCGCAAAGGAGCTTTGCGGATTTTTCCAAGAGCCTCAGGCTTTGGTGGCTTATTTAGAGGGTTAGGGTAACGAGAGTTGAACACATTGCGGTTTCTCTCGTCGCCTTTTCCCGCCTTTCTTGCGCTTATTTTTGTAAGGCGAAACGCCTACAAATGACGACAAGCCAAAAAGTGCCGAAATTATGCTTATTTTGGGAAGGTTCGGATTATTCGTGTTTGCTTATAACGGCTATACTGCAAAAGTTGAGGATATGAAGAGTGTAAAATAAATATAGGAGTATTTTATGAAGAGTGATATATTAAAAAGCTATGCCGAGCTTATAGTTAAGGTTGGCATAAATTTAAAGCCACAGCAAGAGGTGGTAATACGCGCAGATTTAGATCAGCCCGAATTTGTAAAAACGGTGGTAGAAGAGGCATATCTTTCAGGTGCAAGCAAGGTTGAGGTTGAATGGAGCTATCAGCCCTTAACAAAAATCCACGTAGAGCATCGTAGTGAAGAGGTGCTACAAAGGGTTGAGGATTATGAGGTAGCAAAATTAGAGCACCGCAAAAACACCCTGCCAGCTATGATTTATCTGCTGTCGGAGGACCCCGACGGCTTAAACGGTATCAATCGGGAAAAGCAGGCTTTACAGGTGGCAGCGCGATACAAAAAATTAAAGCCCTTGCAGGATGAAATGGAAAATAAATATCAGTGGTGCATAGCGGCTGTGCCGGGTAAAGCGTGGGCGAAAAAGATGTTCCCAAAGCTTTCGCAAGAGGAGGCAGAGGAAAAGCTTTGGCAAGCAATTCTCTATACCTCCCGTGCTGAGGGCAATGCCATTCTTAATTGGGAAAACCATAATAAAACCTTAAAAAACAAGTGTGATTATCTTAATAGTCTTAATCTTCGTGCTTTGGAATTTAAAAGTGCCAACGGCACCGATTTGCGGGTTGGTCTAATGGAAAACGCACTGTTTTTAGGCGGAGGTGAATACACCCTTTCGGGCAATTTCTTTAACCCCAATATTCCCTCAGAGGAAGTGTTTATAACCCCAAAGCGGGGAGAGGCAGAGGGCATAGTATATTCCTCCCGACCCCTTTGCTATAGAGGTGAGCTTATTGAGGATTTTTACATCCGATTTGAAGGCGGCAGAGCAGTAGAGGCAAGGGCGAAGAAAAACGAAGAGCTACTGAATATTTTAATCAATATGGATGAGGGCTCTCATTATTTGGGCGAATGTGCCTTAGTGCCCTATGATTCCCCTATTCGTAGAAGCGGACTTCTGTTTTATAACACTCTTTTCGACGAAAATGCCGCCTGTCACTTAGCACTTGGCGAGGGCTTTTCAAACTGTATTAAAGATTATGAGAAATATACTTTGGAGGAATGCCGAAAAATGGGTGTAAACGAATCGATGGTGCATGAGGATTTTATGATAGGTACCGAGGATATGGAGATTTTCGGCATCACTGAAAGCGGCGAAAAAATAGAAATTTTCAAAAACGGCAACTGGGCTGAATAAAATTTTATGTACAATATAAAAAAGCAAGGCGAGAGCCTTGCTTTTTCAGTTTATTTGGTTTTCTTACTTTTAACCTTAGACCAACCTGAATAAATTCTTTTGCCCTTGACGGTTTTAAAGGTGCGTATGCGAACATAGTAGGTCTTTTTCGCCTTTAATTCTTTTATGGTTTTTGATGTGGTTTTGGTTTTCTTTACCGTAATTTTTTTAGCGTTTTTAAACTTCTTAGAGGTGCTGTACTGAAGCTGATAGCCTGAAGTATCCTTTTCCTGCTTCTTCCATTTCACCTTAATGCTTTTTGTTTTAGCAGTAAGCTTTGAAAGTGAGGTGGCTTTTGGGGTTATCTTGAATGTTAAAACCTCTTTGCCTTTATACTTGCCTCTGAAATTCACAGTTACTTTGTATTCACCAATCTTTTTGCGCCCTGAGGAATATTTAACTGTGTAATCTGTGCCTTTAATAAGCTTTTGACCCTTTGTGTTTTTCACTGTAACGGTGGGCTTTCGTGATTTCCCGTTATAAGTGTAAGAGGTTTTTGAGAGCTTAACTGATTTTATTTTCCTTATAGTGCTGTTGGAGATGTTGCCGCATACCGAACAGGCTTTTTCTAGATTTCCTGCCGATTTCATTGTGGCTTTTTTAGTTATCTTTTCGGTGTAGGAGTGACCCAGAGCGGAGATAATCTGCTGTTTTTCTAAAACTGTGCCACAAACTCCGCAGCTTAAGCCCTCGCTTTTTCCAGGTGTTGTGCAGGTGGGCGGGGTGGTAGAAACCACAACTGCGGTGTGGGGAGTAGTTTCTTTATTACTAAGCTTTATTCCTCCACACTGATTGCAAACCGATTTGACCTGACCCTCATTTTTGCAGGTGGCATTTGTGAGTATAGTTTCGGAGAGGGTAGGGTGTGTGCAATTTTTAAAGTTAAGGTCTTCGGTAGCGCCCACAGTAACATTAAGGGTAGTTTCCTTGCCGCCAAAGGCAATAGTAACTATTTGTTTGCCCACAGCTTGTGAATTGAAACCCTTTATCTGGAAACCGTCGGTAATAGTTTTTTTGGTGCCGTCGCTGTAAGATGCGGTGAGGGTAAGACCAACAGAGTTAAAGGCTTGCCTCACAGAATAAAGGGTAATGGGTTTGGTCGCAACAGTTACATCAGTCACTTTAGGTGCAGTGCTTTCCCACACAGCATATAGCACACTTATACAATTTCCCTTAACGGCATTTGGATTTATGCTTGAGGAAAGCAAATTTTTATCATCTTGGCTAAATACTGTGCCGCCTTGTGGCTTGGTGCTCCAGCCCTTAAAAGTATAGCCGTCGCGAACAAGTCCAAAGGTGGATGCATTGTTAAGTCCATTTGATTTTTTTGCACCGTATGTCCACACTTGATTGTGTTTTTTACCGTCGGCCACCTTGTAAATCATATTATTGGAAAGTGTATGCTTGTCCTTTTTGAGTGTACCGCCGTTTGCATTATAATAAACGATGAGCTTGTGTGGGGACCAAACCGGGTAGAAGGTAATGGTATCGTTTGTGGTGGCGTTAGCAAACCAAGATTTGTTGAACGTATAGCCTATGCCGCTTTTATAAACGCTTTTCTTATAGCCAAAAAGGTTGATTTCTTCTTGGGTTTTCCAGCCAACACCTGCGCAGTACCAAGTTCTATCGGAATTTCGGTAGGCATTCCAACCACCGAAAAGATTGCCCACCTTAGTAAAGGTGTTGGGACTTAAAGTAAGGATATCGCTGTATTTGGCGGTGGTCCCCGTCATGTTGCCGATGCCACCGTTTGAGTTGTAGTTAATTTTAAGACTTAGCGCCGAAAGAGGTATCCAGGCGGCTCTGTAATAGCCCCCTGAAACGGGGTAAAGCAGTTGTGCCGCCACCGAGTTGTGATCCACAATAAATGAAACATCACCTTGGGCGGTATAGCCGATTTCTTCTTTCAGGTCACCGCGAGCGTAGGTTTCAATAAGCCTGTCCGCCTTTATGCTAAAGGCGTTGTAATCAGGATTAAAGAAAACAGAGGTCTTAACATATCCCTGGGTGTTCTTCCCGCCTGACTGGGGATATGTAACCTTGCACCAACCATTGCTTAAAAGCTCGGTTATATAGCAAATGTCATTTCCACCGATTTTTTGCGGCTTTGCCTTTCCGCCCACCGATTCGTAGGCTACGGTGTCCTGACCCGATAGGGTGATTGCTTTTATTGAATTTGGGAAGCTCACCTCAGGCCTACCTAGGCATTCACTGCAATTTGGTATAGTCTTGCTGTTACCTGTATAGTAATAATAACCGCAAGAGGAGCATTTGTTATACTGATTGTGTGGGTGGTCACTGTCGTAGCCCGATACATAACTGTGGTTGTGGGATTCTGCAAGGGAATAGGGGGCAATTGCAACCGAGGTAAAGGATTCCTTTAGCCTCGATTTAGTCATTGTGGCACCCCAACGGATAACACAGTTGTTCTGATAATTGCAATCGGCATAGGTTATGGTATCACCGCTTACACCGTATACAAATGCAGAGTGGCCGTTAAAATTATAACGGATTACATCGCCGGGCTTTAAAGAGGTGTCTATATAGTTTTTATCATAAGAAACATTCCATTGAATATAGGGCTCGCCGCCGTATGCGGTATATGCCAGCTGAAAAGCAAAGCCCATACATTGAATGGCATAGTTTTTGTATGTGTTGCAACCGCAGGAGCCGTTGTAGGTGCATTCGTTTCTGTGATGTGTGCAAGGGGTGGAGGTGTAGCTCTCAGAATTCCCGCCGTTCCAAAACTTTCCGTGAGGATATTTTTCCTGCATATCCGAAAGGCTCATAACCGCCGCATGTGTTTCGGTTAAAACATATGGACAAAAGGGAAGCAGAAAGGCAAAACAAAGCAAAACTGATATAATTCTTACAACTTTTTTGCTCATATATATCTCCTTCAAGAGTGGCATTAACATAATATAGTGTATACATTTTTAATATACCATATTCCTCAAAATTAGTCAATAAACGACAAGGCTCGTAACACAAAAAAAGAACTACCCGAAGAGGCGCACTCCGTAAGGAAGTGCGCCTCAGTTATATTCGCCCAAGGCGAGTTATATTGCTTCGCAGTTATATTTGGACGTTGTCCAAGTTATATTCGCTTCGCGAGTTTTATGGCGAATATAATACAACTGAAACTGAAAGTTTCAATATCACTTTCCTTTTTAAAATATCTCGCCACAGGCGAGGAATTTTAAAAAGAAAATATCACTGTGAGACCCGTCTCACAATATCACTAATATTTTTATCTCTGAGATAGGTATAAATTCAAAGTATGTAACCCACTATGACACTTTCAACTTGAAAGTGTCAATTATTATGTAAAAAGAAAATTGGGAGAACACTTCTTTATAAAGTGTCTCCCAAAGAGTTTCGAGTAGTCCTATTAAAATTCACACGCTAGAACAAATCCTTTAGCTTGTCGAAAAAGCTTTTCCGCTTGCCGTAGTTTTTGTCGTCGGTCTCATCGTCGAATTTTTTAAGTAGTTCCTTTTGGTCTTTGGTTAAGTTTTTAGGTACTTCCAATATGATTTTAACATACTGATCACCAAAGCCCGAATAGTTAAGCCTTTTTATGCCCTTGCCCTTAAGCTTGAATTCATCACCGGGCTGGGTGCCCTCGTGAATAGTGAATTTAACCTTGCCGTCTAAGGTTGGCACAGTTATTTCATCGCCTAAAGCCGCTTGGGTAAAGGTAACGGGAATTTCGCAGAAAACGTCGAAGCCGCTTCTCTCAAAGATGGCATGGGGACGAACATTTACATTAACCCTAAGGTCGCCTGCGGGACCGCCGTTTGCTCCTGCATCACCGCCGCCGCGTATGTTGATAATCTGACCGTCATCAATTCCTGCAGGAATGTCGATTTTCCGTTCGATTGCCCTGCGAACTCTGCCCTTACCGCCACAAGAACGGCAGGGATTGTCAATAATCTTACCCGTACCATGACAGTGGTCACAAACGCGGGAGGTTTGCATAGCGCCAAAGGGTGTCTGCTGAGTAATTCTCACCTGACCTGTGCCTCTACAGTGGCTACAGGTTTTAGGCGAGCTGCCCTTTTCGGCACCGTTTCCTCCACAGTCGGAACAGGTTTCAATTCTTGTTACCTTTATGGTTTTTTCACAGCCCTTTGCGGCTTCCTCAAAGGAAAGATTAACAGTGGCAGAGGTGTCATTGCCTCTTCTTGGTGCGTTGGGGTTTGAACGAGCACCGCCGCCAAAACCGCCGCCAAAAAATGAGCTGAATATATCACCTATATCACCAAAATCACCGAAACCGCCAAAACCGCCGCCACCGGCACCACCTGCGCCATAGTTGGGGTCAACTCCCGCGTGGCCGAATTGGTCGTATCGGGCACGTTTGTTCTGGTCCGACAGCACCTCATATGCTTCACCTGCTTCTTTAAAGTGGGCTTCTGCTTCGGCATCTCCCGGATGCAGGTCGGGGTGATATTTTTTTGCCGCCTTACGATAGGCTTTTTTTATTTCATCTTCGCTGGCACTGCGGTCTACACCCAGCACCTCGTAGTAGTCTTTCTTGTCAGCCAAAGTTGTACGCTCCTCACGTAGTATAAGTAACGGCTAGAGTGCAGAGCGGAATTCCACTCTGCACCTTGCATCACAATTAGTTGCCCTCGTCGGCATCCTTAAAATCCGCCTCGTAAACATTGGGGTCGCCCTGAGGCTGACCTTCTGCACCGGGGGCACCCTGTGCTTCTGCAGTAGCCTTGTAAATCTTTTCGCTAACTGCATATACAGCCTTCTGAAGCTCTTCCTGCTTCTGCTTTATTGCTTCAATGTCTGTGCCCTTAAGAGCCTCTTTAAGTTCGTCAACAGCCTTTTGGATGTTAGATTTTTCTTCCTCAGTAATCTTATCACCAAAGTCAGCAATGGTCTTTTCAGATGTATAAACCATCTGGTCGGCAGCGTTTCTAATATCTATTTCTTCTCTGCGCTTTTTGTCTTCAGCGGCATACTGCTCAGCTTCCTTAACAGCCTTGTCAATATCGTCTTTAGACATATTTGTGTTAGAAGTGATGGTGATTGACTGCTCCTTGCCTGTGCCAAGGTCTTTAGCAGAAACGTGAACAATACCGTTGGCATCTATATCGAAGGTAACTTCAATCTGAGGAATTCCGCGAGGTGCGGGAGCGATTCCGTCGAGATGGAACACGCCGAGAGTCTTGTTGTCGCGGGCAAACTCACGCTCGCCTTGAAGAACGTGAACCTCAACAGAGGTCTGACCGTCTGCGGCGGTGGAGAATATCTGACTTTTCTTTGTAGGAATGGTGGTGTTACGGTCGATAACCTTTGTGCTTACACCGCCCATTGTTTCAATGCCTAATGAAAGGGGAGTAACGTCGAGAAGGAGAAGACCCTTAACATCTCCGCCTAAAACACCGCCCTGAATAGCGGCACCGATAGCAACACACTCGTCGGGGTTAATTCCCTTAAAGGGGTCGCGGCCGATGAAGCTCTTAACAGCTTCTTGAACGGCAGGAATACGGGAAGAACCGCCAACCATAAGCACCTTGTTTATATCGTCTTTAGAAAGGCCTGAATCGGCAAGAGCCTGACGAACAGGTGCCATTGTAGCCTCAACTAAATCAGCGGTAAGCTCATTGAATTTTGCACGGGTAAGGGTGGTTTCGTAGTGCTTAGGACCTGTGTTATCAGCAGTGATAAAGGGAAGATTGATATCGGCAGTTGTCATACCGCTAAGGTCAATCTTAGCTTTTTCAGAGGCTTCCTTAATTCTCTGCATAGCCATTTTATCAGTGCTGAGGTCAATGCCGTTTTCAGCCTTAAAGCCTGCAACAACCCAGTCCATAATTCTCTTGTCGAAATCGTCACCGCCAAGTTTGTTGTTACCTGCAGTTGCAAGAACCTCCTGAACTCCGTCGCCCATTTCAATAATAGAAACGTCAAATGTACCGCCGCCGAGGTCGTAAACCATAACCTTTTGGTCATCTTCCTTATCTACGCTGTATGCGAGAGCTGCAGCAGTGGGCTCGTTGATAATACGCTTAACGTCAAGGCCTGCAATTTTACCCGCATCCTTTGTTGCCTGACGCTGTGCGTCGGTGAAGTAGGCAGGAACTGTAATAACAGCTTCGGTTACAGGCGAGCCGATATATGCCTCAGCATCAGCCTTGAGCTTTTGAAGAATGATAGCTGAAATTTCCTGAGGAGTGAACTTTTTGCCGTCGATTTCAACGGTGTGGCTTGTGCCCATCTCACGCTTGATAGAGCTTATGGTTCTGTCGGGGTTTGTAATAGCCTGACGCTTTGCAACCTGACCAACCATTCTTTCACCTGTTTTAGAAAAAGCAACTACCGAAGGAGTTGTACGTGCGCCCTCGGCGTTAGCAATAACAACCGGTTCGCCGCCTTCTATAACAGATACGCAAGAGTTTGTAGTACCTAAGTCAATACCAATAATTTTTCCCATGATAAATTCCTCCAAATTTAATATAAATTGATTTGTTTATTTATTGATTAGTTAGCAACCTGAACCATTGCAGGTCTTATAACTGTATCGCCTATTTTGTAGCCCTTTTGCAGAGTCTTTACAATTATGTTTTCTCCCACACTTTCGTCTTCAATGTGAAGCACTGCTTGGTGTAGCTGTGGGTCAAATTCCTTGCCTTCGTCGTTAATTTCTGAAAGGCCAAGCTTTACCATAACATCGGTAAGCTGTTTGGATATCATTTCTATGCCCTTCTGGAAGTCCTCACCGTTGGGGTCAGCTTCAAGCGCTCTTCCAAAGTTATCGAGAACGGGCAAGAAGGTTTTTAAAATATCCGCCTTCATAAATTCTAATGAAGCTATTTTATCCCTTTCGGTGCGTTTTTTGTAGTTGTCGAATTCGGCGGCTGTGCGAAGGGCTAAATCCTTTTGTTTTTCAAGTTCTTTTTTTGCCTTTTCTAGTTCGCCGTCTTCAATAGAAACGTCAACCTCTTTTGTTTCCTCTGCTTCAGAAATTTCTTCTTCGGCGGTTGTCTTCTTTTCTTCTTTTGCCATTTTTAATCCTCCATATCGCGAAGCGCCTTAGTCATAAGTGTGCCAAGTCTTGTTGCAAAATATTCAATGCTTGGAATCAGCTGTTCGTAGGCCAATCTCACAGGTCCTATAACACCGATTCGTCCAAGCTCTCGGTCGCCCGTTTTGTATTTTGCCACAACCATACAAGAGGGGGTTGCGGCAATTCCGTGACCGTAATCGTCACCGAATATAACTCCTACAGGTGAATTCATATGGGAGATAACATCAAGAACAGCCTCTTTTTGAGAAATCAGCTCACCGATTCTCATTGCATCCTCGTGCTGTCTGTAGCCTGTAAGCAGTTTGGATTCGCCCCGAAAATGCAACTGAGGCTCGAACATTTCAGCAACTATTTCAAAAAGTGTTGAAAGCAGAGGCATAACGGTTAGCCCGAAATCGCCGATGCGCGCCACAATAGATTGTAAGTATGCGGTGTTAAGCTCCTGCAATCTGTGACCAACAATGCAGGTCTTGCAAATGTTACTGTAAAGCGAGAGCAACGCCTCGTCAACAACACAGTCGCTCAGCACTATTCGGCTTCGTGCCATACCATCGGTAGAAATCACCACCATAAGCATTGTTTTTCCGCCCATTGGAATAAGCCGTACCCTCTTTATCTTAGCATCGTTGTTTGTGAGTGATGCCGAAAAGGAGGGAAGCCCAGTAAGGTCTGCAAGTATTTGGCAGGCAAGGGTGGGCATTTGTTCAGGTGTGTGTGAGATGGTTTCCAATGTTGAGTCGATAGCTAGCTTTATTTCAGGTGTAAGAGTGGCGGGGGTCATAAGTGAATCAACATAGGTTCTGTAGCCTAAGTGGGTAGGTATTCTTCCTGCTGAGGTGTGGGGCTGTTCTAAAAAACCCATTGAGCAAAGGTCGCTCATCTCATTTCGCAGTGTGGCAGAAGAAAGGCTGAGATTCAGCATATCGCACAGCGCCTTTGAACCAATCGGTTCGCCGGCTTCAATATAGCTTTTAACTATAGCGGCAAGTATTGCCTGTTTGCGCTCGCTAAGCTCCATTGATAATCCCCACCTTTCAATTTTTAGCACTCCTATCACACGAGTGCTAACGTAATTATAATATACACCCTAATTTGCATATTGTCAATAGGTAATTTATGAATAATCTGTAAACAAAACTGACCTTTTCTGACCTTTGGTAAAAGAGCTTGTTTCATAATTATAATGTACGCGCGCGTAACATTATAATATAATAACAAAACAAGACATAAAATAATTTTTGTTAACTTGAATAAATTACCAATTTAAGTGGCACAATATATCGTGTCACTTAGCCCAAAACACACAATAAATTGAAAGCGAAAAAAAGTTTCAAAAAATTTCAAAAAAAGTGTTGACAAAGGGGGATAGAAGTGGTAATATAATCAAGCTGACCCTTTGTGGGGAGGCGAAATGGACCTTGAAAATTAAACAACGATAAGAATAAATTGGACCCGACAATTTCTTGAAGAAAGTAATTCAAGACAAACGGAAAAATAACGCAAGCGTTATTAAAGTTTAGAGCTAACAAGCTTAAATCTAAAGATTTTAACACGAAAGTGTTGAGATACAATTTTTAGAGAGTTTGATCCTGGCTCAGGACGAACGCTGGCGGCGTGCCTAACACATGCAAGTCGAACGGAGTTTAGGAAACAGATCCCTTCGGGGAGAAGATTCCAAAAACTTAGTGGCGGACGGGTGAGTAACGCGTGAGCAACCTGCCTTACAGAGGGGGACAACATTGGGAAACCGATGCTAATACCGCATAATATATATATGAGGCATCTCAAATATATCAAAGGAGCAATCCGCTGTAAGATGGGCTCGCGTCTGATTAGATAGTTGGTGAGGTAACGGCTCACCAAGTCGACGATCAGTAGCCGGACTGAGAGGTCGAACGGCCACATTGGGACTGAGACACGGCCCAGACTCCTACGGGAGGCAGCAGTGGGGGATATTGCACAATGGGGGAAACCCTGATGCAGCAACGCCGCGTGAGGGAAGAAGGTTTTCGGATTGTAAACCTCTGTTTTTAGTGA